>CAYGZE010000031.1:0-16807 GCA_964354185.1 uncultured Anaerolineales bacterium | reverse complement strand
GTGATCCGCTCGCTCGCGGGGGCAACGCCGTCGGCGCCGAGGGCGGCCGAGGTGACCAGATACGGCGCGGCCAAGGCGGCAGCCGCGCCCCGGAGGAACTGCCGACGGGTCGGACGCAGCATGGGTCACCTCCGGGCAGCGCAGCCTTGCCCCGCGTTCTGGGAACCTTGAACCCCGCCGGGCGGCCCGGGTTCTGCCGCTTGGGCGGCGCGCGGCCCCCGCGCGGGCAAGCGGGTCACGGGCACCCGCCCTCCCGATAGTGACGGAGGCCGTCGAAGAGGGCCCGGAGGTTCTCGCGCGGGACGCCCGGCAGGACGCTGCTCGACGCCCCGAGGCAGAGGCCCACGGTCGGCCCGCGCCGCACGAGCCACGCGAGTTCCCCCGCCACGTCCGCCGGCGTCCCCCGGGGGAGCGTCCGCGTGACGGAGACGCCGGCCCAGATCATCAGGGGCCCGCCCCGGCGGTCGGTCATGCGGCAGATCCGCTCGTAGTCCATGCCGTCTTCATACTGAAACCCCTGGAACCCGCCGACGCCGGCCTCCAGGAGCCGCGGGACCATCGCCATCAGGTTGCCGTCGCAGTGCCACAGCAGCCGCACGCCCGCCTCCAGGAGCGGCCGGACGGCCCGGGCGAAGGGGGGGAACCAGAGACGGTCCAGGGCGCGGACGTCGACCAGCGTGCCGCGCGAATCGGCCATGTCGTGGTCGAGGCGGACGACGCGCGGCAGGCCGCCGTCGACGATGGCGCGGGCGGCCAGGGCGTTGGTCCGGGCGGCCAAGTCGGCCTGGAGGGCGAAGTCGCGCTCCATGACCTCGGGCCAGAGGGCGAAGCCCATGAAGTAACTCGCGTACCCATACTCGTAGTAGCGGAGGCACGGCATCGCGCCGAACCCGCCGGCGTAGGGCACCTTGAGGAGGCCGGTGCCGAAGCGGCGCTGGACGGCCCGCTCGCCCTCCAGGAGGGCCGCCCGCGCTGCCGCGTCGTCCGGGTCGCAGGCCGCCGCCTCGCGCTCCAGACGCGGAAAGACGTGCCGCTCCAGGTGGGCGACCACGTCCTCGGGCGACCGGATCGGCATCCCGTCGAGGACCGCCTCCACGGCGCCGGTCGTCGGGCCGCGCGCCGCGTCCGGCCCGAGCCCGCCCGCGGTCATCGAGAGGGGGTTCTCGGGGATGTACTGGTCGATGAAGCAGGTGCCGATGCGGCGCTGGAAGTCGAGGTAGACGCCTTCGACGTCGCGGCGGTAGTCGCCGGGCGCGCGCCCGGCGAAGTGCTCCAGGTCGGCGGCGTCCATCAGGTGGATCATCCACGCGGGGATGCCGCGCGTCGGCTTCATGGCGAGGGCGTCGAGGGCGAGCCGCGCGCCGGCCTGCCACTCGTCCCCGGACACGCTCGCCGCGCCGGCCTCGCCCAAGGCAGGTCCCCCTGGCGCCGGCCCCTGGCCGCGGACCCCCTCTCCCAGAGGCAGAGCGGAGCCGCGCGGCCGCCGGGCCGCTCAGACGTCGCAGAGGGCGACGGCCTGGCGGAGGCTCGTCAGGGGGTCGCGCTTCGGCACGAACTCGTGCCCGACGTAGCCGTCGAACTTGGCGTCCGCGATGGCCCGCATGACGGCCGGGTAGTTGATCTCCTGCGTCTCGTCGATCTCGTTCCGCCCCGGGACACCGCCCGTGTGGAAGTGGCCGATGTACTGGATGTTCTCGCGGATGGTGGCGATGAGGTCGCCTTCCATGATCTGCATGTGGTAGATGTCGTAGAGGAGTTTGACGCGCGGGCTACCGACCTTCTTGCAGACCTCGGCGCCCCAGCGGGTGTGGTCGCACTGGTAGTCGCCGTGGTCGCGCTTGGAGTTGAGGAGTTCCATCACGAGGGTGACCTTCTTCTCTTCGGCGAGGCCGGCGACCTGCTTCAGGGCCTCGACGCAGTTGGCGGCCCCCTCCTCGTCGGAGATGCCCTTGCGGTTGCCGGAGAAGCAGACGACGGTGGGGAAGCCGGCCGCGGCCGTCTCCTCGATGGCCTTGCGAATGGCGGGGAGGCACTTCTCGTGGTTCTCCTTGTGATTCAGGCCGTCGGAGAGGCTGTGGGTGGGCGTGCAGGTGGCGACGAGGCCGGCCTCCTTGATGACGGGCCAGTCGCCGGGGCCGACGAGGTCGATGGCCTGGATGCCCATGTCGGCGCAGGCCTTGCAGAACTCCTTCATGGGGATCTTGCCGTAGCACCAGCGCGAGACGGCCTGCTTGATGCGGCCCTTGAGCGGTTTGGGCGCGGCGGCGGCCTCGGCGAAGGCCGACCGCGCGATGCCGATGGCGGCGGCGACGGCCGCCCCACCCACGACCGTCTTCAGGAGGTCGCGCCGCCCGAGCGACCGACCGTCGGAACCCGACCGATACGCGCCGTCCCGCCCCGTCCGAAAGATCATCGCCCACCTCCGCCCGCTCGTGCGGGGCCGCGGCCTGCGCGGCCCCTGGTCCGTGGTCTCGCCCTCGTCCGGCGCCGCAAGGTTATACGGCCGAGGGGCGCCGGTCAAGGGCGAGAAGACGCGCGGGGCCGGGCGACGGGTTTCGGTGGCCATTTCGCGGCCGGCCGGTACAATGGCACCCCATGCCGCAGGGGCGGCGGTCGCGGACGCCGCCGGCGGCACGGAAGGCCCTGGCACGGGAGGCGGACGGCGTCGACCATGCTCATCATCGCCGAGCGGATCAACGCGACACGCAAGAAGGTCGGGGCGGCGCTGGCGGCCCGCGACCGCGCGTTCCTCCAGGACGAGGCGCGGCGCCAGGCCGAGGCGGGGGCCGACTTCATCGACGTGAACACGGCGCTGGCGCCGGCGACCGAGCGGGACCTCATGGCCTGGGCCGTCGACACGGTCCGCGCCGTCACGGACAAGCCCCTCTCGATCGACACGGCCAATCCCGAGGCTGCGCGGGCGGGCCTTGCGCGGCTGCCCCGGGGCTCGGCGTTCCTCAACTCCGTGAGCGGCGAGACGGGGCGCCTGGAGTCGATGCTGCCCCTGGCGGCCGAGTTCCAGACGCACCTCGTGGCCCTGGCGATGGACGACGCGGGGATGCCCGCCTCGTGCACCGACCGGTGGCGGGCGATCGAGCGGATCCTGGCCGCCGCCGACCGGGCCGGCGTCCCGCGCGAGCGCATCTATATCGATCCGCTTGTGCGGCCGGTGGCGACGGACCCCGCGCAGGCGGCCCAGTGCCTTCAGATGATCGGCGAGATCCGTCGCCGGGGCGGCACAGGGACGATCCTCGGCCTCTCGAACGTCTCCTTCGGCCTGCCCGACCGGCGGCACCTGAACCGGACCTTCCTGGCCATGGCGGCCGGGGCGGGCCTGGCGGCGGCCATCGTCGACCCGCTGGAGCCCGACCTCATGGCGACGGTCCGCGCGGCCGCGTGCCTCACGGGCGAGGACGAGTACTGCATGAACTACATCACGGCCAAGCGCGAGGGCCGGCTCTAGAGTATGGCTCAGGCATAGGTACAAATGCCAGGCGGCGCGCGGGAGCGCGCTCCGCCCATCCGGAGAACCAAGGAGGCTTCCCATGCGGTGGACGAGACGCGCAGGCGGCGTGCTGGCACTCGGACTGGTCCTGGCGGCGGCGACGGGGGCGGACGCCGACGTCAGGCTGCCCGCCATCTTCGGCGACCACATGGTCGTCCAGCGGGACCAGAAGATCCCCGTCTGGGGCTGGGCCGACCCGGCAGAGAAGGTCACGGTGATCCTCGGCGTCCGCAGGGCCTCGGCCAAGGCCGACGCCGACGGCCGGTGGCAGGTGAGCCTGGCGGCCGTCAAGGCGGGCGGCCCGCTCGAGATGACCGTCGCCGGGAAGAACACGATCAAGATCGCCGACGTCCTCGCCGGCGACGTGTGGGTCTGCTCCGGCCAGTCGAACATGGAGATGAGCGTCGGCAGTTCCATGAACGCCGCCCAGGAGATCGCCGAGGCGAAGTACCCCGAGGTCCGCCTGTTCACGGTCGCCAAGAAGGTGTCGCCGACGCCCCTGGACGACTGTCAGGGCTCGTGGGTCCTGTGCGCCCCCGAGACGGTGGGCGGCTTCTCGGCCGCCGGCTACTTCTTCGGGCGCGACCTCTGGAAGGCCGAGAAGGTGCCGCAGGGCCTCATCCACACCTCCTGGGGCGGGACGCCCGCCGAGTCGTGGACCACGCTGGAGACCCTCCGCGCCAAGTTCAAGCCCATCGCCGACCGCTACCAACTGCCCGGCCCCGACGCCGCCAAGGACAAGGCCGAGTACGAGGCCAAGATGAAGGCGTGGGAGGAAACGGGCAAGGACCCGGGCAACACCGGCTTCGAGAAGGGCTACGCCGATCCCGCCCACGACGTCGCGGACTGGAAGGAGATCGACGTCCCCGGCAAGTGGGAGGACCAGGGCCTGGACCTCGACGGGGCGGTCTGGATGCGCCGCGACGTGGAGATCCCCGAGGCGTGGGCCGACAAGGACCTCACCCTCTCCCTCGGGGCGATCGACGACTACGATACGACCTACTTCAACGGCGCCAAGATCGGCGCCATCGGCCCCGAGACGCCCAACTGGTAGCAGACGCCGCGCAAGTACAAGGTGCCCGGCGACCTCGTCAAGGCCGGCAAGGCCACGATCGCCGTCCGCGTCTTCGACAACTACCTGGGCGGCGGCATGACCGGGGCCGCGCAAGACCTGAACCTGAAGCCCGAGGCGGGCGGCGACGCCGTCTCCCTGGCGGGCAAGTGGCGGTACCTTGTGGAGTCCACCATCGGCGACGGCCATCGGCCCGCGCAGCCGCAGGCCCCCGCCGACGTCAACAACCCCTGGCTCCCGAGCGGCCTCTGGAACGCGATGATCCGGCCGATCGTCCCCTTCGGCATCCGCGGCGCCATCTGGTACCAGGGCGAGTCGAACGCCAGCCGCGCCTACCAGTACCGAGACCTCTTTGCCGCCATGATCGAGGACTGGCGCCGCGCCTGGGGCCAGGGCGACTTCCCGTTCTTCTTCGTCCAACTGGCGAACTTCACCCCGCGCAACGCCCAGCCCGTCGCGAGCGACTGGGCGGAACTGCGCGAGGCCCAGACGATGACCCTCCGCCTCCCGAAGACCGGCATGGCCGTCATCATCGACATCGGCGACGCGGCCGACATCCACCCCAAGAACAAGCAGGACGTGGGCGGGCGGCTGGCCCTGGCAGCCCGCAAGGTCGCCTACGGCGAGGACCTCGTCTATAGCGGCCCGATGTACAAGTCCATGAAAGTCGAGGACGGCAAGGTCCGCCTCGCGTTCGACCACACGGGCGGCGGCCTGGTGGCCAAGGGCGACAAACTCGTCGGCTTCGCCGTCGCCGGCGACGACCAGAAGTTCGTCTGGGCCGACGCCCGGATCGACGGCAAGACGGTCCTCGTCGGGAGCCCCGACGTCCCGAAGCCGGCGGCCGTCCGGTACGCCTGGTCGAACAACCCCGAGTGCAACCTTTATAATAAAGAGGGCCTGCCGGCGTCGCCCTTCCGGACGGATGGCTGGCCGGGCGTCACGGTGAAGAACCAGTAGGCGGGGCACGAGGCGAGGGGGGGCGTGAGTGAGGCGGCGGCAGGCGGGACCTGGTCTGCCGTCCCGCACTGCGGCCATCGCACCCGGAACGGAGGCCCAGGATGGCGCCCTACGGTCAGTCCTTGCCCCTTCCTGCCCTGCGGACACGAGCGCGGCGGGGAAGCCCGTCGGCGAGCCGGGCCCTTTTCCTCGCGGCCGCCTTGATGGCCTCGGGCGCAGCCGCCGCCGAAACCTCACCCGAGGCCGCCTGGGTCAATGTGACGAACAACGTCGGCGGCGGCACGTGGGGCTACGCGGGGGTCTGCACGATCGCCTGCGTTCCCGGGGCCGACGAGGTGATCGCGGGGGTGAGCGAGAAGGGCCTGTGGTCCTCGACCGACGGGGGCCAGACGTGGACGCCGCTGGGCGGCGACGGGCCCGCCAAGATCACGAACCGGCCCTACGCCATCCTGTTCGACCCGAAGGACGCGAAGACCTTCTGGGAGAGCGGGAATTACGGGCCGGGCGTGTTCAAGACGACCGACGGCGGCAAGACATTCGAGCGGCTCGGGCCGATCGTCCACGTGGACGGGCTGGCGATCGACTTCGCCGACCCGGAGCGGAAGAACCTGCTCATCGGCCTGCACGAGAAGATCCGCAGCGTGACCCGGTCCTCGGACGGGGGCAAGACCTGGCGGAACATCGGCGAGGGCCTGCCGGAGAGATCGAACCACAGCACGAATCCCATCCTCATCGACGCGAAGACGTACGTCGTCAACACGGCGGGGTGGCAGCAGGGGCACTCGCAGGGCATCTACCGGACGGAGGACGCGGGGCAGACGTGGCAGCAGGTCTCCGAGATCGGCACGGCCGGGACGCCCCTGGCGGCCTCCGACGGGACGATCTACTGGGCGATCCTCTGGGACCGGGGCCTCCTGAAGAGCACCGACAAGGGGAAGACGTGGACGGAGGTGCCGGGCCCGGTGAAGAAGACGCCCATCGAGTTGCCCGGGGGGCGCCTGGTCGCCCCCGTGGGGAGCCAACTCTACCTGTCGACGGACGGGGCGGCAACGTGGAAACCGTGCAGCCCGCCGATGCCGTTCGCGCCGGGCGCCTGGGCCTACAACGAGAAGCGCAACGCCTTCTTCATCTCGCGGATGACCGACAAGAAGTCGGACCTGGCGATCGCGCGGTATGACCTGCCCGAGGGCCTTCAGACGTCGCTCATGAAGAAACTCATCGCGTGGGACGGCGAGGGCATCGCGGGGGGCAAGGCGTGGGCGAAGCCGGAGACGACGACGATCCAGGTCCAGTCGGCGGAGGTCTACGGGGGGAAGAACGCGCTGGAGGTCCACGCGGAGGGGAAGGACTGGGTCGGCGGCGGCTGGAACTGGCACGGCTGGTGGCCGGCCGACGCCGGCACCGACGTGAGCGGCTACAGGAACCTGTCGTTCTGGGTCAAGTTCGGCGGCGACAAGAAGCCGGAGAAGGCGTGGCCGAAGGTCCGCCTCACCTCGTCGAACGGCGGCGGCAAGGGGACCGGCGAGGCGGACCTCCTCCGCTACTGCCCCGGGCTGTGGGACGGCAAGTGGCACGAGGTCGTCATCCCCCTGGCGGACCTGTACGGCGAGAAGACCGAGTTCGACGCGAAGAAGGCGTGGGAGTTCAACGTCTCGGTCCCGTGCCAGGAAGAGATCAAGTTCAACCTGTACGTCGACGACATCGCGTTCGACGACCGGCCGACGGAGGCGCCGAAGGCGACGGAGTGAGGCGTCCGGCCGAGGCAGGGGGCCGCCCCGGGGACGACGGCGGCACACTGCCAGGCGGGGGGCCGCCTCCGGGGGGGCTTGCCGCATGTTCGCCATCCCGATCGAACGCGACAACCCGGTGCACGCGACGTCGTGGGGCGTCTACCTCCTGGTCGCGACCAACGCGCTCATCTTCCTGGCGCTGGCGGCCCCGGGCGCCCAGGAGGCGGTCCTGGAGAACCTGGGATTCGTGCCCGCGCGGCCGTCGATGCTGACGGTCTTCACGTCGATGTTTCTCCACGTGAGCCTCCTCCACCTCCTCGGCAACCTCTTCTTCCTCTGGATGTTCGGCGACAACGTCGAGGACCTGCTGGGGCCGATCCTCTTCGTGGCGGTGTACCTGCTGTGCGGGGCGTGCGGGGCGGCCCTCTGGTGGGCGTTCAACGCGGCGTCGACGGTCCCGTGCGTCGGGGCGAGCGGCGCGATCAGCGGCCTGATGGGCCTGTACCTGGTGCTCTTCCCCGGCGCGAAGACGGACCTGGTCTTCTTCATCCCGTACTACCGCGTGTCGACGAGCGCGCGGATGGCCATCGGCATCTGGTTCGCCATCCAGATCGCCCTGGCGACCGTTCTGGAGGCGACGGGCCTGAAGGCGTACGTCGGCGTCGCCCTGTGGGCCCACGTGGGCGGGTTCCTGGCGGGCCTCGTCCTGGGGACCATGTTCGTCTGGGCGGGCTTCCGCGACCGGTACCTCGAGCGCTACGCCCGGACGGACGGCGTGCGGGTGTAGCGAGTCGGGCCCTTGCCCGCCGACGTTCCTTGCCCCCGCGGGCGGCAGGGCGGACGGCGTCCGCCGGGCCTTGACAATCGCGCGGCGGCGCTTTCTGATGGCGGGCGTTGCGGCGCGAGACGAGCGCCGCGGAGTCCCACGATGCCGAAGAGACACCGCATGCGGACGCTGATCCTCCTGGGCGTCTGGATCGTCCTGGGCGGGGCGGCCCTGGGCGTCGAGCACCTGGGGTCGGGCTGGGCCGTGCTGGACGGGGGCCTGACGGTGCCAGGGCTGATTGCGGTCCTGGCAGGCATCCTGGCCCTGGCCGAGGTGTTCACCCTGGGGACGCACGCCGTCCTGGCCCGCCTGAAGCGGCCGCCCGTCGAGGGGACGATGATCGGCCGCCTCTACCGCCTCGTGGCGGTGCTGGCGATGGTCCTGGCGATGGCGTACGGGCTGGGGAAACTGGCGGCCTTCGCGGCGGCCTTCAGCCTGTTCGGCGGGATGCTCCTGGGCTGGTCGCTCCAGGCCCCGGTGAGCGGGTTCGCGGCCTGGGTGCTGGTGTCGCTGAAGCGGCCGTTCCGGATGGGCGACCGCGTCCAGTTCCCCACCCTCGGCCTGACGGGCGACATCGTGGACATCGGCGTGATGTACACGGTGCTGGACCAGGTGGGCGGGTCGATCGGGAGCGAGGAGGCCGTCGGGCGGCACATCCTCGTCCCCAACGCCATGCTCTTCAGCCAGGTGGTCATCAACTACACGGTGACGCAGGAGGCACCCTACATGCTGGACGAGGTCGTCGTCCGCATCACCTACGACTCCGACTGGAACGAGGCCGAGCGGATCCTGCTGCGGGCCGCCGAGGAACTCACCCACGAGATCGTCGAGACGACGCACGTCCGGCCCTACATCCGGTCGGACCTGTACGACTATGGGGTGTACCTGCGCCTCCGGTACCAGGCGCGCGTCAAGGACCGGGCCGAGATCTCGTACCGGCTGACCAAGCGTATCTTTGAGGATATCCAGAAGACGCGGCGCGTCGACGTGGCCATCCCCTTCGTCTACTCCTACCGCGCGGGCACGGACCGCAAGGAGGCGGACATCCCGCGCGACGAGGACACGCGCCAGATCCGCGACATCGAGATCGAGCGCATCCGGTCGAGCGGACCGGCGCCCGAGCCTGCCGACGTCCAGATGCTCGCCCAGCGCATCGCCGGCGTGGGGCTCCTCCAGCCCGTCGTCGTCGTCAAGGCCCCCGACGGCGAGCTCTACGACGTCGTGGCCGGCCACCTGCGGCTGGAGGCCTGCCGCCACCTCGGCTGGAAGACCATCCCCGCCGTCGTCAAGGGCGAAGAGGCCTGACCGGACCGCCGTGCCCTCCGCGGCGGGCATCACCGCGCGGCCGCGCGGCCGGCCAGGTACCCGCTTGAGAAGGCCCACTGGAGGTTGAAGCCGCCGCAGGGGCCGTCGAGGTCGAGGAGTTCCCCGGCGAAGAAGAGGCCCGGCAGGTGGCGGCTCTGGAGCGTCGCCGGGTCCACGTCCTTCAGGGCGACGCCGCCGCGTGTCACCATCGCCCGCTCAAAGCCCTCCGTGCCCGTCACTTCCAGCCGCACGCCCGCCAGGGCGGCGGCGAGCGCCCGCCGGGCCGCGCGCGGCACCTGCCCCGGCCGCACGGATGGGCCCACCCCCGCCAGGCCCGAGAGCGCGCCCGCCAGCCTGCGCGGCACACGGGTCGCCAGGAGCGCGGCGACCGTCTTCGCCCCGCCCTCGGCCGTCCACCCGTCGAGCCGCGCGAGCCAGTCGGCCTCGCTCGTGCCCGGCGCGAGGTTGAGGCAGATCGGCACGGTCGGCCGCCGCACCAGCAGCGCCGCCACGTCGCCCGAGAGGTCGAGCACGGCAGGGCCTGAGAGGCCGCGGTGTGTAAAGAGGAGGTCGCCCCGGGAGCCAGCGCGGCCGGCCCGCGGGAGGTCAATCCACACCCGCGCCGCCGGGACGGCGACGCCCGCGAGGTCGCGCGGCCAGGCCTCGCGCGTCAAGAGGGGCACGAGGGCCGGCACGGGCTCGACGATGGCGTGGCCCGCCGCGCGGGCCAGGTCGTAGCCGTCGCCGGTGGCGCCCAGGTCGGGGTAACTCCGCCCGCCCGTGGCAAGGATCACGCGGCCAGCGCGCACGCGGCCGGCGCCCGCGGTCACAAGGCCCGCGAGCCGGCCCCCGTCGATCCAGAGTCCGGCGGCGCGGACGGCCGTGCGGACCTCGACGCCCAGGTCCCGCAGCCGCCGCTGGAGGGCCTTGCGGACGTCGCGGGCCGACTCCGACGCAGGATAGACGTGCAGGCCGTCGGGCGCGTGGGTCGGGACGCCGAGCGACGCGAGGAGCGCCCGCAGGGCCGCGGGGCCGAGGGCCGCCAGCGCGGGTGCCATGAAGCGGCCCTGCCGCCCGAAGCGGGCCATGATCTCGGGCACCGGGAGCGTGGTCGTCAGGTTGCACCGCCCGCCGCCCGTGGCGAGGAGTTTCGCGCCCAGGCGGTCGAGGTGCTCCAGGAGGACGACGCGGGCGCCCGCCTCGGCGGCCGCCAGGGCCGCCGTCATCCCGGCGGGCCCCGCGCCGACGACGAGCACGTTCCGGGCGTCCGTCAGCGCGCGGGCCGCTTGCGCCATGACCCCGGATGCCTCCTTCGCTCACCCACGGGGGGACGCCGGCGACGGCCCGTCGTCGCTCGTCGGGATCTTCTGCAGTTCGCCGACCAAGGGCGGCAGGTCCTCGCGTAGGGTGTCCCAGACGCGGTCGAGGTCGATGTCGAAGTAGGCATGGATGAGCCGGTTCCTCATCCCGACGATGTCGGCCCAGGGCAGCGCGGGGCACAGGGCCCGCGTGTCGTCGCCCACTTTGGCCGCGGCTTCGCCGATGATCTCAAGGCACTTCACCAGCGCCAGGACGAGCATGCGATTCCGGTCAAGGTCCGCGCGCCCGCGGCCGGCAGCGAAGGCCAGGGCCTCCCGCCCCGCCTCGAGCATGTGGCGAAGCCGGATGGCGTCATCTTTTCTCATATTGCACCGCAGCCCCGGCAACGACCTCCTCGCGGAAGTACCGGCTCAGGTCGGCGGGGGTGCGCAGGTCGGCCTTTCGCCCCAGGAGGGCCGAGAGTTCCCGCTCGATCCCCGCCAGCCGGATCAGGCCGACCCGGTGGCCCGTCTCGAACTCCACGAGAACGTCCACGTCGCTCGCCGCGCCGAAATCGCTGCGTAGAACCGAGCCGAACAGCGACAGTTTGCGGATGCGGTGGCGCCGGCAGAACGCGGCAATCTGCGTGCGGTCCACGGCAACGGCCGTCCCCATGTCACACCTCCCGCGGCAGTATGACACAACGCCCCGCGCCTGGCAAGTCCGGTCATCCCTGCCGCCGGGGCGGGCGCCCTCCCGCCCGGCGCACCGCCTCGGCGATGCGGCGGATGTGGTCGGGGGTGGTGCCGCAGCACCCGCCGATGAGCGCGGCCCCGGCCTGGATGAGGGCGGGGACGTGGGCGGCCATCGCCTCGGGCGTCTCGCGGAAGACGGTGCGGCCGCCCACCAGTTCCGGCACGCCCGCGTTCGCCTTCATCCACAGGGGCCGGTCGGTCGCGCCGCGCATCAGCCGTGCCACCTCGACCATGTTGGCGATCCCGTTGCCGCAATTCGAGCCGACGATATCGGCGCCCGCTTCCGTGAGGGCCCGGGCCGCCTGCTCCGGCCTGACGCCCATCATGGTGGCGTAGCCGCGGGCCCCGCGGGCGAAGGTCATCGAGACGACGGCGGGCCGGTCGCCGCCGACGCGCCGCGCGGCCCGCAGGGCGGCCAGGGCCTCGCCCAGGTCGCTCATCGACTCGATGCAGAAGCCGTCGGCCCCGCCCGCCAGGAGGGCGGCCATCTGCTCGGCGAAGGCGTCGGCGAGGCCGTCCTCGGTCGCCGCGCCGAGCGGTTCGAGCATCTCGCCCGTCGGCCCGACGGAGGCGAAGACGAAGGCGCGGCCGGCGGCAGCGCGGCAGGAGATCGCGGCCGCCAAGCGGTTGAGTTCCTCCGTCCGGTCCGCCAGGCCGTGGCGGGCGAGCGCCACGCGCGTCCCGCCCAGCGTGTTCGTCAGGATGACGTCGGCCCCCGCCTCCACGTAGCCGCGCGCGACCTGCTCGACGACCTCCGGCCGCTCCGCGTTCCAGAGTTCCGGGGCGACGCCGGCGGGTAGGCCGAGTTTCGCCAGTTCGGTGCCCCAGGCGCCGTCGAGGACCCAGACGTCCTTGGCCGCCGCGTCCCATGCCCGCTTCGCTGCCATGGTCGGCTCCTCTCGCGTGCCCTCCCAGTATGCCCTGCCGGCCGGGTTTTCGGAAGGGCAAACCGGCGGCCGCCACGGCGCGGTGCCCGCGCGGAGGCTTCCTTGACGTCGGGCTGGGGGGACGCCATGATGGGCCGATGCTGACCGCCTCGCTCATCACCTACGTCGCCGTCAGCCTGCTCTACTGGCTGCGGACGGTCTGGGGCGTCGTCCGCCTGCGCCGGGGCGTCCGGCACCTGGAGCGGCTCGCGCCGCCGGAGCCGCACCCGTGGCCGCGCCTGACCGTCGTCGTCCCCGCGTGCAACGAGGCAGCCCACCTCGAGGCGGCCGCGCGGACCCTGCTTGCCCAGGACTATCCCGACCTGGAGATCGTCCTGGTGGACGACCGGTCGGCGGACGCGACGGGGGCGATAGTCGATCGGCTGGCGGCCGAGGACCCGCGCGTCCGGGCGCTGCACGTCGCGGACCTGCCCGAGGGCTGGCTCGGGAAGGTCCACGCCCTGGAGCGCGGCTTCCGCACGTCGACCGGCGCGCTCGTGCTCTTCACGGACGCCGACATCCACTTCGAGCCCGGGGCGCTCCGCCGGGCGGTCGCCTGGTGCGAGGCCGAGCGGCTCGACCACCTGACCGCCCTGCCCCGCCTGTGGCCGACGGCCCTCGCCTTGAGCGCGGTCGTCGCGTCCTTCATCCGGCAGTTCCTGATGGCGACGCGGCCGTGGGCGGTGGGGCGCCAGGGGTCGGGGGCCTACCTGGGCATCGGGGCGTTCAACCTGGTCCGGCGGTCGGCGCTCGAGGCCGCCGGGGGCTTCGCGTGGCTGCGGATGGAGGTGGCCGACGACATGGGGCTGGGCCTCCTCCTGATGCGGTCGGGCGCGCGGCAGGGCGTCGTGGCAGCCTTCGACAGCCTCGGCCTCGCGTGGTACCACTCGCTCGGCGAGGCGATGCGCGGGGCCGACAAGGCCTTCTCGGCCGTGTGCCGGTTCAGCGCCCTGCGGGCGGTCGTGCTGGGCGCGGCCATGCTCATCCTGGAGACGTCGCCGGTGGTCTGCCCGGTGTTCCTCCTGTGGCCCGAGACGCGGTGGGCCGGGTACGCGGGGATCGCTGTGGCCCTGGCGCTGGTCGTCTCGGCAACGGGCCTGGCCCGATGGGCGGGCACACGGGTCCTGCCCGGCCTGCTGGGCCCCGCGGCGGCGGTCGTCAACGCCGTGGCGTTCATCCGGGCGGGGATCGTGGGTCGGCGGCGGGGCGGCGTCATGTGGCGAGGAACGCTCTATCCGACGGCGGCCCTGCGCGAGGGCAGCCGCGTCCGGTTTCCCTGACGGGCCCAGGGCGCACGGGGCTTGGGGAGGGGGCGTTTCGTCTTTACATCGCGCGGCCGCGTCGGCAGAATGGGGCGGCCGCGGGCCGGGGCGAGGCCCCGCCGGCGGCGCGCGCGGCTCCGGACGACCTGGGACGGCGGAGGCACGACATGACGGGACTCGGCCCCTTGGACTGGGTCGTGATCGGCGCCTACTTCGCGGGCCTGGCGGCGGTCGTGTGGTGGTCGGCGCGGCAGCAGAAGTCGTCGACCGACTACTTCCTCGCCGGCCGCAACCTCGGCTGGTTCGTCATCGGCGGGTCGCTCTTCGCCTCGAACATCGGCTCGGAACACCTGGTGGGCCTGGCCGGGGCCGGGGCCAAGAGCGGCGTCGCGATGGCCCACTATGAACTCCACGCCTGGTGCCTTCTGGTCCTGGGCTGGGTGTTCGTGCCGTTCTACAGCCGGGCCGCCGTCTACACGATGCCCGAGTTCCTCGAGCGCCGCTACAACGCCACGGCTCGCTGGATCCTCTCGCTCGTCAGCCTCGTGGCGTACATCTTCACGAAGGTCAGCGTGACGGTGTACGCGGGGGGCATCGTCTTCCAGACGCTGCTGCCCGACGGCACCTTCGGCGCCCTGAGCAGTTTCTGGGTGGGGGCCGTCAGCGTCGTCATCCTGACGGGCATCTACACCATCTTCGGCGGCTTGCGGGCCGACGTCTACACCGACGCCATGCAGGCCTTCGTCCTCATCGCCGGCTCGCTCTGCATCACCGTCATCGGCCTCCAGACGCTGGGCAGTTGGGACCGACTGCGCGAACTGTGCGGCAGCGAGTACTTCAACCTGTGGCGGCCGGCCAGCGACCCCGACTTCCCGTGGGCGGGGATCCTCTTCGGCGCCCCGATCGTCGGCCTGTGGTACTGGTGCACCGACCAGTACATCGTCCAGCGGACCCTGGCGGCCCGGAACATGACTCAGGCGCGGCGCGGCACGATCTGGGGGGCCTACCTGAAACTGACGCCCGTCTTCATCTTCATCGTGCCCGGCATGATCGCCTTCGCCCTGGCGAAGTCGGGCAAACTGGCGCTCGACAACCCCGACCAGGCGTTTCCGGCCCTCGTCCAGGCCCTGCTGCCGCCGGGCCTGCGCGGCCTCGTGGTCGCCGGCCTGCTGGCGGCCCTCATGAGCAGCCTCTCGACGCTCTTCAACTCGTGCAGCACGCTCTTCACGATCGACGTATATGAGAAACTCTATCCGCAGGCCTCGGAGCAGACGCTCGTGCGCGTCGGCCGCATCGCCACCGCCGTCGTCGTCGTCCTGGGCATCGCCTGGATCCCCGTCATGCTGCACGTCTCGGGTGCCCTGTACGAGTACCTTCAGAAGGTGCAGGCCTACCTGGCGCCGCCGATCACGGCCGCGTTCTTCCTGGGCGTTTTTGCCCGGCGCGTCAACGGCACGGGCGCGGTGACGGGCCTGGTGTGCGGCTTCGTGCTGGGGATGGCCAAACTCGCGGCCCAGGTCCTGGCGGGGCTGGAGTCGGTGAGCGCCAGTTTGCCGGGCTTCGTCCTGGCGTTCGGCCAGTTCCAGTGGCTCTACTTCTGCCTGATCCTCTTTGCGGTGAGCGTCGCCATCATGGTCGTGGTGAGCCTCCTCGGGCCCAGGCCCGCGCCCGAGAAGGTGGCGGGCCTGACCTACGCCACCGTCGCCGCCGAGGGCAAGGCCGAGGTCCGCAAGACCTGGAACAAGTGGGACGTCGTCCACACGGTCGTCATCCTCTCGGTCATCGCGAGCGTCTACCTGTACTTCACCGGCGCGAAGCCCATCCTTCCGATCCTGGGCCCGGTGCTCGACTTCGTCTTCCGCCCGACCTGGGGCCACCTGGTCACGCTGGCGATCCTCGCGCTCGTGGCGGCGCTGGCGGCGGGCCTGGTGCTCAGGAGGAAGCGCGCCGCCGGCACAGCCTAGGCCGACCGGCGGGGACCCGCTCAACCACAAGGAGCCGGACACGATGGCCGACCAACTTCCGTGGGGCATCCTGGGCGCCGGGGGCATCGCCAAGGCGTTCGCGCGCGGCGTGGCGCATTCGCGAACCGGCCGCGTCGTCGCCGTCGGAAGCCGCTCCAAGGCCAAGGCCGACGCCTTCGCCGACGAGTTCGGCATCCCCCGCCGCCACGGCAGTTACGAGGCGCTCCTCGCGGACCCGGCCGTCCAGGCCGTCTACGTCGCTACGCCCCACCCGATGCACGCCGAGTGGGCCGTCAAGGCCGCCGAGGCCCGCAAGCACGTCCTCTGCGAGAAGCCCATCGGCCTCAACCAGTACGAGGCGATGGCCATGATCGAGGCGGCCTTGCGCCACGACGTCTTCCTCATGGAAGCGTACATGTATCGATGCCACCCGCAGACGGCGCGGCTGGTGGACCTGGTGCGCAGCGGGGCGGTGGGCGAGGTCCGCGTCATCAAGGCGACGTTCAGTTTTCACGCGGGCTTCAACCCCGAGGGCCGCCTCTTCGCCAGCGCCCTGGGCGGCGGCGGCATCCTGGACGTGGGCGGCTACCCCGTCTCGGCCGCGAGGCTCCTGGCGGGCGCCGCCCTGGGCCGGGACTTCGCCGAGCCGATCGAGGTGAAGGCGTGCGGCCACCTGGGCGCCACGGGCGTCGACGAGTGGGCGGTGGCGTCGCTGCGGTTCCCGGGCGACATCCTCGCCCAGGTCGCGGCGGGCGTCTCCGTCAACCAGGACAACACGATCGAGGTCTACGGCACCGCGGGACACCTGGTCGTCCCGTGGCCGTGGATCCCCGCCCGCGAGGGCGGCTCGACCCGCATCCTCGTCCACAAGAACGGCGCCGAGAAGCCCGAGGAGATCGTCGTCGAGACCGCCGAGTGGCTCTACGGCATCGAGGCCGACACGGTGGCGAAGCACCTGGCGGCGCGGCAGGCGTCCGCGCCCGCCATGTCGTGGGACGACACCCTGGGCAACATGCGGGCGCTCGACCGCTGGCGGTCCGAGATCGGACTCGTCTACGAGTGCGAGAAGCCCGGCGCCGTGCCGACCGTCCACCGCCGGCCCCTGCGAGTCCGCCCCGGCGGCCGGATGACGTATGGCCGCATCCCGCACCTCGAGAAGCCGGTCTCGCGCCTGGTCATGGGCGTCGACAACCAGGACACCAT
>CAYGZE010000030.1:0-23008 GCA_964354185.1 uncultured Anaerolineales bacterium | reverse complement strand
GGCAGCTTGCCTGCGGCCCCAGCACGGAGGAGCACCGAGCCATCTACCAGCGGCTGATGTACCTGTTCTTCAGGGACGCTCTCAAGGCGCCTCGGTTGGAGCAGGAGGACGAAGCCTATGCGGATGCTCTTCAGAGGCTCCAGGTGGCCGGACTCATCTCGCGGTCCGCCGATCGCCCGTTCCGGGCCACCTCCGCTTCAGAGCCTGTGCGTGCCGCGCCGGCCTCAGACCCGACACCCCGGTGACTCTGCGTACCCACCGGGATAAGTTGACCGAGTCCCAGCTGGGCGTCATCGAGGTCAAGCAGGTCGGCGTTCAGATGGTCAGAGCATGTGCCCGGGATGCGACGACCCGGAAGGCGGTGAACCTGCGTTGGGTCAAACTCACCAAGTAGACCCGGCGGCCGGCTGATAAGGAGGGCCTTCGGGACTGACCTGTTCCGCCCTCTTGGGGCGCTCACTTGCCACCGGCTGATGCCGCGCGGTCGCTGGTGGCCAAGAGACGGAACTCCTCCGAGCAGCGAGTCCACCGCTCGGAGAGTTGCCGCACTTTTTCGGGATTCTTGTCGGCCAGGTTATTGGATTCGCAGCGGTCGGTGCGCATATCGTAGAGCTCCCACGGTCCCTTGGCGCCCTCGGCCACCAGTTTCCAGTCGCCCATCCGGATGGCGCGATTGCCCTCGTGGTACCACCAGAGGAACTCGCGAGCGACAGCGCCGTCGCTCGCGAAGGCCGGCACGAGACTGACCCCGGGCGGCGGGGGAACCGGCTTCTCATCCGACGTTTCCGGCCGCCGCCCGCCGGCGAGCTCCAGGAGCGTCGGCACCAGGTCGATGAAGTGGCAGGTGTCGCGGCGCAGCTCGCCGCGCGCCCGGATGCCCGCGGGCCAGTGGACGATGAGCGGCGAGGAGATGCCGCCTTCATGCACCCACACCTTGTGCAGGCGCAGGGGCGTGTTACAGGCCGTGGACCAGCCCGGCCCGAGGCAAAGGAACGACTTCGCCGACCCCGGCGGCGCCGAAGGGTTGTGTCCGTCTGCCCGGATCATCTGCTCGGCGCTGGCGCCGTTGTCGGAGACGAAGAAGATGACCGTGTTCTCGTAATGGCTCATCGCCTTCAGTTGATCCAGCACTCGGCTGATCTCGCGGTCGATACGGTCGACCATCGCGGCGTGGATGGCCATCTTGGTCGCCTGGAACCGCTTCTGCTGGTCCGTCAGTTGTTCCCACAGGATCGCCTTGGGCACTTCCCCCGGCCCAATCCGTGTTGTCAGTTCATCCGGCTTGAGGTTCCAGGCTGGCAGGCTGTCCGGGTCGGGCTTGGACAACAGGCAATTGACAAGGCCCATTTCGGTCATCCGCTTCCAGCGCTGCTGGCGGACCGCGTCCCAGCCTTCCAGGTAGCGATCGCGATAGCGGTTGATGTCCTCCTGGGGCGCCTGCACGGGGAAGTGCGGTTCCGTAAAGGCCAGATACTGGAAGAAAGGCCGATCCGCGCAACTCTCGGCGTGTTCCCTGAGTTGGCGGATGGCGTGGTCGGCGATGGCCGTGCTCGCGTAGTAACCCTCCCCAGGCTTGGCCGGCTCCAGCGGCGGGGCGACTTGCGCAATCCTCCCGGCCGACAGGAAGTGATGATCAGTGTCGCTGTACTCAAAGGAACGGTCGAATCCGCCCTGGGCGGGCCTGCCGTCCACGTGCCATTTCCCTGAATGATAGGACCGGTAGCCGAGCGGCTTGAGCATTTCTGGCAGCAGCCGCCCCCAAGCCGGCCGCCTTCCGCCCATCCCCCCGCCCAAGTCGGGCAGCGCGTCGCGCCGAACCTGCTGAGCGTAGTAGCCGGTCAGGATACAGGCCCGCGAAGGCCAGCATCGGGCCGTTGAGTAGCACTGCGTGAACCGGATGCCGCCTGCGGCGAGGCGGTCGAGGTTGGGCGTGGCGATCTCGCCGCCGTAGCATCCGGCGTCCGAGAACCCCATGTCGTCGGCCACGATCACGAGGAAGTTCGGTTTGCGGGACGAGGCCGCTTCAGCGGCCGCTCGGAGCGCCCACGCGGGCACCGCCGCCGCGGCCACGCCCAGACCCCCCAATCTCAGGAAGTCGCGTCGGCTCGGCATGTACTCGCCCTCCTCGGCGCGCTCACGACTGTTGTGTCACCGTGTTCGACGCGCCCTTGACCAG
The DNA here is from genome assembly GCA_964354185.1 of uncultured Anaerolineales bacterium. GTDB lineage: Bacteria > Planctomycetota > Phycisphaerae > FEN-1346 > FEN-1346 > CAYGZE01. The sequence goes on along the minus strand of CAYGZE010000030.1, from coordinate 20,832 downwards.
AAGGTCCCGACCCTCGGCGGCTTTCTCCAGCCCACCGGATACCCCGTCTGTCTTCACTATGGATCTGGAAACGGCACTAGCGCCGACCGAGCGCGCCGTCCAGGCGGCAGGCCTCGCCGGCTCGCGTCTCGAGCGTCACGACCTTGTCGCCGTAGCGCAGGGTGCACGGGCCGCCGAGGCTCGAGCGGACCACGGCCTCGGCCAGTTTCCCGTCCTTCCACGCGATGTCCACCTCGAAGCCGCCGCGGGCGCGGAGGCCCTTGACGTGCCCGGCGGGCCAAGCCTTCGGCAGCGCCGGCAGCAGGTGAATCTCCCCCGCGTGACTCTGGAGGAGCATCTCCGCGATGCCCGCGCACCCGCCGAAGTTGCCGTCGATCTGGAACGGCGGGCACGAGTCGAACAGGTTGGGCAGCGTCGATCCCGCGATCAGTTCGCTGAGCATCTTGCAGGCGCGGTCGCCGTCCTGGAGCCGCGCCCAGAGGCCGATCTTCCACGCCTTGCTCCATCCCGTGCCGCCGTCGCCGCGCGTCTCCAGCGACTTCCGCGCGGCCGCGAACAGGTCCGGCGTGCCGCGCTTCGTGATCTGGTCGCTCGGGAACAGCCCGTACAGGTGCGAGAGGTGCCGGTGATGGATCTCGGGCGCCTTGGCGTCCCAGTCCTCCAACCACTCCTGGAGTTGGCCCTGGGCGCCGATCTGGTTCGGGGCGAGGCGCTCGCGCGTCCGGCGCAGGGTCTCGCGGAACGCCGCGTCCACGTCCAGGATCTCGGCCGCCCGGATGCAGTTCCCGAACAGGTCGCGCAGGATCTGCATGTCCATCGTCGGCCCGGCACAGACGCTCACGCCGCCGGGGTGCGTGTTCTCGGGCGAGAGCGACGGGCACGTCACCAGCCACTTGTGCCCGGGTTCCTCGACCAGCGTGTCGACGAAGAACTCCGCCGCCCCCTTCATGATGGGGTAGACCTTCGCCAAGTACGCCCGATCGCCGCCGAACGCGTAGTGGTCCCACAGGTGCTTGCAGAGCCAGGCGCCGCCCGTCGGCCAGAATCCCCACGTCGGCCCGTCGATCGGGGCCGTCGCCCGCCACAGGTCCGCGTTGTGGTGGCACACCCAGCCGCCCGCCCCGTAGTTGACCTTGGCGGTGCGGCTGCCCGGCCCGACCAGTTCCGTCACCATGCGGATGAGCGGCTCGTGGCACTCGGCCAGGTTCGTCACCTCGGCCGGCCAGTAGTTCATCTCCGTGTTGATGTTGATGGTGTACTTCGAATCCCACGGCGGCGAGAGGCTCTCGTTCCACAGGCCCTGGAGCGTGGCGGGCTGGCTCCCGGGGCGCGAGCAGGAAATCAGCAGGTACCGGCCGAACTGGAAGTACAGGGCGGCCAGTTGCGGATCGGCCCCATCGCCGAACGTCCGGACCCGCTCGTCGGTCGGACGATTGCGGGCGTCGGTCGAGCCGACGTCGAGTTCGACGCGCCGGAACAGCCGCCGGTGCTCCGCCGCGTGGTCCGCCAGGAGCCGTTCGTACGGCTTGTCGCCGACCTTCGCCAGGTACGCTTTGGCGCGGGCCTCCGGGGCGCCGCTCACGTCCTTGCAGTTGACGTAACTGGTCGCGGCCACGATGAGGAGCGTGGCGGCGTCGGCCCCGGTGACGGTCAGGCGGTCGTCCTCCCCCGCCACCTTGCCACCCTCGGTCCGGATGCGCACGCGGGCCTGGAACCGCACGGAGCCCTCGATGCCCTGGGCGTCGCCGCTCGTGCCTTCCATCTCCAGGAGGTCCGGCCCGATGGCCTGCACATGCACCTTCTGCGGGCTGGCCATCGTCGCAGTGAAGTCGATCCGGCCGGGCTTGTCGGCCGACAGGCGCAGGACGATGGCCTGGTCGGGCGCGCTTGAGAAGACCTCGCGCGTGAACCTCGCGCCCCCCGCCGTGTACGACACGCGGGCGACGGCGGTGTCGAGATCGAGTTCTCGCCGATAGTCCGACGCCTCCTCCACCTCCGGGAACTTCAGCCGCAGGTCCCCGACGGGCTGGTACGGCAACTGCCTCAAGGGGCGGGCCATCATCTTGCGGCCGATGAGGTCATGGGCCTCGCGGAACTTGCCCGCGAAGATGAGCCGGCGGGCCTCGGGCAGCGCCTCCAGCGCCTCGGGGCTCGACGGGTCGTACGGGCCGCCCGCCCAGAGCGTGTCCTCGTTCAACTGGATCCTCTCGGCGTCAACGCCGCCGAAGACCATCGCCCCCAGCCGGCCGTTGCCGATGGGCAGCGCCTCGACCCACTCCCGCGCGGGACGCCGATACCACAGGTTCATCGGGCCCTCGGGGGGGGCGACCTCGCCGACCAAGGTCGTCGGGCGGCTGATTTTCAGTCCCCCCGGCGCGGCACTGACGAACGCCTTCGCCGACCGGTCGCGGAAATCCCAGTCGCCGACGCGGCCAGGCAGACCGTGCGACTTGCGCTCGGCGTCGGCCGCCAAGGCGGCGATCTCCTCGCCCGACAGCGCCCGGTTGTACACCGTCACGCGGACCATCTCGCCGCGGAACCGGTTCTCGCCATTGCTGTCGGCCCCGATCCGCAACGGCAGATGGTTCCGGATCATCTTTTTCATCGACGGCCTGCCCCGGTCGGCCACCTCTTTCCCGTCGACGTAGAGTTTGAAGATTCCCTCTGCCGCGCTGAACACCCCCGCCACGTGGGCCCACTTCCCCGGCGCGAGTTTGGCGTCGTACTGCAACTGGTCCTCGGCCACGATCATCCGCAGCGAGTTCCCCGGGAACATGTCGAGCAGGTAGCCGGTCGACGTGCCGGCCCCGCTCTTGTCGATGATCCGGGCGCCCCCGCCCGGGAACGCCTGCGGGCAGATCCACGCCTCCAGCGTCACGGCGTCCTCCAGGTCGAGCGCCGCGCAATGTTTAACCTCGATAAGGCCTTCGCCGCCGTCGAAGCGCAGCGGCTCGCCCCGCCCTGCCACGGCCGCTCCGGCCGCTGCGGCCAGCAAGGCGATCAGCCCCAGGGCACCCAGCGTCCACGAGATCGTTCCTGTCACGCAAGCACCTCCCATCCTATGGATCGTGCGAAACCGTCGCGGCCCGCAGCGGGCAAGGGATCTTGACGCAGACCTCGCCCGCGCCCCCGGCCGCTGCTGTCCATAGGTGTCAGGTCAATCGCTTTCCCACAGCCAGAGTTCGCTGACGACGATGTTGGGCTGGCCCTCGTTACGGACCTCGATCCGCATCGTGCCGTCGGCGTGGAGCCTGGCCGGCAGGGCGACGGTGAGTTCCTGCGGGGGTCTCTGGCCGTTCTGCCAGGAGGGGATGGCCGTCGGCTCGACCAGCCGCGTCTCCTGTTGCCCCGAGCCGGTCAGCGCCCACACCGATCCCTTGCGGGTGTCGTGATCGACGTCCCACCAGGCCAGGCCGACCTGATAGGTCTTGCCCGTCTTCAGACCGGCCGCCTGGAAGACCACCTTGTCCTCCCAGTAGAAGCACGTGAGGTACCGCGGAGCGACCTTCCCGGTCGCGACGGACCAGATGTGCGGGCGTCCCTGGTCCAGGCGCAGGCGCGGGCCGTCCTTGGCGCCGTCCTCGCCGTCCGGGCCGCAATCGAGGTAGCAGGCCAGGTGGAAGCCCTTGGGGGCGCCCTTGGCGAGTTCCCTCCGGGTGGCCTCGCTGCGCGCAGGGTCGCGCTGGAGGTTCTGGCCGAGACTGGCCGGCGCGAGGGCCGTGGCGTTGAGGACCGCCTGAATCTGTTCCTGCACGCCCGGGTCGGGGGCGATCTGCGCGAGTTCCTTCATGGCCTGGCGGACCGCGGCGGGCTGACTCTGGGCCAGGGCCTCGGCCACTTGGAGCGTGGCCAGGACGCCCTCGGCACGGACCTCGGCGTCCCGGGCCATCGCCAGGCCGATCTGGAGGGCGGCGGCGTCCTTCACGCCGGCCAGCGTGCCCAGGACGAGCCGCTTGGTCTCGGCCGACCGGGCGACCTGGCGTGCCTGGTCGATCATCTCCAACTGGCCTTTCGGATTGCTCTTGTTCTGGTCGGCCAGGCGGAGGAATCCCCGGAAGGCGAGGATGCGGTAGTTGGCCTGGGGTGCAGACGTCGCCAGTTCGAGGAGGTCCTTCCCGGCGGACAGGTCGGGCCAGTCGGTGATGGCGCGGACAGCGGCGTCCTGGAGCGCGGGGTCGCTCAGGGCGGCGCGGACGGTCTGGAGCGCTTGGGGTCCGCCTACCCCCCGCAGAACCCTCAGCAGCGAGCCCTTGAACTCCGGCCCTCCGGCCGCCATCCGAGCGACGCATCTCTCGACGCAGGCTTCCGGGTGCTCGGACCTGGCGACGGCGAGGGCCGCCGCCCGTTCGGCCGTCTCGCGCTCCTCCGCACCTTGCGCCTCGGCCAGCAGGTCCAGCAGGGCCGGCAGGTCGGCCTCGCCCGCCAGTTCGCGGATCGTCCGCAGCGCGGCCAGGCGAAGCGGCGGCTCGGAAGACTTGGCTGCCTTCAGCAACGCCGGCATCGCGGAGGCCAAGGCGCGGCGCTGCGCCAACTGGACGCCGAGGAGGCGCCGGCCGACCGCGGGCCCATCCACCATGCCGAGGATCTCGGCCTCGGCCTCCTTGCCAGGCAGGCCGAGCAGGGCGTCCTGGGCGACCGAGGCGACTTGAGCATCGGCGTCCCCGGCGGCCTCGCCGAGGACGGGCGCGGCCTGGGCGTCGGCCAACTGGGCCAGCGAGTGAAAGGCCGCCAGGCGGAGCGGCTTGTCGCCCGTTTTGGCGGCGGCAAGCAGCGCGGGCAGCGCGGCCGCATCGCGGCGGTTGCCCAGGGCCTGGATCACCATCGGCCGGCGGTCGGCGGGCAGTTTCGCGACGGCATCCGCGAGCGCCCGGGTCACCTCGGGGGTGCGCAACTCATCGGTGGCCACCCGCAGCGCGACGCCCAGCGCGACCAGGTCGTCTCCGCCGACGTACTCCAGCAGCAGCGGCAGGCCGGCCGGGCCCCGCGCGACGATCGCCCCCCGGACGGCCGCCATGCGCACGGGGCTGCTCACCTGGGACATCCGCAGGCGGTCGTAGACCGCGACCGCATCGTCGCCGCGGCCCTGGGCGGCTGCGGCGTCCGCCGCCTGGAGGAGCGATGCGTGGATCGCGCCCCTCAGGCCGGGCGGCGCGGCGCCCTCCGCCTTGGCCAGCGCCTGAGCCGCCGGCGCCGACGCGATCCGGCCGAGCGCGAACGCCGCCGCCGACGCCACTTCGGCGTCCGCGCCGGTCAGCAGGTGCGCCAGCGGCTCGACCACCTTCGCATCGCGCCGCACGCCGACGGACTGGATCGCGCCGACCAGCGGCGCGCCCTTGAGTCCCGGCAAGGCCCCCCGCAGGGCATCATCGGCAGCCGGTCCGGGCATCGCCTCCAGTGCGCAGCGGGCCAGGTCGGCCACCTTCGGATCGCCCAGAAGGTCCGCCAGGGCCGGGGCCGCGGTACCGGGGGCAGTCCGGGCCAGCAGGCGGGCGGCGTCCCACTTGGCCGGCAGGGGCGCGTCGCCGCGCAGGACGGCCAGGAGTTGGTCCGTGGTCGGCGGCGCGGAGTCCTGCGAGAGGGCGGCCGCCGCGATCGCCGACACGATACCTGCCGTCACAAGCCACGAGGCGCGAGACATGATGGGGTCCTCCGGGTTGGCGTTTCCCTAGACGTGCCACGGCGCGCGCAGGACTCGCGCCCGCATGCGGTTGGCCTCGGCGTCGTTGATGAACTCCTCTTTCCGGGGGTCCCACTGGAGGTTTCGTCGGAGTTCCATGCAGATGTCCATGATATGGTTGGTCGTCATGGTCCGGTGGGCCACCTCCTCGTGGGCGATGCAGCGCCGCCGCTGGCGGACCCCGTCCAGGAAGTCGCGAATGTGGCCGACCGGGTGCCCGGTGCGCATGACATGGTCGTGCGCTAGTTTGCGGGAATCGCTCAGCAGGGCGGCGGAAGAGACCTCCGGCCTCTCGTAGCCGTCCGCAACGGCCACCCAGCCCTCGGTTCCCTCGTACCGCACGCCGCAGGAACCCCGCCACCCCTTGCGGGTCATGACCAGCTTGAGGCCGTCGGCGAAACGGGCGGTCAGGCCCTCGGCGTCGCCGTGAGCGGGGTACTCGTACGCGACGGGGGAGGTGTCCGCCAGCCCCATGTCCATCTGGCACTGGCAGATGGTGTGGCTGCCCCACTGGGCGACGCCGGTGGCAAAGTCCGGCTGGCGGTACCAGCCGCCCTGCACGTAGCCCCGGTTGAACGGCCGCCACGGGCTCGGGCCGAGCCAGAGGTCCCAGTCCAGTTCCTCCCTGGGGGGCTCGGGCTCGGGCGGCAGCGCCTCATTCTTCCGCGGCCAGTTGGGAATGTCCCAAAGGTGGGCGTACACCGTGTGCACCTTGCCCAGCCTGCCAGTGCGGGCAAGTTCCCCGGCAACGATGAAGTTCGTCTCGCTAAGCCGCTGTACGCCGGTCTGGAAGACCCGGCCGTACCGCCGGGCGGTCTCCACCAGCGCCTGTCCCTCGGCGATGCTGAGGCTGCAAGGCTTTTCACAGTACAGGTCCTTGCCGGCCCGCATGGCCAGGATGGACGCCAGCGCGTGCCAACGGTCGCCGGTGGCGATCAGGACCGCGTCTAGGTCGGCCCGCGCCAGCAGTTCGCGCAGGTCCCGATAGGCCTGGCAGTCCTTGTTGCCGTACCGGCCGTCCACCATCGCCTTGGCGCGCTCGCGGTTGGGCCGCTGGACGTCGCAGACGGCGACGAACTGCACCTCCGACTCCTGGAGCAGCGCCCCCAGGTCGCCGGAGCCGCGCCCGCCGATCCCGATGCCGCCCATCACGATCCGCTCGCCGGGCGGGACGGCCCCCCCCCGTCCCAACGCGGACGCCGGGACCAGGCCGGGCGCCGCCAGCGCGCCGCAGGCGACCGCCGCCGTCCTGAGGAACTCGCGCCGGCTCAGGCCGGGCGCCGGATGCCGCCGGTTGCGGGATGCGTCGAGGCCCATGGCAGCTCCTTTTGCCGCGCGGCCAGGCCGGGCGCGGCGCGTTCCGGCGTCTTCTTCTGCGAGGCATATCTGGCAAAGCCTGGTCGCAGTGGGAGACCTCTTCCCCAACATCTCCCAGATGACTTCCTGCTGACGACCGCCGTCAGCAGTTTTCCCGATTCTACCACGTTGGGAGCTTCGACAGGCTAATTCCCGATGCTCCAGACGCCTAGCCGGACCGCCAGAGGGTGGTAAGTCTGAGTTCCGTAGGCTCGAAAGCGGCCGTCTGGTCCGGTGCGCACAGACCCCCCTCTGCTGCTCCCTTGTCTCTCCTTCGATTCCGCTGACGGGCAGCGTCATCTCGCAGGCCGTCATTGCGGCTGCAGGCACCTGAGGGTAGTCTATACGCGCCGGGCGACGGGTGGCCACATCGTCCGACGCCGGGAATTCCGGCACTGCGGCAGACGGTTCACGACATGGGAACGGCCGATCGGTGGTTTGGGCGTAAGCCATGGCCAACAAAGCGGCACCGCGGTGGGAACTGGCCGGCGTTGCTGTCATCTTCCTGACGGGTTCCTGTGCCGTTGAAGGTGACACCGGGAAGGTGGCGGGGCGCCTCGATGGTGCTCGCGACGTCTACCTGTTGCTTGGCGACGCGACCCGCTCGACCGCGGGCTGGGGCACGCCGCGCAACGGCGCCAGCATCACCGGCGCCCCGCTGCGGATCGGGTCAGTGACCTTCGACCACGGCATCGGCACCCACGCCGTCGCTGAGCTCGTCTTCCCAGTCGGAGGCCAGTACCGCTGGCTCACCTTCTACGCCGGCGTGAGCGCGGAGATGACCGAGGCCGGCTCGATCACGGTTCAGGTCTGGCTTGACGGGAAGAAGGCCCGCGAGACGCCCGTGATGCACGTGAAGGAGGAGCCGCTTTACGTCGCTCTTCCCCTCGGCGGGGCGAAGGAGATTCGCATCGTGGGGACCGACGCCGGCGACGGCACCGGCGCCGACCACGTCTGCCTGGGCAACCTGCGGCTCTGCGTGGGCGAGAAGGCGCCGGCCCCCGACGGTCCTGAGCCGACCCAGCCACTCGTCATCTCTCCGCTCAAGGAGTGTCCGGGCCACATCCCGGCGCGCGGCGTGGCGAGCACCGAGCCGGCGAAACGCTGGGAGTTCGCGCTCGTCAGCGGCAACGGCCGCATGGGCGCCATGGTCTTCGGCCACCCGACGACGGAGACGATCGTCGCCAACCAGTGCCGCCTCTTCCTGCCGCTGGGCAGTCGGGAGATCGTGCCGGACCTCGCCAAACACGTCCCCGAGTTGCGCAAGATCATCCGCGGGCAAGGTTACGGCAAGGCGATGGACTTCTTTTTGGGAAAGGCCAGGGAGCAGGGATTTCCCGGGCTGATCTGGACGGACCCGTTTCACCCCGGCTTCTTCCTCACCCTCCGCATGCCCAACAAGGGAGGTATCCAGGACTACGTTCGCACGCAGGACTTCGCCACGGGCGAAGTATCGGTGCGATGGCGCGACGAGGCAGGCGCGTGGCAGCGCCGGCTCTTCGTGTCGCGGACGGATAACGTCGTCGCCCTCTCGGTTTCCGGCCCCGGCCCGGGCAAGGTCACGTGCACGCTGACGCCCGAGCGGGTGGGAGAGAAGCGGATCCTCTCGGAGCGGAAGGTTGAGAACGGCTGGATAACGTACCACAACGTCTACCAGCACGGCAAAGGGGGCTACGATGCGGTCCTTCGGGTGGTTCCACGCGGCGGCAAGATGGAAAGCGACGGCGAGGCCATCCAGATCGCGGAGGCCGACGAGGTGCTGGTGCTCGCGCGAATCGTCCCCTGGAAGACGCCGCTGCCGCAGGAGAGAAGCGAGGCGTGGGCTTACTCGCCGGAGAACCCCGACTTCTCCGCCGACCGGCTGGGCCAGTACATCCCCGCGCCGCCCCTCGCGGACAGTTCCGTGGTAGCGTACCGCGCGGCGGAGGATGCGCGGGCGCTGCTGCCCAGACTCAAGGAGTCCCTCGCCGCATTGCCCGCCGATTACGCCAGGCTGTTCGAGCCTCACGCCAAGGCGCACGGGGAGTTGTTCCATCGGGTCACGCTCGATCTGGCCGGCGGGGCAGATCGGCAGAAGAGCACCGAGGACCTGCTGGATGCCGCGGCGAAGGAGAAGCAGACTTCCGCCGCGCTCCTGGAGAAGATGTACGACGCCGGCCGCTACATGTTCATCTGTTCCGCGGGCGAGCTGCCGCCGAACCTGCAGGGCATCTGGACCGGCACGTGGACGCCGGCCTGGTCCGGGGATTTCACCCTCGACACCAACCTCCAACTCGCCCTCAAGCATGGCCTGAGCGGGGACCTCCCAGAACTGATGGAGGGCTATTACCGGCTCGTCGAATCCTTCATCCCCGACTGGCGCCTCAACGCGCGGCGAATCTACGGCGGCCGCGGGGTCCTGAGCAACGCCCGCGCGTCGAACAATTGCCTGCTGCTCCACTGGGGCGGTTGGGAGGGGGTGTTCTGGACAGGGGGCGCCGGCTGGCTGTCGCACTTCTTCTATGATCGTTACCGCTACACGGAAGACCGCGATTTTCTCGCCCGACGCGTCGTGCCGCTGCTCAGGGAGGTCGTGGCGTTCTATGAGGACTTCCTGGTGGTGAACGAGGCGACGGGATTCTACGAGTTCATCCCCTCGTACTCCCCCGAATCGAGCACCGGGATCACGGCGACGATGGACGTGATGGTCGCCCGCGAGGCGTTAACCAGCCTGGTGGAGGCGTGCGAGACGCTGGGCATTGAGCAGGCCAACGTGCCACGATGGAAAGGCATGCTGGCGAAGCTGCCGCCGTACCGCGTCAACCAGGACGGGGCGCTGGCCGAGTTCGTGCCCGACGGCTACGGCGAGTGGTATGGCCATCGCCATCTCTCCCATCTGCACGCGGCGTACGAGGCCACGGGCGAGCTGACGCCGGAGGGGACGCCCGAGGTGTGGAAGGCGGCGCAAGAGGCGACCCGACGCAGGATCAACGCCGACGGAGAGCAGTCGTCCCACGGTCGCTCGCACATGGGCCTCGCTGCGGCCCACCTGCGTTTGGCCGAGGAGGCCTACGGCCGCGTGGCGATCATGGCCATCCGCCGCTCGATGTACCCGAGCTTGATGTGTTCGCACGAGCCGAACCAGCAGATCTTCAACGTGGACGCCAACGGCGCGATTCCGGAGATCGTGAACCGTATGCTCGTGGCCTCGCAGCCTGGCGTCCTCGACCTGCTGCCCGCGCTGCCGGCCGCTATGCCCCGGGGCGTCATCCGCGGCATTCTCGCCCGCGGGCAGATCAGGATCGATCGGCTGGCGTGGGACAACCTGGCTCGCAAGGTTACGCTGGAGCTCACCAGCGGCAAGGACCAGACACTGGCGTTGGGTCTTCCCCGGGCGGCGGCCATCAAGGCAGTAGAGGCCAGTGGCGCGGGAGTGAAGGAATCGGCCCGCGGCGCGAACTGCCGCGAAGTGAGCCTGAGAGCCGGCCGCACGGCGCGGTTGGAGCTCGCCTTCTGAGCAGGATTGGAGGGGCTCTATGGAACGTACACATGCATGGTTGGCGGCAGCCCTGGCGACACGTGTTGTTCTGGCGCGAACGGCAATGGCCGAAGACCGATCGGGCCGAGAGATGGCACCGAACAGCGACGCCGAGAGGTACGCTACGGCGGCGCGGGACGCCATCTTCGCGGCAACTGCCGGCGCCGATGGGCGGCAGGACGGAGGATGCCTGCGATTCCAGGCCAGGCTGTTCAAGGAGCATGGGTGATGGGGATGAAGGCGAGTGTGGCGGTTCTCTCGGCGATGCTTGTGGCGGGGGCCGCCTGGGCAGAGGAGGCCCAGGTGGCGGTGGTCCAGAAGCCGGACACCAGCCAGTCCAATCCGTACTACCCCGGCAATCGGCTGCCGCTCCTGCCGAGCCCGTTCATCCGCCTGTCCACGGGGACCGTCAAGCCGCAGGGGTGGGTGCGCAAACAGCTTGAGCTCGAGGCCGAGGGGTACATCGGCCACATGGGCGAGGTGAGCGGCTTCCTCAACAAGACCGACAACGCCTGGCTGAAGGCCGACGGCAAGGGCGGCTGCTTCTGGGAGGAGGTGCCCTACTGGCTCCGCGGCTATACCTCCATGGCGCTGCTGCTCGAGGACCCCAATCTCATCGCCGAGGCCAGACTCTGGCTGGAGCCGTCGATCGTCGGCCAGCGCGCGAGCGGCTACTTCGGCACCGAGGCCCTCGCCGGCAACGAGAAGAACGGGCCGGACCTCATGCCCCATCAGAACATGCTCTATGCCTATCGTTCCTACTACGACGCCACCGGCGACAAGCGGGTCCTGGATCTCATGACCCGCTTCTTCCACTGGGAGCTCGCGCTCGACGACAAGCGGTTCTTCAACGGCGGGTGGGGCGCGGCCCGCAACAGCGACAACATGGACATGGTCTACTGGCTCTACAACCGCACGGGCGACCCGAAGCTGCTCGAGCTGGGCGAGAAGCTCATGCGCACCGGCGACCGCTGGATGAACCACCTCGGCGGGTGCCACAACGTCGCGTTCTCCCAGGGCTTCCGCAAACCGGCCGTCTTCTACCAGCAGAACAAGGACCCCAGGTACCTCGCCCAGATGGAGAGCAACTACAATGACATCTACGACGTCTACGGCCAGGTGCCCGGCGGCATGTTCTGCGGCGACGAGTTCGCCCGCCCCGGCCACACCGACCCGCAGCAGGCCATCGAGACCTGCGGGGCTGTCGAAATGATGTTCTCCGCCGAGATCCTGCTGCGGATCACCGGTGACCTCAAGTGGATGGACCGCTGCGAGAACATCGCCTACAACACGCTGCCGGCGACGATGACGGCCGACTTCCGCGGCCTGCGGTACCTCACGTCGCCCAACCAGAGCAACTCCGACAAGCGCGGCAAGGCCCCGACCCTGGCCGACGACGGCCCCATGCAGGTCATGAACCCGCGCGACCACCACTGCTGCCAGCACAACGTGGCCTCGGCTTGGCCCTACTTCGCCGAGAGCCTCTACGAAGCCACCCCCGACCGCGGCCTGGCGGCCATGATGTACGCTCCGTGCACGGTGACCGCGCAGGTGGGCGACGGCGCGAAGGTCACGATCGAGCAGAAGACGCGCTACCCCTTCGAGGAGCGCGTGGAACTCGTCCTCACGACGCCCAAGAGCGTGGCTTTCCCGCTCTACCTGCGTATCCCGGCCTGGTGCCGTCAGGCGAGGCTGGGCCTCAACGGGCAACCGCAGGACCTCGCGACGAAGGGCGGCGAGTTGGTGCGGATCGCGCGGACCTGGGCCAACGGCGACAAGGTCGTCCTCGACCTGCCCATGGCCGTCACCCTCACGCGGTGGGAGAAGAACAAGAACAGCGTGTCGATCAACCGCGGCCCTCTGACGTATTCCATCAAGATCAGCGAGGACTACGTCCGTCAGTACCCGGACCGCAAGGACGACAAGTGGCCGGCCCTGGAGATCAAGCCCACCACGCCTTGGAACTACGGCCTGGTCCTCGACGGCGCCAATCCCTCCGCGGGCATCGAGGTGGTGAAGAAGGAGTTCCCGGCGAGCGGGCAGCCCTTCGCCATGGCCGACGCTCCGATCGAGCTCAAGGTCCGGGCGAAGCGGATCCCCAGCTGGACCGAGAACTACTTCGGCGTGGTCGACAAACTCCAGCCGTCGCCCGTCAAGTCCGGCCAGCCCGTCGAGACGGTGACGATGGTCCCGATGGGCTGCGCCCGACTCAGGATGTCGGCCTTGCCGACGATCGGGGAAGGGCCGGATGCGAAGCCCTGGGCGAAGTGCAGCGAGCCGATCAGCTCGTGGAGCGAGGACGAGAAGATCCTCAAGACGCTGACCGACCCGCGCGACCCGAAGAACTCCGGGGACGGGGGCGTGGGCATGTTCCTCATGTACTCGCCGACGATCGCCGGCAGCAAGCAGTGGGTCCGCATGCCCTTCGGGGAGGCGCGGACGGTGTCGCGCGCCAAGACCTACTGGTGGACCGAGCACTACGAGCACGGCGGTGTCCGTGTGCCGGCCTCGTGGCAACTCTTCTACAAGGACGGCGACGCCTGGAAACCGGTCCGGGACCCCAGCGGCTACGGCGTGGCCGCCAACCAGTACAACGAGGTGACTTTCGACCCGGTCAAGACGACCGAGCTGAAGATCGAGATCCAGTTCCAGCCAGGCCGGTGCGGCAGCCTGATCCGCTGGCGCGTGGAGTAGGGAGCGACCACGCCCCTGCGGGGCAGTGAGGGAACCCATGAGAGTACCGCTACTCATTGGCGCTCTGCTGGCCGGTGCCGCGTTCCATGCCGGCGCCCCCCGGGCGCAGGCCGCGGGCTGCTTCGTCGCCCCCAACGGGTCCGATGCGGACCCCGGCACATTGGCGCGGCCCTTCGCGCGATGATCTCTTGTTCAACGGAGGAGGAAGGATGAGGACCCCCGTGCACTCCAGAACCGTGCTTCTCGGTGCGGCTTTCGTCCTGCTTCTCGGCCTCGCCGGCTGGGCCCGCGCGCAGGACGAGGGCTATACCGCTACCGTTCGCATCAATCTTCAGGACAAGAAGGCGCCTGTCTCGCCGACCCTCTACGGCATCTTCATGGAGGAGATCAGCCACGCGTTTGACGGCGGCATCTACGCCGAGCTGATCCAGAACCGCAGCTTTGAGGAGGGGACCCTCCCGCCGGGGATGAAGCTGGTGAAGAAGGAGGACGGCACCCTCAAGATGGAGCTCATGGAGTTGCCCGAGGGGGTGCCGGCGGCGAAATGGGACATGCCGTGGCCCTGGTTCATGAACTGCGGTTGGAACCCCAATCGAGACCTGCTCGGATGGTCGTTGCGGAAGGAGGGGGGCGCCCAAGGCGAGATGAAGATCACCGAGGCCAACCCGATGAACGCGGCTTCGGCCCGATCGCTGGAACTCTCGGTGACCCCGTCGCAGGACGCCGGTGGTTGCGTGGCCCTCGTGAACAGCGGCTACTGGGGCATCAACGTGCAGGCGGGCACGCCGTACGAGCTCAAGTTCCTTCTGCGGCCGGGCACCTACGAGGGCGAGGTGATCGCGCTCCTCGAGTCGAAGGACGGCAAGCCGCTCGCCCGTCACGATTTCGGCGCGGTGAAGCCCGGCGAGTCGTGGCAGCGGTTCGCAGCAACCCTCCAGGCGACGGGCGCCGATCCCGCGGGGCGTCTGGCCCTCTGTTTCCACGGCAAGGGCACGCTCCAGGTGGACTGGGTGTCGCTCTTTCCGCCCACCCACAAGGGCCGGCCCAACGGGCTGAGGATCGATCTGGCGAAGTATCTGGAGGAGCTGAAGCCGTCCCTCATCCGATATCCCGGCGGGTGTTACGTGGAAGGCCTCTCGTTTGAGTCCGCGCCCGACTGGCGGAAGATGGTTTGCCCGCCCGAGGAGCGGCCCGGCATGTGGGGCTACTGGCAGTACCGCTCGACCGACGGGTTCGGCTACCACGAGTTCCTCCAGTTCTGCGAGGACGTCGGCGCGGACGCCATGTACGTGACCTTCGCCGGCATGACGGTGCACCCGGAGAACAACTGGCCCCTGGGCGACCTGGACACGGTCATCCGGCGCACGCTCGACGCGATCGAGTACGCCGTCGGGCCGGCGGATTCCCGGTGGGGCGCCGTGCGGGCGAAGATGGGGCACCCGAAGCCGTTCCCCCTGAAGTACGTGGAGATCGGCAACGAGCACCCGCCGGCGCTCTACGGCGACTACTACACGAAGTTCCGCCGGGCCATCAAGGCCCGGTACCCGGATATGACCGTGGTGATGTCCATGTTCTTCAGCGGGCTGAACATGGCGGCCATCGAGCGCGCTGGCGACGCCAACATCGACATCGTGGATGAGCATGCCTATCGCGGGCCCGCGTGGGCGAGGTCCAACTTCGACTACTTCGACAAGTACGCGCGGAAGTCGTGGAAGGTGTACGTGGGCGAGTATGCCCACCACCACGGCGGCGGTGATTGGAGCGCCGCGATGGACGACTCGGTCTTCCTGATGATAATGGAACGCAACGGCGACCTCGTGACGATGGCCAGCTACGCGCCGCTCTTCTGCAACGTGAACAAGAAGGACTGGGGCGTGAGCCTGATCGAGTTCGACGCCTCGCGCAGTTTCGCCCATGCGTCCTACTACGTGCAGAAGGTCTTCAACGAGAACCGGCCGGACGTCAACCTGGTCACGTCCACGAGCCTCAAGCCCGAGCCCGATCTGAACGCGCCGCTCATGGCGGGGAAGTTCGGCCTCGGCTCCTGGAGCACCGCCAACGAGTTCAAGGAACTCCGGATGTACGACGAGAAGGGGGGCCTCGTTCTTAGCGACGACTTTGCGTCGCTGGGCAACTGGGACACGCCGGGCGTCGGCCAGTGGCAGGTCAAGGACGGGGTCCTGCAGCAAACCGACAGGGGCAAGGGGCCGGCGATGCTCCTCCTGAAAGCGCCCCAGTTCAAGACGGGCCGCGTCACGCTGAAGGCGCGGCGCGTGGATGGCTCGGAAGGATTCCTGATGTTCTTCAACGCCGGCGGCCCGGAGCGGTTCCTGTTCTGCAACTACGGCGCGGCCGGCAACAAGTTCTCCGCCATCCAGGACCGCGGCGTTCCCGAAGGCTGCTCGTTCCGCGGCGGGATGAGCACGCAGGGCGGGATCGAGATGGGCCGCTGGTACGAGATCAGCTTGGTCCTCGGCCGCGATAAGGCCGAGATGTTCCTGGATGGCAAGAAGGTCTCCGACGCGAAGGCGGAATACCTGCCCGCGTTCTTTGCCACGGCCGGCTACGACGTCAAGGGCAAGACCGTGGTGCTGAAAGCGACCAACTACCACGCGGAACCCCTCCGAGCCGAGATCCAACTGGACGGTGCCGCGAAGGTGGAGGCGCCGGGGCGCCATATCGTGATCTGCTCGGACGATCAATACGCGGAGAACAGCCTGGACAACCCTCGCCGCATTGTGCCGCAGGAGCAGCCGCTCTCGGGCTGCGGCGCGCGTTTCCCGGTAACGTTGGCGCCCTACTCCGTCAACGTGTTGCGCATCCCGGCAAGCGAGAAGTGAGGCTCTGACGGATCGCCGACGGTGTCGCTCGAAACCTGAAAGGCCTCTGAGCCGATGTGTGGTAAACTGGCAGCCAACTCGGTTGTTCTCGGTTGCCGCCGAGGTTCGCCGGGACGTCCGCCGGCAGGATCCCCATGGTTCATGGTCTCGCGCTTTCAAGCGAGAGGTGGATCTCCTCCGGGCTCCTCCGTCACGGCGAACAGCTCCCTTGGCCGTTCCTGCCAGCCCCTCACCATGCTGCGGCTCAAGATCCGGTAAGACTGGAAGGATTGACGGCGTAGGTCGGGGAGTTGTCAGAGGGAGAGCATATGACAAGGCAAATGATGGTTGGCTTGGCCGTTCTCCTGGCGCTCGTTGGAACGGTCCCCGCCCAATATGCGGGCTGGCAGCACAGCGGTTCCATCTACCTGCTCACCACGCCCGAAGGCGCCAATCTGCCGGCATCGGCTTCGGAAGACGGCTTCCCGTTGCTGGTGCGGCTGCACAAGGAGTTTTTCGATTTCAGCCAGGCGAAAGCCAACGGAGAGGACATCCGTTTCTCCACGAGTACGGGCACGCCCCTGGCGTATCAGGTTGAGGAATGGGACGCGGCCAACGGAACGGCCAGCATCTGGGTGAGAATCCCCACGATCAAGGGCAACGCGCGGCAGGAGATCAGACTGTATTGGGGCAAGGCCGATGCCGCCAGTGAATCCAGCGGATCGGCGGTATTCAATGAGTCCAACGGGTACCTCAGCGTCTGGCACATGAACGATCCGGTGAAGGACGAAGTCGGCACGCTCGAAGCGAAGGATACGGGCACCACGTCTTCTTCCGGCATGATCGGCCAAAGCCGGCACTTCGACGTCGGCAAGGGGATCAACGGCGGGGAGAAGATCACCACGTATCCTGCCGGTGCCAGTCCCCATTCCTCTGAAGCGTGGTTCAGGGCCGAAAAGCCGAATGCGACCGTTCTTGCCTGGGGCAACGAGGCGGGGCAGGGCAAGGTGATGGTGCAATATTTCAGCCCGCCACACATGAAAATCGAGTGCTACTTTTCGGGCGCAGACGTTGCAGGTGGCAGCACACTCTCCATGTCCCAATGGATTCACGTGATTCACACCTTTAAGAGCGGCGAGTCACGGGTCTATGTGAATGGACGCCTCGACGGAGTCTCGACCGCCGCAGGGGCCCCGCTGGCGATCAAGAGCCCGGCGAGGATGTATATAGGCGGCTGGTACAACGATTACAGATTTGTCGGCGACATGGACGAGGTGCGCATCTCTAAGGTCACGCGCTCCGCCGACTGGGTGAGGCTGCAATATGAGAACCAGAAGCCCCTGCAAACGCTGGTTGGGCCCCTGGTGCAACCGGGCACCGACTTCTCGGTCTCAGAGAAGAAGATAACCGTATTGGAAGGCAAGAGTGCCACGGTGTCGGCCAAGGCCGGAGGCGCGCAGAAGGTCTACTGGATCCTCAAGAGAGATGGCCAGGAAACGCTCGCCGCCGTAGACCGGTATGCGTTTACGTTCGATGCCGGACGGGTGGTTGGGGACCAGTCGCTCACCCTCCAGTTCAAGGCGGTCTATGCCAATGAGGTGAAGACCCTGGACATCCCCGTAACAATCCGGGAAGACATCCCGGAACCGGTCTTCGCCCTGAAATCGCCGAGCAAGTGGGATGGACGGGAGACGATCAAGGTGGTGCCGCAGATCGCCAATCTGGGCGAGATGCAGGCCAAGGGCGCCGGCAACCTGCATTACACCTGGACCGTTTCGGATATCGCCGTGATCAAGGAGATGGCACCGGGGAAGCTGATCCTCAAGAGGGCTCAAAACAGCGGCACAATGACCGTCACGGCGGCCATCCAGAACGGCGGCGCGGAGGTGACGGCCGCGACCACGATCCTGGTCAACGAACCCAAGAAAGATGCGTGGGTCGAGCGGACGCCCGCCAAGGATGAAAAACCCGAGGACAACCAGTTCTATGCCCGCGACGACAATAATGAAGGCACCCTCTTCTGCAACGGCACGCTGAATGAAGCCGCCGACGCCGTCCTCCTCAAGGTCTATGCCGGGGAGCAGCTCTGTAAGAAGGAAAGCAGTAAGCTCTCGGCCGACAAGGCCTACGCGTTTTCCGTGAAGCTGAAGCCGGGTCTCATCAAGTACAAGGTGGAGCTGGTGTCCACGGTCGGGAACCGCGAGACACTGCTCCATACCGCCTCCAATCTGGTGTGCGGGGACGCCTACCTCATCAACGGTCAATCCAACGCGGAAGCGACTGATTTCGGGAAGGAAGATCCCACCTTCGGCAGCGAATGGATACGCACCTTTGGCAGCATGTCGGGGAGCCCTCAAGGCGTGAGGCTCTGGGGCAACGCGATGCACCGAAGCCGCGACGCGGCAAAGCTGCAAATCGGCTATTGGGGCATGGAACTTGGCCGCCGTCTGGTGGAAAGCCGGAAGATGCCCATCTGCATCATCAACGGAGCTGTCGGGGGAACCCGGATCGACCAACACCTGCGGAGCCCGCAGAATCCCCAGGATATGACGACGATCTATGGGCGGCTTTTGTGGCGCGTCGAGCAGGCCCGGCTGACGCACGGCATCCGCGGCATCCTGTGGCACCAGGGCGAAAGCGACCAGGGCGCGGATGGTCCCGACGGCGGCTATGGCTGGGAGACGTACCGGAAGTACTTCATCGATCTGGCGGCCGCCTGGAAGCAGGACTACCCCAACATCCAGCACTACTACATTTTCCAGATCTGGCCCAAATCCTGCTCGATGGGCGTCAATGGCTCCGACAACAGGCTGCGGGAAGTGCAAAGGACCTTGCCATCCTGCTTCTCCAACATGGGGATCATGTCCACGCTGGGCATCAAGCCCCCCGGGCCGGCCCATTATCCTGCGGCCGGCTACGCGGAAATGGCTCGCCTGATATGCCCCCTGGTGGAGCGGGACAACTACGGGAAGGTTTTTCCCGCGGCCATCACGCCTCCGGACCTCAAGAAGGCATACTATACGAGCGGCAAGAAGGACGAAATCGCACTGGAGTTCGACCAACCCATGGCATGGAACAGTTCGTTGGCGAGCCAGTTCTATCTGGATGGCGAGAAAGGCAAGGTGGCCTCCGGCGACGTGTCCGGAAAAGTGGTTACGCTCAAGCTGAAGGGAGCTTCAGCGGCACAGAAGCTCACGTACCTTGATAGCGCGTCGTGGAGCGTGGACAACCTTCTGTACGGAGAAAACGGTATCGCGGCCCTTACCTTCTGTGATGTTCCGATTCTTCCGCAAGAGCCGTCCCCCTGAGGATGTGCCGTGGTGCTCGAGCAGGAACAGACTCATAGGATGACACGCACCCACAGGAGAAGGGCCATGCGAATAGCGCAAGACACGCCTCTGTGTGTCACCTGCGTCGTCGTCGCCATCGCGCTGGTGACCGGCAGCCACCTCGCGGGCGTGCTGGCCCTGGGTCAGGCGGCCCTTGCCCAGCAGGCCGACCCAGGCGATACCCCAAAGCAGGCCGGCAAGGGCCCGGTCAAGGTTTTCATCCTCGCCGGACAGTCGAACATGGACGGCCAGGCTCATGTCTCGACGATCGACTTCCTCGGCGAGGACAAGGAGCACGGTTACCTGCTGGAGAAGTTCAAACCCGACGGCAAGACGCTGGTCACTCGCGACGACGTCTGGGTGGCCCACCGCGGCGTCTACGGCAAACTCGGCCCCGGCTACGGCGGCCGGAAGAGCGACGACACGCTCGGGAGCAAGATCGGCCCGGAGTACGCCTTCGGTTACTTCATGGGCGAGGCGCTGGAAGAGCAGGTCCTGCTAATCAAGTTTGCCACCGGCGGCCAGAGTCTGTACGTGAATTTTCGCCCGCCCAGTGCCGGCATGCCCCAAGGCGTGAAGCCGGAGGACGTGGGCGGCGCGTATCGGGGCCTGGTTGCCTACGTCCACGACACCCTGGGCAATCTCAAGAAGCGCTTCCCCGACTATGACGAGAAGGCCGGTTACGACATCGTCGGCTTCGTCTGGTTCCAAGGCTACAACGACCTTTTCAACGAGACCGGCCGCAAGGAATACGGCCGGAACCTGGTCCATCTGATCAAGGACCTGCGCAAGGAGTTCGATGCCCCCGAGATGCGCGTGGTCGTCGGTGTTATGGGCGTCAACGGCCCGCGGAACGAATCCAACCCCAAGCAGAAGGACGTGCGGGACGGCCAGCGCTACATCAACACCGTGCCGGAATTCAAAGGCAACGTCAAGGCGATCGAGACCGCACCCCTGCTGCACCCGAAGATTCTCGAGATCAACGCCAACTGGCTTTACGAGAAAGAGCGTAATTTGAAGGAGAATCCCGTGACCGCGGAAGAGAAGGCGATGCTCGCCCGCGCCACGTCCGACAAGGGCTATCACTACTTCGGCGAGGGCCGGTTCTTCATCCTGCTCGGCAAGGCTTTCGCCGAGACGATGCTTGATTTGATGGGGGCGCGGAAGTAAGGCAGTGCGGGGTGCGGTGGCACGATGAGGGCTTGCGGCCCGAACTGAAGAGGCCGCAGGCGGAACGGCTTGCGGAGAATGGACGGAGAACCTCGATGGATCGGCGTGGATTTCTCAGGAGCAGCGCCGCGGCGCTGGCCTTCGGGTTGAGCGGCTGCGCCGGGACGGCGCTGCGGTCTGATGATCGCGCCAGGAACCCGAACATCGTCCTGTGTATGACGGATGACCAGGGCTGGGGGGACGTGAGTTACAACGGCCTGAAGCAGATCC
>CAYGZE010000029.1:18955-23083 GCA_964354185.1 uncultured Anaerolineales bacterium | reverse complement strand
TCGCCGGCCCGGGACCGTCCGCACCCGGCCGACGCCGCGAGGGCCGCTATCGCGCACGCCGCCCCCATCCACGCGCTGATCCACCTGTCCGCCCTGCCTGCCTGCCTCATGGTTCGCTCCGTGACGCGCAGTCCCTAGCACCCTTTGTGCCCGCATCGCCCCGGCGGCACCGACTTCCGCGCGGCCCCGCCCGTCGAGGGGAGCCGTGCCTTCGCCGCGCGGCCGCCCGCGCGCCGTCCGACGTCAACGCCCGAGGTACGCGGCCAGATTCACGTTGTGCTGGCGCTCGAACCGGCTCAGACGCTCGATCCGGTCGATGTCTTCCTGGATCGGGTGGGCTAGACGGAACACGTAGGGCTTGCCTTGCAGGCGGTCCCGCAGATCCGCCAGCATGGACTCCCAACGACCGTCGTACAACTCGTCGCGCAGGCGAAGCAACATGATGTCCTCTTCGGTCAGCCCGGCGACAAACTGCTTGGCGTGGTCGCCGGCGCTCTTTTCGGAGCCCGGTGCCGCGCCTCCGGCAGCGGTTCTGTTGGGATCGGGCTCGCCCACGGCCCCGTGCCCCCTGCCTGGGTCCGGATGACACGGCGGGTACAGTAGCAGCACGCCTTGCGCGGCGTCAACCGTTTTCTGCACAGGGGCTTGCGAGAACGGCGCTTGCGGCATCCGGACCGCGGCGGCAGGCCGGCCCGCCGCCCTACTCCAGCGCCGGGCCCCGGATCGGCTCGCCCCGCTGCTGGCGGGCCTGGTCCGCCGGGTCGAACGTGCCGTAGAAGAGGGCGTTGGCGTCCATCCACGTCACCAGGCGCTCGATCTCGGCCGGGGTCAGGACGACCTTCTCGTGGCCCCCGAGGAGCATCCGCATCAGGGGGCTGGCCCGCGCGCCGAAGTGCCCCGGCGTGCTGACCGGCTCGCTGTTCTCGGCCCGGAAGTTGCCGCTGCCCGTCCACGCCGAGAACGGCACCCGGGGGGCGAGCGCGTTGTACGAGGCCGTGTAGTGGCCCTGGGGCTCCCCCGTCAGGACCACGCCGCCGTCGGCCTTCCCGGCCCGGTGACAGGCGATGCACCGCTGATCGAGCACCGGCTGCACGAGGATCGGGTAACTCAGGGGGCTCGAACCGGCGGGGGCGGGGGCGATCGGCGACGGCCCCCGCGCGAGCGCCTCGGCGACGGGGCGGCGCGGCGGGGCCGACAGGCGCGGCTCATGGCATCCGACGCAGGACGCACACTCCCCGGGCTGGAGGTACGTGATGCTCCGCATGATCTGGACCGCGCGGCCGAGGTCATCGAGCGCCTGGAACGCGAGCGGCACGCCCGCCGGCGCTTGGAAATAGGCCGATCCGTCCGCCTCCACGGGCACGGTCCCCAGGACCTGCTTGCCCGGCGACGCGTTGGCCAGACCGACGGGCGGGTTGTTGGCCCCCGGCGTCGACTTCGGCAGGACCTGCACGATGCGCAGCCGCTTGACGCTCCCCCGCGGCACCGCCGGATCGCTCTCGTACACGTCCTGGAGGAAGAACGTGCCTTCCCTGCCGCCGTCGGACTCGCGCGCGGCCGACGCCAGCACCGGCGGCCGGGGCCGCGGCCGCAGGGGCATCGGCCACACGCTCGCCACGTTCAGGTCCCGGTACAGCAACTCCTTGTTGCCGAACGCGTCCGCGAGGTACAGGCCGAACAGGTTTGGCGCGTTCGCCTTTGGTTCACCCACCAGCGCGTCGAAACTGTAGGCCGCCAGGAAATACGTCTCCGAGAGCGGATACGGGCTGCGGTAGCAGTGCCCCGGCCACCGCCGGGCCTCGGGCGGCTCGGGCGGCGCCTCGACCGGCACGGACCCGCGCCAGCCGGGCAGCAGGAGCGCCTCGCTTTCCGGGAAGGGCGCGTCCGGCGTCAGCCGCGCGATCGGCGCCGGCCCGTCCACGCCCCGGCCCACGTCCACCAGAACGATCGAGCCCGCCGTCATCGCGTGATGGGCCGCCGCCGTCGCCATCACGCGCGACGACCCCGGCACCTGCCGCGCCTCCCAGATCCCCACCGGGTTGAACGTGTTGTTGCCGTAGTAGGCCGCGGGCGCGCTGCCGTCCGGTCGCACGGCCCACAGTTGTTCGTAGTACACGGCGTGGCGGTCGACGTAGTCCCACCGCGTGTAGATGACGCGCCCGTCGTCCAGGACGGCGGGGTCCCACTCCTGCGTCTCGTGCCAGGAGATCGGCCGCGCGGCCGACCCGTCGGCCTCGGCGACTGCCAGCGTGTAGTTCTCGCATCCCGGGTTGCCACACCGGTGCCATCCCATGCGCCGGGTCGAGATGAAGACGATCCGGCCGTCGGGCATGTATCGCGGCGCGAAGTCGTTGAACGGGCCGTCTGTCAGTTGCCGCACGCCCGACCCGTCGGCCGCCATCTCCCACAGGTGGAAGTAGCGCCCGTGGTGGCCCTGGATCGAGTCCGCGGGCGCCTGGTCGACCTCGCAGAACGCAAAGAGGACCCGGCGGCCGTCGTACGAGACGTCGAGATGCTGGCAACTGCCCTCGGGCATCGCCCCGGCCCCCAGCCGCCGGCATCGCATCGACTCGCCCGGGCGGTCCAGGACGAACACGCCGCCCCCCGGCCGCGCGTAGCGGCCGTAGTACTGCGTGAGTTGGTGGCTGAAGGCGCCCGGCACCTGCTTTACGAAGAGGAGCGGCCCCGTCCGGGCCAGGGGGTTCGCGAGGGCGATCCGGCGGCGCAGGGCGTGCGCCCGCCGCCAAAGGTCCTCCCACGCCCCCTCGTCGGCCGCACCGGCGGCCGCCAGCGCCCGGCGTTCCTGCCGCAGGCGCTCCCACGCGGCCGCCTCGTCCGTGAGGCCGACCCCCCTGCCCCGCAGGTCGCGCACCAGGTCGTCGCCGCGGGCGAGCACCCGCTCGACCGCCGCCGCGTACGTCGTCGGTTCTCGCTCGGCGCCGATGCCGTCCTGCATCCGCCAGTCCCACTCGACCAGCGCCTCCTCGAGCGGCGGCCTGAGGTCCGGCAGCGCCCGGGGGGAGCGCCCCGCGTACGGCGCGGCCGGGATGTCGAGTGGTATATCTATCTCGCCGCCTTCTCCTTTGAGGCGCAGGCGCCGCCACCGGACGGCCGCCTCGCCGCCCCGGGCGCGGGTCGCCAGGTGCACGGCCGCCCCTTCGGCGCCCCCCTGCCCCGACGCCTCGAGCCGCACCGCCTCGCCCCGCTTGAGCGTGCGCGGCGGCCCCGCCTGGCCGACGCCCAGGCTCGCCTCCGCCCCGTCGCCGTGGACGAGCGCGGCCTCGGCCGAGACCGTGAACGGGCCTGGCAGGCCCTGGAGGGGGATGACCGCGACGACTGCCTCTTCGCCCTGCACGCTGACGACGGCCGCGGGGGGCCGCGCCTCGAGCGCCACCTGCGGCCCCTCGTCGCGCGCCACCAGCGCAAAGCCGCACACCGAGGCACTCGCCGGCGGCGCCGGTTCGCCGCCCAGGACGACCCGCGCCGGCCCGAACGTCGGCACCCCCGCGCCGAGCGCCGGCGCCGGCCGCCCCTGCGCCGCCACGAGCGCCGCCAGGACGCCCGCCTGCACCACGAACCCAGCACGCCCGCACCGCCGCGCCATCCGACACCTCTCTGGACGCCGGCGACCGCGCGACCGCCGCGGCCGATGGCCCGGGCCGCCGCCCTACTTCGCCGTCGCTTTCGCCGCCAGGGCCTGGCCCAGCCGCCGGCACTCCTTCACTTGATCGCCCTGCGGCTTGTTCAGGAAGTCCAGGCTCGTGGCCGCCTGCTTCATGCCCACCGCCTGGGCGAGCGCGTCGATGGTCTTCGATACGCCGCCCCCGCCCCCGTGCGTCGAGAACGCGACGTACGGCTTCCCCTTGAACCCCTTCCGCGTAAACGCCAGGTCGAAGAAATGCTTGATGAGGCCCGAGGGATATGTGAAGTAGTTGGGCGCCCCGATCGCCAGGCCGTCGGCGTCCTCGAGCAGGTCGATCTCCATCTTGGCGGCGTCCATGAGCGTCGCCTCCGCCCCCGGCACCAACTGCACGCCCGCCGCCACGTGCGCCGCCGCCTCCCGCGTGTTCCCGCTCTGCGTGCTGTACAGGACGACGATCCGTGCCATGACCCGCTCCTTCGGTATGA
>CAYGZE010000029.1:0-18855 GCA_964354185.1 uncultured Anaerolineales bacterium | reverse complement strand
TGGCCGATTATAGACCGCCCCCCTGCCCCGTCAACCCTGCGCCCTAGCGCCGGCCCCACCCGGTGTCCGCGCGGCTTAACCGGCCTGCTGCCGTCGAGGAGCGTGCAATTTCCCGCGGCCCCCGCCGTTTATGGGCATGGCACGACAGGTGCAGTGCATTCTTGGGGGGCACTTCATGACCATGCTGAAAGCGGTGGGTTCCGCGCTGGTCGCCCTGCTGTTCGCCGCCGATCTCCTCGCCGCCAACCCCGGCGGCATCGACGTCGCCCAGGTCCAGACGCACGCCGACCCGGCCGTCTGCCTCGTCACCGTCCAGAACTCGCTCGGCATCACCGTCGCCTACGCCAGCGGCTTCCTGCTGGGCAAGGGGCGTTTCGTCATCACCGACCTGGCCGCCATCGCCCAGCCCGACGCCACCCGCGCCACCGTGCGGTTCCAGGACGGGTCCACGGCCACGGCCACGCAGTTCGGCCTGGCGAACCCCAGCATCGGCCTGGCGGCCATCCAACTTGGCGACACCCTGTCCCGGACAGGCCTGACGCTGTCGTCCGAACCGATCGGGCCCTCGCCCCTGCCGGTCGTCCTCTTCGGCTGGCGGTCAGGCCACCGCCTCGCCAACGTCGTCGGCCGCCTCGGCCCGGGCCAGGGCACTGCGGAACTCGCCGCCCGTTTGGGCGTCGCCCCCCCTGCCGACACGTGGGGCTTCCTCTTCCTGACCGGCGGGACGCTCCCCGGCGCCTCCGGCGCACCCATCCTCGACCAGACCGGGGGCGTCCTCGGCATCACGCTGCTCCTCGCCAGCCGGAACACCACCCTTCTCACCGTCGTCCCGGCCGACGTCATGCACGGGGCGCTCCTCTCGGCCAAACCGGAACTGAAGCCCTTCGCCGACCTGCCGAAACCCCTCTGGCCGGTCCAGATCCTCCGCGTCGCGGGGGACCCGCCCGGGGCCGCCGAGTTCGCCCAACTCGTCGAGACCACCAAGACGGGACTCGTCTGCAAGCGGTGCAGCGGCAAGGGAACCATCGTCGAGGGCATATATGGCCGGCGCGGGCCGTGCCCCGCCTGCAACGGTGAGAAGATCGCCTGCCCTTCCGCCGCCGCCACGCAACTGGCCCAGTTCGCCGCCCAGGGCACCCGGCTTGTCCACGTCCCCGGCCAGGACGAGCGCGCCCGCCGCGCGTCCCTGGCGACCGCCGTCGGCCTCCTCCAGGCCATCGCCAAGGCCGAGGAGGGGTTCCGGACCGCCCTGGTCCGTGCCCCGCAGATGGGCCTCGGCCGAACCGCCTTCCCCAAGGGCCTCATCGTCTACGCCCGCGTCCGCGACACGTTCCAGGCCCCTGACGGCACGTATACGATCCTCGTCCCCGCCCAGGGCGGCTCGGACATCGCCGTCCGCTCCGACGCCCTGCCCACCGCCGCAACCGAGAACGTCGATGACGCCCCGGCCCCCGGCGACTGGATGGTCCTCGCGGGCCTCGCCGCTCAGACCTTCAGCGTCGAGTCGAACTCCATGGTCTACCTGGTGCCATTCCTCTGGGTCGACGCCCCCGACTTCGGCGAAGGGCCGGTCCCGCCGCCCCGGCCGAGACCGCCAGGGCCGCCGGATGCCGGCGACGGTGCCGGCAACGACCCCCGTCCTCCGCGCGGGGGCGGCTGGCGCCGATAGCACTTTGCTTCCACGAAGACGTGCCCGACGGCCAGAAGGGTGTGCTTACCCCAGCGCCCGCCGGCGGAACAGGACGACCCCCAGCCCGACCGCAAACCCAACGTACGCAAGGGCATACAGCGAGGCCCAGCCCACGTAACCCCACACCTCCGACCACGCAGCCGCCCCGGGCGTCCCCGCCTCCAGCGGTGCGAGGACCGTGTGACTCAGTTTCTGGTTCAGGTTGAAGATCTCCAGGAACGGCACCGCCGCCAGCAGGCCCCACGTCAACCCGCGGACGGTCTCGCCGGCCGCCCGCATCCCCCCTTCCAGGAACACCGTCAGATGGCCGATGACGAACATCGCCAGGCTGATGCCGACGCTGGCAACGGCGCTCAGGCGGGTCGACAGGGCGGTCGCAACCGCTGAAATCACAGCCACTTGCAGAAACACGAAGACGATCCCCGGCGTGACCGTGAGCGCCTGGTTCCACTGGAGCGCCCGGAACGCCTCGACCTCGTAGCCAATGCCCATCGGTACCCCGCGCCCCCCGCCGGGGCTTGCGTCCAGCGCCACGCGGTAGTAGACCGTGGCCGCGAACACCACCCCCACGACCGCGATCGCCCCCCCCACCGCCGCCAGAACCCCCACGTACTTCCCCACCACGAACTGCCACCGCCCCAGGGCCTTCGAGAGGATCGTCTGGGCCGTCCGGTCCTCCACCTCCCGCGCCACCCCTGTGGCTGCCGCCATCACCCCCGCCACCAGCAT
This sequence comes from uncultured Anaerolineales bacterium, assembly GCA_964354185.1. Lineage (GTDB taxonomy): Bacteria > Planctomycetota > Phycisphaerae > FEN-1346 > FEN-1346 > CAYGZE01. The sequence continues at coordinate 16,436 of CAYGZE010000029.1, read as the reverse complement.
GAACACGAGGATGAACGACAGCCCCAACTCCTTGTACATGTCCGTATCGTCGTAGAACGTGAAGAACGGCAGGCGCAGGGTCGCCAGGAGGGCCGCGATCGTGACGCCCATCAGCAGAAAGTAGAACGGCTGCCGGAACGTCTCGCGGACCGTGTTCACCGCGATCCCCGCCAGGGCCCGTCCCCCGGTCACGGCTCACCCCCAGTCATAGGCCACGTCGAAGGCCTCGAACTCGCCCGTGGGCGTCTCGCCCTGCTCTTCCGCCCTCCGGATGTAACCCCCCATCCGGTCGCGCACGGCCCCCAGGAACCCCAGCACGGCCGTTTCCTCCCCTTCGACGAGGATCTCGACGCGGCCGTCCGCCAGGTTCCTGACCGACCCCGAGACCCCCCTCCCCTGGGCGAGGCCGACAGCGGTGTAGCGAAACCCGACGCCGTGGACGTGCCCACTGTAATATACATGTCTACGTACCACCATCCTGCCGCCCTTGTTCCACGTGGAACATCCGCCGCCCCGCCCCCGAGCGTCCGAGGCGCATTATAGGCCCCCGCCTGGCCCCCGCAACCGCTTTTCTGTTGCCCTCCCGCCCCCCTCCCCTACAATGCCCCCAACAGGGGAGCCAGCGGTGCCCGTCACCCTCTCCGTGGCCAACCAGAAAGGCGGCGTCGGCAAGACGACGACCGCCACTAACCTGGCCCACGCCCTCGGCCTCGCAGGGGCCTCCGTCCTGGTCGTCGACATCGACCCCCAGGCGAATGCCACGAGCGGCATGGGGGTTGCCGCCCTGCCGGCCAGCCCCGCGTTCAGCCACGGCAACGCCCCCCTGCCGATCGCCCAAACCTCCTGGACCAACGTGGCGTGCCTCCCCGCTGGCAGGGATCTCGAGCGCCTCGCGGCCCAGGGCCAGCTGCCCTCAGCCCTGCTCCGCACGGCCCTCGGCAGGCCCTCCAACCCCACTTTCGACGTCACCCTGGTCGACTGCCCACCGTCACTGGGTCCCCTGACCCGCAACGCCTTGGCCGCCAGCGATGGCGTGCTCATACCCATCCAGTGCGAGTACTACCCGCTCGAGGGCCTGGTTCAACTCATCGGGGCCGTCCGCCAGCAGGCCGAGCGGACCCCGCTGCGGATCGCCGGTGTCCTCCTGACCATGTACGATCCGCAGGCGGCCCTGAGCCGCGAGGTCGAGGCCGAAGTCCGAGGCAGACTGGACGACCCCGTCTTCGACACCACCATCCCCCGCGACATTGCCCTTGCCGAGGCCCCAAGCCACTGCTTGTCCGTCATCGACTACGCCCCGCGCTCGCCTGGGGCTCGGGCATACCTGGAGCTGGCCCTTGAGATCACAGCGCGGGGCCTCGTCAGGCTACCCAACAAGGAGGCAACGCATGCCTGAACGCAGACTCGGCCGCGGCCTCGATGGCCTGCTCCGCGGTCTGGCCCGCCAGGACGCGGTGGCTGAGCCCGCCCTGAGCGGTCGGGTGACCACGATCCCGGTTGGGCTCCTTGATCCGAACCCCCAGCAGCCGCGCCAGGTGATGAACCCCGGCGAACTCGAGCACCTCAAGGCCTCGATCCGCGAGCACGGCGTGCTCCAGCCGATCCTTGTGCGGCCACGGGGAGATCGGTACCAGATCGTGGCCGGCGAGCGCCGATTCCGTGCCGCCCAAGCGGCCGGCCTGGCAGAGGTTCCGGCCGTCCTGCGCGAGGTTCCAGACGACCGGATGCTCGAGATAGCCCTCATCGAGAACCTCCAGCGCGAGGATCTGGACCCGATTGAGAAGGCGCGGAGTTTCAAGGCGTTCCTCGAGAGCGCCCGGCTGACGCAAGAGCAGGCGGCTGAGCGGCTAGGGCTAGACCGCAGCACCATTGCGAACATGGTCCGCCTTCTCGAACTGCCGGACCCCGTCCAGGTCCTTGTGCGGTCGGGGCAGGTCGCGATGGGCCACGCGCGCGCACTCCTGGCCCTGTCGGACCCCAAGCGGCAACTGGCGTTGGCCGCACGGGTAGTTCGCGAGGGCTTGTCGGTTCGGCAGGTCGAGGCCCTGACCGGGCCCAGCCGCCCACGCCAGAAGCCTGGCAAGCGGGCAGAGAAGGGGGCGCACATCCGCGACCTGGAGGCCCGTCTTCGCGACGCGCTCGGCACCAAAGTGACGGTTGAGGAGGGCCGCCGCGCCGGCACCGGCCGGATTGTGATCGAGTTCTTCAGCCACGACGACGCCGAGCGCATCCTCGCGCGGATCCTCTGAGGTGTGTTCCACGTGGAACGCCGCCTCTTCCGGCCGAACACTCCAATCAGAGTGTTGCGCGGCTCCGCACGCTTACATGCCAGCCGGCGTCGGGGCATAGAGGCCGTTGGCGGCAATGTAGGCTGCGACGCTGGCCGGGACAAGGCCGGCAACGGACGCGCCGGAGCGGATCCGTGCCCGCAGCTCGGTGCTGCTGAGGGGGACGAGCGGGGCAGGGACCCGCCGGGCCAGGATGGCGTCCACGGCGACGGCCCCGACGGCGTCCCGAAAGGGCCCAAGGTCGCCACAGCGGTCCACGCGGCGCGGCATGGGGACGACGCTTGAAAGCCGGAGGATCTCGCGGTAGTCTCTCCAGGTGTGGAGCAGGGGGACGTTGTCCTCGCCCACGAGGAGGAAGAGGGTCGTTCCGCGGGGGAGCGCCGCGGCCAGGCGCTGGAGCGTGATGACGGTGAAGGACGGCTCGTCGCGGGCGACCTCGGCGTCGGACACCGTGAAAGGCGGAAGGGGGCGGACGGCCAGTTGGCACATTCGGAGGCGGTGCTCCGGCTCCGCGGGCCGGTGCCGCGGGCGGTGAACGGGGGCCGCTGACGGGACGAGGACCAGCCGGTCGGCCTGAAGGTGGTGGAACGCGTACTGGGCGGCGATAAGGTGGCCGAGGTGGATGGGGTCGAAGGTCCCGCCCAGGATGGCGACGCGCCTCGGTTTCATGGGGGCGCAGTATGGGCCGGGGGCGCGGGGGTTGTCAAGCGGTGCCGCTGCGGCTGAATGGGCCCGGGCGCGGCGCCGTCAGCGCAGGGACATGACGATGGCCATGAGAACGTGGATCGGGACAAGCGTCCTAGCGCTGGGCTTGGCCGTGGGGGGGCGTGTCTGGGCCCTGGCTGCGGGTGCGCCGGCCGCCGGCGCCGCCAAGCCGGATATCACCTTCGTCGACGAGGACGAGGAAGGGCAGGGGGGCGACCCCGAGACCGCGGGCACGAACCCCTTCGGGCCGGCGAAGGCCGACGTCTCGCGCAAGGACGCCGTGCCGGGGCACGCCCTCCTGTCGAACGGCCTGAAGATCCCCGGGAAGATCTACACGACGCGGGCCAAGCGCCTGAAGATCTTCAACGTCAAGCGGAACCTGTACGAGTACGTGCCTGTGCCGGCGATCAAACGGATGGAGGTTTCGATCGACTGGGAGCGGCTCGACAAGGAGTGGCGGTTCAGGGAGGCGGGCAGCCCCGAGAAGGTGTACACAGGGCGGACGTACCCCGCGCGGCAACTGGCGTGGCGGCTCGTTCTGCGGAACGACCACGAGATCGTGGGGCACATCCTCGGGCAGCCCCTGTATGTGGAGCACAACGGGAAGGCCGAGCGGTTCCTCTTCAGCAAGCGGCAGAAGGGCGCCATGGGCACGGCCCTCCAGGACCTGGTGTACCTGAAGTCGGTGGTCTTCGGGGCCGACGCCTACAACGAGGCCGTCGAGGAGTTGAACCGGAAGGCCGAGGCCGCGGAGAAGACGGACACAGCCGCCCCGAAGTCCGCCCCGTGAGGGGCCCGGGCGCGCCGCCTTGGCGTTGCGAGGCGGGGCAGGGGGGCGGTAGGATCGCGCCGGGAGGGGGCGTTAGAGCGTGGCACTCTTATATGTCGATGCGTTTAGCGGCGTGAGCGGCGACATGCTGCTGGGGGCCCTCGTGGATGCCGGCCTGCCGGAGGCGGCCCTGCGCGCGGCGCTCGGGCGCGTCCCCGTGGAGGGGTTCGACCTCGTGGTGTCGCGCCTCGTCCGGAAGGGCCTCGCCGCCACGCGGGTCGAGGTGCGGCTGCACAAGCACGACCGCGGGCACGGCCACCACGCCCATGGACGGCACCTTGTGGAGATCGAGGACCTGATCGGGCGCTCGGCGCTGCCGGGCCGGGCGGCCGAGCAGGCGACGGCGGTGTTCCGGCGCCTGGCGGAGGCCGAGGCGAAGGTCCACGGCCAGCCGGTCGAGAAGGTCCACTTCCACGAGGTCGGCGCGGTGGACGCGATTGTCGACATCGTCGGCACGTGCGCGGGCCTCGCGCTGCTGGGCATCGACCGCCTTGTCGCGAGCCCCCTGCCGATGGGCTCGGGCTACGTGGAGACGGCCCACGGGCGCCTGCCCGTGCCGGCGCCGGCGGTTGTGGAACTCGTGCGCGGCGTGCCGACGCGCGACTGCCCGGAGACGGGGGAACTCACGACGCCCACGGGGGCGGCCATCCTGGTCGCGCTGGCCGAGTCGTTCGGGCCTCTGCCGCCCATGGTGCCGCAGGCCGTCGGCTACGGGGCGGGCTCGCGCGAGGGGCAGCAGGTGCCGAACCTCCTGCGCGTCGTCCTAGGCCGCGCGGCCGCGGGCGACGAGGCCGAGCAGGACTCCGTCTGGCTCCTCGAGGCGAACCTCGACGACGCGACGGGCGAGATCCTCGGGGCGGCGACGGCGACGCTCTTCGCGGCCGGCGCGCTCGACGTGTGGCTCACGCCCGCCACGATGAAGAAGGGCCGGCCGGGGGTCGTCCTGGCCTGCCTGGCGGAGGAGGGGACCCGCGCGGCGGTGGAGGAGGCCGTCTTCCGCGAGACGGGGTCCTTCGGCGTCCGCCGCACGCGCGTCGACCGCACGAAACTCGCCCGCGAGCACGTCACGGTCGAGACGCCGTACGGGCCCGTCCGCGTCAAGGTGGGCCGGCGGGCCGGGAAGGTCGTCGCGGCCGCACCCGAGTACGAGGACTGCCTGCGCCTGGCCCGGGAGCGGGGCGTCGCCCTGCGGGCCGTGTACGACGCGGCCGTGGCGGCGCGCGACCGGCAGGCGTAGGCGGTCCGCCGAGGCGGACGTTCGCCGAGTGGGGGCGCACCCCGTGCTGATCCTCAAGGGCCTCGCCATCATCGTCCTGGCGGCCACGCTGGCCGTGTGGCTCTACCGCGTCGTCGTGATCCACTCGGGCCGGAGCACCGGGCCCGTCCTGAGCCGCGAGACCTGCGGCGAGGTCCAGGACCTGGGCCTCGTGTCGGTGATCGTCCCGGCCAAGGACGAGGAGGCGAACATCCGGGCGGCCCTGGAGACGATCCTGGCCCAGACGTATCCGCGGCTGGAGGTGATCGTCGTCGACGACCGGAGCCGCGACCGGACGGCCGACGTGGTCCGCGAGGTGGCGGCGGCCGACCCGCGGGTCCGGCTGGTCCAGGTCCGCGAGTTGGCGGACGGCTGGTTCGGCAAGCCGCACGCCATGCACGTGGCCGCTTCCGAGGCGCGGGGCGACTGGCTCCTCTTCGTGGACGCGGACTGCCGCCAGGCCCCGCACAGCGTCCAGGCCTCGGTCGGCTTCCTGGCGGGGCAGGGGGGCGACATGTTCAGCCTGTGGCCCGTGCTGGAGATGCACGGGTTCTGGGAGAACGCCGTCCAGCCGGTCGCGGGGTCGGTGCTGGTGGCGTGGTTCCGGCCGGAGTGGGTGAACGACCCGAAGCGGCGGACGGCGTTTGCGAACGGCCAGTACATCCTCATTCGCCGGGCGACGTTCGAGGCCGTCGGCGGCTACGAGGCGGTGCGGCGCGAGATCGTCGAGGACATCGCGCTGGCCCGCGTCGTCAAGGGCGCCGGGCACCGGCTGCTGAACGCCGTCGGCCGCGACCTCTTCACGACGCGGATGTACACGGACCTCCGGAGCATGAGGAAGGGCTGGACGCGGATCTATTACGGCGCGTTCAAGCGCCCCGGGTGGCTCTTGGGCGTCATCGCCCTGACGTCGCTGTTCACGCTGATCCCGTTTGCCGCGCTCGCCGCCTCGGCCGTCGCGATGGCGGGCGGCCGGACCGACCCCTGGACGGTCGCCGTATGGGCCGTCTCCCTGGCGACGGTCCTCACCCTGTTTGTCACGATGCGGCGGTACTTCATCCTCGGCCGCGCCAACCCGTGGTACCTGCTGTTCTACCCGCTGGCGGTCCTCTTTGTCCTGGGGTTCCAGGCGCGGGCCCTGATGCGGGCCCTGGGCCTGGGGAGCGTGACCTGGCGCGGGACGACGTACAAGGGCGACAAGGTGGTCGCCGGCCGCCGAGCCGGGTGAGGGTCCGGCGACGTCCGGCACGATGCCCGAGGCGCCCCCTCGAGCCACGGTGGCAGAAAACCGGACGGTTTTCAGGGGGGTTCCGCTTCTCCGCCCGGTTCCCTCAAGGTCGGCCCCTGCTTGGGGGGGACCGCTCCGCGCATGCAAACTCCTGTGGAACAACGACTTATCGCCGCCAGCCTCCGGGGGCCTCGGTGAGGAACGGCAGACCGGCCCCCTGCGGCTTGACACGCGTCCGCCTAGAGGCATACTAACATGGTTCACGCCCAAGAGAGGTTGCCATGCAACATGGAGCCCCCGTCCGCAAGGCGAGGGGTGGCGTGGCGATGCTGGTCACGCTGATCTTCCTGGCCATGTTTGTGTGCATGGCCTTGGCGGTCCTCACGGCCGCCGACGCCAACCTGGTGATCGCCCGAAACCGCGTCGAATGCGAGCAGGCGGCCGCCTTGGCCGAGACGGGCCTGCTCATGCTCCAGCAGCAGCTCGGCGGCCTGGGGCTCCCGGCCACGCACGATGCCGAGGACGTCAACCAGGCGATCGCGGACCGCCTCTTCATGTCGCTCGCGAACTCCTCGATGCTGCATTCGGGCGCCATCCAGTCCACCGACGAGGGCGTCATCGTGCCGCCCCTCGCGGTCGCGGTGGCCGATGGTGAATCCGGCACGATCGCGGCGGTGATACAGGCCGACGGCGGGGCCCTGGATCACCCGACGATCCTTATCGAAAGCACCGGACGGTTCGGAAGGGCCGTCCGCACAGTCTCGTACCAGATGGCCACTCGAAGCAGCCTGGACGAACTGGCACGGTACGGCATCGCCAGCCGCTCGCCCGTGGAGATGAAGGGGAACGCCTCCATCCGTGGGGCAACCGACAGCCAGGAGGGCAGCATCCTGTCGGCCACCAGCACTACCCTTGACGCGGTCACCCTGACCGGCCACGTCGAGGTCTCCGGCGACGTGGTCGTCTCGGGGGCTGGGACGCGGATCGACACCCACGGCAGCGTCACCATCGGCGGCGACGAGATCCGCGACGCGCCCGAGCCCGAGTGGCCCGAGGTCAACACCGCCTTGTTCGAGACCTACGCTACGAACGTGTTCGATGGGGACACGAGCGTCTCGCGGACCCTCACCAACTGCCGCATTCCCGCCGGCATGAACCCGACGTTCAGCGCCGACACGGCGATCCAGGGGGTGCTGTACGTCGAGTCCCCCAACAAGGTCACCTTCAGCGGAAGCGCCACCGTCCGCGGCACCATCGTCATGCAGGACCACGCCGTCGGCCAGCCCGCAAACGAGATCGCCTTCGCAGGGAACGTCCAGGCCTACGACATGAACTCCCTCCCGCAGGACGTCGATTTCGACGGCCTGCGGGACCTGGCGAAGACGTTCCTGCTCGCGCGGGGCGCCAACGCCAAGTTCGCCGGCAACTTCGGCGTGGTCAACGGGTGGATCGTCGCCAGCGGGTACGAGTTCACCGGGAGCGCCGGGGGCACCGTCCGTGGTGCCATCCTCAACCTGGAGGACTCCTCGTTCAAGGTCGACGGGAACGTCCACATCGTCATCGACAAGTCCGGCAATACGGGCGACCCGGCGGGCCTGGTGGCTTCGCGATCCCTGGTCTGCGTCAGGGGATCCTACTCCGAGTGACGGCCGGGCCCGGCCGCCGCGCCGGGCCCTCCCCAGGCCGTACTTCCCCGCAGGCCCCTCCTAAGGCCGGTGCGCCTCCGGCCGGAAAATCACCCGTTTCCCGGGGGCGCGCCGCGGCCCGTCGGAGTCGCAGCCGGCCAGGCCCGGCACGCTGCCTGCCTTGCGACGCACGTAAACCGGCCTGGGGCAATGACTTGCGGCAGACCGTCCGGCCGCTGCGTTTCCGGGCGGCCCAGGGGGGCCCGCGTGTTGACCTTGCCCCCCGGATCGGCATCCTTAATCAGTAGGGGGACGGGATTCTGGAGGGAACGCCATGTGCAAGCCCGATCGGGTTGTGACGGTGCCACGGGGCATCGCCCTAATCTTGACGCTGATCTTCCTGGCCTTGTTTGCCTGCCTGGCCCTGGCGATCGCTACGGCGGCCGACATGAACCTGTCGGCCGCGCGGAACCGCGTCGCGAGCGACCAGGCGGCCGCCCTGGCCGAGACGGGGCTGCTCCTCGTGCAGCAGGAGTTGGGCGACCTGTCCGTTCCGGCCACGCACAACGCCGCCGACATCCACAAGGTCATCGCCACTCGCCTCGTCACGCTCTTGGCCACGTCGACCATGGTGAACGCCGGGGCGATCACCTACGGCAGCGCCGGCGTCGTCCTGCCGCCCATCACGGTCGTCATGGTCGACGGCCGTGCCGGCACCGTCGAGGTGCAGATCCAGGCCGACGGCGGGGCCCTCGACCGGCCCGCCATCACCGTCCAGAGCGTCGGGCGTTTTGACGGCGCCGTCCGAACGGTCACGTACCGGCTGGGCGTCCGAAACAGCCTCGACGGCGTGGGCAAGTACGGCATTGCCAGCCGCTCGCCCATCGAGATGCGCGGGAGCCCCACCATCCTCGGCGCCAACGCGGGCTGGGAAGGGAGCGTCCTGTCGGCCACCAGCGTCACCCTGGACGCGGTCACCCTGACCGGCCACGTCGAGGTTTCCGGCGACGTGGCCGTCTCCGGCGACGGGGCGCGGATCAGCACCCGAGGCAGCGTCACCATCGGCGGCGACGAGGTCTACGGCGCGCCCGAGCCCGAGTGGCCGACAGTCAACACGTCGCAGTTCTCGGTCTACGCCACCAACGTCTTCACCCCTGGCGAGAGCGTTCTGACCAACGTGCGGATTCCCAAGGGCACGAATCCCACGTTCAACTCCGATGTGGTCATCCAGGGCGTCCTCTACATCGAGTCGCCCAACCGGGTCACGTTCAACGGGCACGCCACCATCCGCGGGACCGTCGTCATGCAGGACCACGCCGCCGGCCTGCCCGCGAACGAGATCTTCTTCGCCGGGAACGTCGAGTCCTACGCCATCGACACCCTGCCGCCCGAGCCCCAGTTCGCCGCCTTGCGGGGCCTGACAGGGACCTTCCTGCTTGCCCCGGGCGCCCACGCCAAATTCGCCGGCAACTTCGGCACGCTCAACGGCTGGATGGTCGCCAGCGGGTACGACTTCACCGGCAACGCGGGCGGGACGGTGCGCGGCACGATCGTCAACCTCGACGACACGTACTTCCACATCGACGGCGACGTGGACCTCCGGTTCGACAGGAGCGGCGACACCGACAACCCCGCGGGCCTGGTGGCCACCTACAGCCTGGCCAGCGTCAGGGGATCGTACGGCGACTGAGCGGGCCGGCGCACGCGCCGCGGTCGGCCGTCAGGCGCCCGTCGGAAGGGCCGTCGTCAGGCGGACTTCGTTGCCGCCGGCGGCCTTGGCCTCCAGGAGTGCATCCCGGGCGGCCTTCTGGAGCCCCTCCGGCGCCAGGGGCACATCCACGGACAGGGCGGCGCTCGCCACGCCTATGCTGACGGTGATGCGGGTCTGCCGGCCCTCGCCCAGGTCGATGGGCTCGTCCGACACCAGGCGCTGGACCCGTCGGGCAAACGCGGCGGCCGACCGCTCGTCCGAAGGCAGCCGGACCGTCGCCAAGAGAAACCCGTCGCCGTCGACGCGAGCCGCCGCGTCGTAGGAGCGGGTCTGGCGCAGGAGCCGCGCGGCCACCTCCCGCAGGACCCGGTCCCCCTCGCGCTGGCCGAAACGGCTGTTCACGTGCCGCAGGCCGTCGATGTCGATGGCCAGCAGGCTCAGCACGAGCCCGAGGCGGGCGGCCCGCGCCCATTCCCGTTCCAGGATCCGCTCGAAATCCCAGCGGGTCGGCAGGGCCCGCCAGTCGTCGCAGGCGACCTCCTCGGCCAGTCGGTCGCGCAGACGTTCCACGCGGCCGTGCATCTGGGAGAGGCGCGCCTGCATCGACCTCAGGCGGTCGTCCAGCGTGGCCGACCCGTCCCTGGGCCGGCCCACCGCCAGGACCGCGTCGGGCGCCTGCGGGCTCGGGAAGAACGTGTACGCCACGGTCGCCGCACGCCCCGTCGGGCGGGGGTGCCTGAGGTCCAGTGTCACGGACCCCGCGGCGCCGATGTGGGCGAGGGCCGCTTTCAGGGGCTCGGCGTCGGCCGGCACCAGGCAGTCCGCCAGGCGGTCCGGCACCTGGGCCGGGTCTTCGAGGGCCCCGTGGCGGAAGGCTCCGTTGGCGGCCAGCAGCCGCCCCTCGGGGTCCAGCACGAGGAAGTAGTCGGGGGAGGCCTCGAACAGCGCAGCAAGGGCGTCCGCCGAGAGTCCCGTCGCCACCGTGGTCATGGTCAGCCCCGCCTTTGTGGGTGCTCTGCGCGCAGCGCCGGCGGGCCAAGGGTAGGGGTGCCCGTGGTTACGCCCTTGTATCGACCAACCGGACCGATGCCGATTACCGGGAATCCGGGGCCGGCCCGGAAAACCCGCAAGTTCCGGGGCGGCGGAGTTCGTATAATAGGGTGTGCCAGGGCAAGGGCAACCTGCCGCCAGGCAGGTGGGATGAAGGGAGACCGGTCATGAAATCCCTGGATTACGTGGTGCTCGTTGCCGCGCTCGCGCTGATCGCCGTGGCCTCCGCACAGGCCATTCCGAAGGACCCCGCGCCGGCGGCCCTGGCCCCGGCCCCGGCTGCCCCGCCGGCCGCGACTTCTGCCGCGCCTGCCGCCCCGGACGCCGACGCCGCCAAGGCCGACACGCCCGAGGCTCGCCGCGCGGCCCGCATCGAGGCCCTCAAGAAGCGGGAGGCCGAGTTCCGCCTCAGGCAGTCCTTGCGGACCCGCCGGACCAGACAACTGGCCGTCGAGCAGACGGCCGTCAAGGACGTCCTCTCGATGCTCGCCCAGTGGGGCGGCTTCTCGGTGGTCTACGATCCCGACCTCGAGCAGGCGGGCATCGACTTGGCCGCCCGCAGCGTCACGCTCTCCTTCACCGGCCTCACCTACGACGACGCCCTCACGCTCGTCCTGCCGCGCGAGTGCGGCTACCGGGTCGGGCCGGGCTACGTCCTCGTAACCACGCTCGAGAAGTCCTGGGTCCCCCTGCGGACGGCCACGTACAGCATCCGCCTGGCCCTGGCCGAGATCCCGAACTTCGAGGGCCCGCACATCAACGTCGGCGACCTCACGCAGCAGGCCGCGAGCGCGTCGGGCGGCGGCGGGGCGTTCGGCAACATCTTCAACCCCCCGGCCGCCGAGTCCGACGAGGGCAAGGCCACCCCCGATCGCATCATGGAGATCATTAAGAAGTTCGTCCGCCACGAGAACGACCGCCGGATCGCCCCCTGGGACGACGAGGGCGGGCCCGCCAGCATGAGTTACATGAACGGGATGCTGGTCGTTTCGCAGACGGACGCGGGTCACGCGGCGGTGGCGCGGCTCATCGCCATGATCGAGTGAGACATTAGCCGCGACCCAAAGGGGAGCACGCAAGAGCGCGGCGGGCAGTCTTGCCCGCCGCGCGGTCTTTCACACGCGGGGCGGCACTGGCGGACAAGCCGCCAGTGGCACCCGGTGTATCACTACGGCTGTTTCGGCGGCGCGACGGGTTCCGCAAGCATCCCCTGCTGGACGGCTGCGGCACCGCCGGAGGCAACCTTGACGGTCGAGGAGAGCGGACCTACCTCGACCGCCTGCACCACCGGCGCATTCTCGGCCGCCTTCTCGCCTTCCTTGGCCAGGCGGAACTGGTCGCCCGCCTTCGTCCCGGCCTCCGATCCCGTGTCCAGGACGGCCATGCCCGTCTCGGCGTCGACCTGGGCCACCTTGATCGGCACGGTGACCTTGGCCATCTGGTCCAGGAGGTCGTCCACGGCCTTGCGGACGGCGATGAGGGGCTGGATGTCGGCCCCGGTGGCCACCGCCTTGACCTCGCCCGTCTCCACCTTGTAGCAGGTCAGGTACATGACCGCGACGGCGTTGGGGTTGAACCCCTGGCGTGCGGCCCGCTTGCGGGCGTCGTCGAACTGGGGGTCGTCGGCGGGCAGGCCGCCGACCGGCCAGTAGGAGCCCTCCAGGATGTAGTGGACGCCGATGAGGTGGCCGATGCGGGGCGCCTTCTCCTTGTCGGCGAACCGCGTCTCGCCCATCGAGAGTTCGCGGATGATCTCCAGGATCCGTTCCCGCTCCAGGACGATCACCTGGCCGCTCTGCACGAGTTCCTTGGTCAGGTACTGCCGGATGGGCCCGGGCATCCGGACGCGGGCGTCCTCGCGGCCGGTGACGATCCGCAGGTTGTCCTCGCCGAGGAACGACACGCCGCGCCCGAAGGGCAGGGCGTCGGCCAGGGCCTGCGTGTCGCCCGGCCTCAGCAGCGCCACGACGGGCTTGCGGTCGCGCTTGACCTGGCGGATCTGGTGCTTGTACTCGTACTGCCGGGCGGCGGCCTTCTGGACGGCCGCGTCCGGCGGCTTGGCCGTGTTGAGCCGGTCATCACACGACGCCACGGCCAGCACCACGGCCGCGCCGATCGCGACGCGGAGCACCTGTCTCCCCACTGCTGCCGGACTGGCTTTCATCGCCCGCCTCCTTGCCCCTCGCGCGGCTGGGCAGCCGCCGACCGACTCGCCCCCTGGTCGTGCGCCAGCCCCGTCCTTGCGGGTGCCATGCTTTCGCGCCGTTGCGAAAGCATGCGCGCCCCATGCCCGAAACACGCTTTCGCAAGCGAAAGCGTGGCACCCCCGCCCGCGGATTCCGCCGGGAAGTACCGCCGGGCTGCGCTCGGCAAAGCCTACTTCTGCACGGGCGCCGGCGTGACCGGACGCGCCGCGTTCTTGACGTCGACGACCGTCACCTTGCTGTGCGGCCCATAGGTGGCGCGTTCGTACTGCCACGTGCCCGGGGTGGGCGTGGCCATGCACTTGCCGCCCAGGAGGACGTGCGGCCCGGCGGCGCACAGCCCGTTGCACGCCTTGTGGTCCAGGTCCGTCACGATGCCCTTCTGGCTGTACAGGGCCAGGTACGCCTCGTAGGTCATCGCGGCGTCGATCGTCCCATCGGCGACGTGCCGCGCGTAGTTCTCGCGCGTGGGCGTGCAGCAGCACGTACCGCCCAGGACCCAGGGCTTGTTGCCCTTGATGTGGCCGATGCCGTCGTGACAGGCGAGGATCTTCGGCGCGACCTCGGCCTTGGGGGCGTAGGGCAGGGGGCGGTACGGCGCCTCGCACCCTGCCGCCAGGACGAGCGCCGCCGCCAGCCCCGCGACGCCCGCGCACGCCAATTTCCGCCCGGGCACGGCTACGCGCCGTGCCGTGGCCAGCAGCCACGGACCCATGCGTCACCTCCCGGCCCTCGTGCGCGGCACTACGGCCGCACAGTCTTGGTCGCCTGGCGAACGCGGTACTCGTAGTCCGCCACGTCGGCCCGCATGCTCGCGATCTCGTGGGTCGTGTCCTGGCGGGCGGGCAGGAAGAACGGCGCCCAGTTCGTCTTGTAGACCTCGAACCCGTCGGCGTCCTTCCAGACGACCTGGATGTCGATGTACACGTTCTCCTTCGACTTGTTGTGCAGCAGGGACCGGACGCGCAGGAGATCGCCCTCGATGCGGTCGGACACCTGCTTGAGGACCTCGACGTGGGTCTTGACGGCGGTGTTCTCGAGGAGGACCCGCCCCTGTTCGTCGGCCTTGTGCGGATGGGCGTTGCACCCGACCAGGGCGACGGCCAGGCCGGCCGCCAGGAAGCCCGCTACGGCGTGGCGCATCGGTCGTTCTCCTTTCGCGATCACCTTCCACCCCGCTCTACGTGTTTGGCGTGCCTGCCAAGTTCCCATCGCCGGGTGCCACTGGCGGCTTGTCCGCCAGTGCCGCCCGGAACCACACTGGCTGCAAGCAGCCAGTGGCACCCGCGTTACGGGCAGGCCAAACACGTATGCCCCGCTTGGGGCGGCCGGCGTCAGTTGTCCCAGCCGACGGTCGGCTTCGATCCGGCCTCCAGGGCCATCTTCGCCTGCTCGGGCGTCAGGCGGTTGTCCCCGTCCGCGTAGGGCTCCAGCAGGACGCACCGCTCGCCCTCCTCGGGCACGGTGATGCCCCAGTACGTGTTCGTCCATCGCGGCAAGAGGTTGCCCGAGACGTCGTACATCACCAGGCGGACCGTGTGCGGCCCGGGCGCCAGGCGCGCCGCGTGCACGAACGCCTTCCCCGGCAGCGTCGTCCAGTGGCGGATGTCGCCCGTGACGTCCCAGTAGCCCGCCACCGACCCGCCGATCGGCGCGTAACTGAGGATCTCCTTCAGGACGGCCTTGCCGGCCTGGGCGGCCTCCTTCTCGCCGATCCGGTCCTGCGTGGCCGCCTGGTCCCACAGGTCGAGCACCTCCTGGGCCGGGCCCGCGTCGTGGCCGTCCACGTAGACGCGGACCTGGCGCGGCCAGGCGGGCAGGCGCCCAATCGCCGTCTGCGACCCGTGCAGCCCCGTCAGGTACTTGTAGGGGCAGCGCCCCAGTTCGATCACGAGGACCGTGTTGGCCTGGTCCTGGTACCCCTTGGTGAAGAACTCGGCCCGGTCGCGCGTCGCGAGGAGGACAGGGTTGGCGGCGGCCGACCCGAGGGTCGCGGGGGCCGTGTCGGCGGTCCCGGCCTGCTCGGCCAGGTTGACGGCGTCCGGCACCAGGCGCTGCGGCCGCTTCGGGTTGTGGAAGGTCTGGTAGGCCCAGGCCTCGCCGTCGGCGCGGCGTTTGAGGCCCTTGGCGGCGGCCTTCTGGTCGTCGGCCGACTCGCGGGCGGCGTCCTTCTCTTTGCGGGCGGTCCGGGCGGCGGCCTTGCGGTAGGCGATGGCCGCGTTGTCCCCGTCGCCCAGCCGCGCGTACGCCTTCGCCAGCCAGTAGTAGGCCAGGCCGAAGTCTTCGCCGTAGGAGACGGGCGTGTCCTTGTTGACGACGGCCTCGGCGTCGGCCGACACGGCCCGCGAGAAGAGGATCCGCGCGGTGTTGTAGTCGCCCCCGAGATACGCGATCTGGCCCAGGTACACCATCAGCATCACCTTCTCGTACGTCTCGCCGCGATAGTACTTGAACCGCTCCGACGACAGGGCGGCGGCCGTGTTGTCGCGCAAGACCTCCAGTTGCTCGAACGCCTCCATGAGGCGCGGCTTGGCCCGCACGTAGGAGCCCATCAGGACGGCCAGGCGGCCGAACTCCATCCGCTGGAGCACGTAATTGTTGTCCTTGGGGTCGGCGGGCAGGGCCTTCTCCATCGCGTCGAGCGGGTTGACCCAGCCCGGCTCGCGCTGGGCCTGCGGCTCGCACCCGGCAAGCGCGAGGACGCCCGCGCCCACGATCAGCCCGATGAGCCCTCGGCAGCGGTCCATGTCGCGCTCCCTCGTGTCAGCGGTCGTACACGCCCGCGATGGCCAGTTTCTTGAGTTCGTAGTCGTCTTCCCAGACGATGGCGCTGGTGGCGGCATCGGTCAGCCGGACGGAGAGGCGCAGGTACCGGGTGACGGTGCGGCCGCGGGTGCGCCGGATGCTCTCGACGCGGCCGGCCAGGAAGTAGTCGGCCCCGTAGACGGGGTTGTCGCCGCTGGAGGTGACCTTGCCCAGTTGCTTGTCGCGGCGTTCGGCCTTGATCTTCTCAATGACGTCGCGGTCGAGGAAGGTCATCTTGCCGCCCGCGTTCTTGATGAGTTCCGTCCGCATCTTGTACAGGACGTCGTCGGCGTTGAAGAGTTCGTCGCTGTTGTTGACCATCTCGGTGAACGCGACCGTGGGCGGGCTCGACGCGCCCTGGATCTGCGGGATCCGGACGATCGACTGCGCCATCTGGAAGCACACGGTCCGGAAGTCCTTGCTGCCCATGGCGCCGAAGACGGCGTCGTCCTCGCTGTCGGTGTCGATCCGGGCCGTCTGCCCCGCGCACCCGCACGCCGCCGCCAGGGCCGGCAGCATCAGCCCCAGTGCCACACGCCTCCACGCGCCCGGCATAGGCCATCTCCTTCCCGATACCCGGAACCTGGCAGAACCCGCCCGTCGACCCGTCGAGAGCCTCTGGGTCGAACGAGGGCCTCTGGGTCGAACGACCGTTTATCGTACCACGAAAGGCCCGCGGCACCACCCCCTTGGCGCCGGGAGGGAGGGGGCCGCCCGCGCCGCAGCGCCGCCGCCC
>CAYGZE010000028.1:0-23892 GCA_964354185.1 uncultured Anaerolineales bacterium | reverse complement strand
ACCCCCCACGCCGCGATCTCCGCAAGGGGGGTACGATGTCTGGGGCACTTCCCAGGCGCACGGGGCTTTTGGGTTGACGGCGGGGCTGCCGGCGGGTAGATTGCACCGCTTTGTGGGGCGGGGAGAGTATGCGCCCGGGGGGCGGCACGCGGCCGCACCAGCGGTCCGCCGCCCGCCGGGATGTTGCGCATCAGGCCCTGTAGCGCGGGGGTTCATCCCCCGCGGCTGTGGGGTTCCGGGCGGATGGCGCGGGGGGTAAACCCCCGCGCTACGACTGGCCCTCTGATGGGCCGTTGCGGTTGACGATGAGAAGGCCGAGAACCAGCGATGACGCTCGATGACCTGCGGCAGAAGATCGACACGATCGACGCGCAACTGGTCGCGCTGATGAACGAGCGAGCCCGGTGCGCGGTCGAGATCGGCCGCCTCAAGCGCGAGGCCGGCACCTCGGCGTTCTACTCGCCCGAGCGGGAGCGCGAGATCCTCAGCCGCGTCCTCGCCGAGAACACGGGCCCCCTCTCCGACGCCGCCCTCCAGGCCATCTGGAAGGAGTTGATGAGCGGCAGCCTGTCGCTCGAGAAGGCGCTGCGGGTGGCCTACCTGGGGCCGGAGGGGAGTTTCAGCCACCTGGCGGCCCTGGAGAAGTTCGGGCGGAGCGTCGAACTGGCGCCCGTGCGCGACATCGCGAGCGTGTTCGACCAGGTGGCGCGCGGCAGCGCGGACTACGGCATCGTCCCGGTCGAGAACACGACGGGCGGCGCGATCCGCGACACGATGGAATCGTTCCTCTGGGTCCACGCGCCCGTCAAGGTCTGCGCGGAACTGGCCATGCCCATCCACCACAATCTCCTGTCGAAGACGACGGTCGACAAGGTGAAGAAGGTCTACTCGAGGCCGACGGTGTTCGACCAGTGCCGCAACTGGCTTTCGCAGAACCTGCCGCAGGCCGACCTGGTGGCCGTGGGCTCGACCACGGAGGCGGCGCTCTTCGCCTCGCGGGTCGAGGGGACGGCGGCGATCGCCTCGTCGATGGCGGCCGAACTCTACCAGTTGAACGTCCTCTCGGCCGCCATCGAGGACAACCCCCAGAACCAGACGCGGTTCCTCGTCCTGGGGCGCGAGAGCGCCGGGCCCACCGGGCGGGACAAGACGTGCCTGCTCTTCAGCGTCTCGCACGAGGCGGGCGCCCTCGTGGAGGTGCTCCAGACGTTCCGGCGGAACCAGGTCAACATGACCAAGATCGAGTCGCACCCGTCGCCGACCAAGACGTGGGAGTACTACTTCTTCGTGGACATCGAGGGCCACGTCCAGGACGACAACGTGCGGGCGGCGCTGGAGGAGGCGCGGAAACACACGCGGCACCTGGAGGTGCTCGGGTCGTTTCCGGCGGCCGTGAGCGCGGTGTAGCGGAGCGAGGCGGAGTTCGAGCGTGATCATCGTCATGCAATCGAAGGCGGCCAAGAGCCAGGTTGACGAGGTCGTCGGCCGCATCAAGGACCTCGGCCTGAAGCCGCACGTCTCGCACGGCGAGTTCCGGACCATCATCGGGGCCATCGGTGACGAGTCGCTCCTGAGGCCCGAGTCGTTCGCCGGCATGGCGGGCGTCGAGAAGGTGATGCCCATCATGAAGCCCTACAAACTCGCCAGCCGCGACTTCAACGCCGCCGACACGGTCCTGGAGGTCGGCCCGGTCCGGATCGGCGGCGACTGCCTGGCGGTGGTCGCGGGCCCCTGCTCGGTCGAGAGCGAGCGGCAACTGCGCGACGTCGCCCGCGCGACGCGCGACGCCGGCGCCGCCCTCCTTCGCGGCGGCGCCTTCAAGCCGCGCACCAGCCCCTACAGTTTCCAGGGGCTCGGCGAGGAGGGCCTGCGCCTGCTGCGGGACATCGGCGGCGAGTTCGGCATGCCCACCGTCACCGAGGTCCTCGACCCGCGCGACCTGGACCTGGTGAGCCGCTACGCCGACATCCTCCAGGTCGGCGCCCGCAACATGCAGAACTTCCGCCTGCTGGCGGACCTCGGACGGACCGACAAGCCCATCCTCCTGAAGCGCAGCCCGGCCGCCACCATCGACGAACTCCTCATGTCGGCCGAGTACATCCTCTCCGAGGGGAACCACCGCGTCCTGCTGTGCGAGCGCGGCGTGTGCGGGTTCGAGAAGTCGACGCGGTACACGCTGGACCTCTCGGCCGTCCCGAACCTTCAGGCCGCGACACACCTGCCCGTCGGCGTCGACCCGAGCCACGCCACCGGCCGGCGCGACCTCGTGACGCCCATGGCCCTGGCCGCCGTCGCCGCCGGCGCCCACGCCGTCATGATCGAGGTTCACCCCGATCCCGAGCGGGCCTTCAGCGACGGGCCCCAGCAACTGACGCCCAAGGCCTTCCGGCACCTGATGGCGGAACTGGCGCCCATCGCCCAGGTCGTCGGCCGCAAACTCCAGACCCAGGCCAAACTGAACGCGTAGCGGGAGGACGTGCGGATGCGAAAGCCGTTCATCTGCGGCAACTGGAAGATGAACACGGATCGGGCGAGCGCGACCGCCCTGGCGAAGGCGACGGCCGAGGCCGCCGCCCGGACCCGGGGCGTCGAGGTCGGCGTCTGCCCGCCCGCCTGCTACCTCGAGGCCGTCCTGGCCGTCGCGCGGGGAACGCCCCTGGTCGTCGGCGGGCAGGACCTCTACTTCGAGGCGAGCGGGGCCTTCACGGGCGAGGTCTCGGGCCCCATGCTCAAGGACCTCGGATGCACCTATGTTATTATCGGACACAGCGAGCGGCGGCACGTCTTCGGCGAGCCGGACGAGGTGGTCTCGAAGAAGGTCCGCGCGGCCCTGGCGGCGGGCCTGCGGCCGATTCTGTGCGTCGGCGAACTCCTCGAGGAGCGCCAGGCCGGCCGGACCGAGGCCGTCGTCCGCCGCCACGTCGAGTCGGGCCTCGCGGGCCTCTCGAAGGCCCAGGCCCGCGGCGTCGTCATCGCCTACGAGCCCGTCTGGGCCATCGGCACCGGCCTGACGGCCACGCCCGACCAGGCCCAGGAGGTGCACGCCTTCATCCGCGGACTCCTGACGGACCTCTACGACGCCGACCTGGCCGGGGCGGTCCGCATCCAGTACGGCGGCAGCGTGAAGCCGGAGAACACGAAGGACCTGCTGGCCCAGCCGGACATCGACGGCGCCCTGGTGGGCGGGGCCAGCCTGAAGGCGGATGGGTTTGCCGCCATCATCACGGAAAGCGCCAAGGCGAAGGGCGCCTGAGGCGGCGCGCGGCCGAGGCGCCCGCGCGGTCCGAGAGCTAAGCGAGGAAACGAGCGTGACGACGATCCTGCTGGTCCTGTTCCTGCTGGTGGCGGTCGTCCTGATGCTGCTGGTGCTGATCCAGCGTGCGCGCGGCGGCGGCCTGGCCGGCGCGTTCGGCGGCGCGGGCGGCTCCAGCGCATTCGGCACCAAGACGACCGACGTCTTCGTCAAGGCCACCGCCGTCATGGGCGTCATCTTCTTCCTGCTGGCGATCGCGACCGCGTACTACCTGCGGCACTACGCGGTCGACGAGTTCGGCGAGGGCGAACCGCCGCCGCCCGCCAAGGCCCCCGCCGAGGGCGCGGGCGAGACGCCGGGCACGCCCGGTACGGGCGCCGCGCCCGACGCCGCCAAGACGCCTGATGCGGGCGACGCCGGCGGCGCCGCCCCGACGGCCCCGGTCGACTCGGGCGCCGCGGCACCGGCCGAGAAGTGACTCGGGAGCGCGCGATGGCCGACGGGAGCGACGCCGTCCTGAAGACGTTCCGCGAGGCGGGGGCCCTCCTGGAGGGCCACTTCCTCCTGACGAGCGGCTTTCACAGCCCGAAGTACCTCCAGTGCGCCCTGGTGCTCCAGCGGCCGGCCCAGGCGGAGCGGCTGTGCGGGCAACTGGCAGCGCGGTTCCGCGGGCGCGGGGCGACGTGCGTCGTCGGGCCGGCCGTCGGCGGCATCCTCGTCGCCCACGAGGTCGCGCGGGCGCTCGGCACGAAGTGCCTCTTCGCCGAGCGGCAGGAGGGGGCGATGACGCTGCGGCGCGGCTTCGCCGTCGGCCCCGAGGACCGCGTCGTCCTCGTGGAGGATGTGGTCACCACCGGCGGCAGCCTGCGCGAGGTGGCCGATTTCGTCCGCGCCGCCGGGGCCCAGGTCGTGGGCGTCGGGGCGCTGGTGGACCGGACGAGCGGGCGCGACCCGGCGCTCGGGGCCCCTCTGGAGGCCCTGGTCAGGGTCGAGGTGCCGACCTACGCGCCGTCGGAGTGCCCGCTGTGCCGCCAGGGGCTGCCCCTGGTGAAACCCGGCAGCCGCCAAACGCCGGCGAAGGAGAAATGACCAATGCCCAATGTCCAATGTCAAATGCCAAACAGCGCAGCCGCGTGCCCCGTTTGGCATTTGACATTGGTCATTGATCATTTGCGTATTCGTACGGGAGCACTTGGATGATCCGGAGCATGACGGGATTCGGGGCGGCCGAGTACCTGGACGACCGCGTCCGCGTGGCGGTCGAGGCCAAGGCCGTCAACAACCGGTTCGTGAAGTTGAACCTGCGGACGCCCGAAGGCTTGGGCGCGGTGGAAGCGGACATCGACCGCCTGGTCCGCCAGCACATCACCCGCGGGACGGTCAACCTGACGCTGGCGGTGTCGCCGCGCGGCGCGGCCGCACGGGCCCCGATCAACACGGACGTCCTGATGGCCTACCGGGACGACCTGGCGGCGGCGGGCCAGCGGATGGGCGCGGCCGCCGACCTCGGGGCCCTCCTGGCCCTGCCCGGCGTCGTCGGCGACGAGAAGGTCGTGCTGACGGGCATCGAGGGCCTCGCGGACCGGATCCGGCAGGTGGTGGCCGAGGCGCTCGAGCGGCTCGACGCCATGCGGTCGGCCGAGGGGGCGGCGACGGCCGCCGACATGGAGGCGAGCCTGGCCGACATCGCCCGGCGCCTGAAGACGATCGCGGCCCGCGGGCCCCAGGTCGTCGCCGAGTATCGCGACCGCCTGCGCGAGCGCGTCCAGGCCCTGCTGGACGGGACGGAGTTGCCCGTGGACGACGCGTCGCTGGCGCGCGAGGTGGCGTTCTACGCCGAGCGGTCGGACATCAACGAGGAGGCAGCGCGGCTGGCAAGCCACGCCGAGCAGTTCCGGGCCCTCCTGGGCGAGTCGGGGCCGGGCGGGCGGAAACTCGAGTTCCTCGCCCAGGAGATGCACCGCGAGGTCAACACCCTCGGCTCGAAGTCGAACGACGCGGACCTGGCGCGCGAGGTCGTCGAGATCAAGGTCGACGTGGACCGGCTGCGCGAGCAGTCGCAGAACGTCGAGTGACCTGCCTGCCGGTCCGACCACGGCACGGCCGTGGCCGTGACGGGCAGGCCGGCCGGGCGGGTACGAGGGGCGGCGCATGGGCAAAGGCAGCGGGGCGCCGAACCCGGCGGGGCGGAACCTGGCGATCCTCAGCGGGCCCAGCGGCGCCGGCAAGACCACCGTCGCCCGGGCCCTGCGGGAGCAGACAGACCTGGCCCTGAGCACGAGCGCGACGACCCGTCCGCCCCGGCCGGGCGAGGTGGACGGCAAGGACTACTACTTTCTGACCGAGGAGGCGTTCCGGCAGCGCATCGCGGCGGGCGGCTTCGTCGAGTGGGCCGAGGTCTTCGGCCACCTCTACGGGACCCCCGTCGGGGAACTCGAGCGGGCCGCGAAGGAGGCGAGGACGCTCCTCCTGGAGATCGACGTCCAGGGCGGCATCCAGGTCAAGCGGAAGTACCCGGAGGCGCTGGCGATCCTCCTGATGCCGCCCGACGCCGCCACGCAGCGCGAGCGGCTGTCGAAACGCGGGACCGAGACGCCCGAGGAACTCCAGCGGCGCTTCGCGAAAGCCCAGGAAGAGGTCCGGACCGCGCGGGCGTCGGGATGCTACGACGCCGAGGTCGTCAACGACGACCTGCGGCGCGCCGTCCGGGAAGTGGTGCGGATCCTAGAGGGGCGAAGGAGCCAGGCGTGATCGAAGCACTCAAGAGCGACGAGATCGTCAACAAGGTGGGCGGCCGGTTCAAACTGGCCGTCCTCGTCCAGAAGCGGCTCGTGGATGTGACGTTCGGGGCGCCGCTGCTGGTGGAGCGAGGGAACAAGACCCTCATGGAGGCGGTCGTCCAGGAGGTGCTCGAGGGGAAGATCACCCTTGAACCGCCCGACCGCTCCGCCCAGGCCGCCGCCCGCGCCGAGGCCGCCGAGGCCCGGGCCGCCGCCGGGCCCGCCGAGCCCGACGAGGACGAGGGCTGAGCACCGCGGGCCCGGCCCCCGCGCGCAGGGAGGCGCTTCGCATGGCGCGACCCAAACCCGATCCGAACGTCCTCAAGGGGCGCGAGGTCCTCGTCGGCGTGACCGGCGGCATCGCCGCCTACAAGACCGCCGCCCTGGTGTCGGCCCTCGTCCAGGCCGGGGCCGGCGTCTCGGTCGTCATGACCGCCAATGCGACGCGGTTCGTCGCGCCCCTCACGTTCCAGACGCTGACCGGTCGCCCGGTGCATTCGGACCTCTTCGCGTCGGTCGAGGTGGACCGGGCCGAGCACATCGCCCTGGCCGACCGCGCGGAGGCGGCCGTCGTGGCGCCGGCGACGGCCAACTGCCTGGCGAAACTGGCCCACGGCCTGGCCGACGATCTTCTGTCGACGGTCCTGCTGGCCGTCGACGCACCCGTGATCCTCGCCCCGGCGATGAACGCCCGCATGTGGGCGCACCCGGCCGTCCGGGCCAATGTCGAGACGCTGCGCGAGCGAGGCGTGCGGCTGGTCGGACCGGCCGAGGGACGCCTGGCCTGCGGCACGACCGGGCCCGGACGCATGGCAGAACCGGAGGAGATTCTCGCTGTCCTCATCGAAATCATGGGCGGCCGAGCGAAGGCCTGACGGCCTTGGGTACCGCCGGCAGCGCCGCAAGAGAAACCAGGGGCCCCCCATGCGCATCCTGATCACCGCAGGTCCCACCCAGGAATACATCGACCCCGTTCGATTCATCTCAAACGCCTCGACCGGCAGGATGGGCGCGGCCCTGGCGGCGCGCGCCAAGGCGCGCGGCCACCGCGTCACGCTCATCCTCGGCCCGTGCGAGGTCCTGCCGCCCAAGGTGGACGAACTCGTGCGCGTCATCAGCGCCGCCGACATGTTCGAGGCGGTCCTGGCGCGGTTCGACGCGTGCGACGCGCTGATCGCCGCCGCCGCCGTGAGCGACTACCGCCCCGTCGAGCGCCGGACGCAGAAGATCCGAAAGCACCATGACCGCTACGTCGTCGAACTGGAGCGGACGCGCGACGTCCTGGGCGAGATGGCGCGCCGGTCGCGCCGGCAGGTCCTCGTCGGCTTCTGCCTGGAAACCGAGAACCTCGAACGCCGCGCGCGGGAGAAACTCCAGGGCAAGAACCTCGACCTCGTCGTCGCCAACGGCCCCGAGGCGGTCGGCGCCGAGCGCGTCGACGCCCTCCTGGTGCGCCGGTCCGGGCCGTCCGAGGCGGTGTCGCAGGCCACCAAGGAAGAACTGGCCGACCGCATCCTGGCCGCCATCGGCGCCGCCTGATCCGCCGGCCGGCGCCGGCACGGCAAGACTCCTCGGCCCGGCAGGTCGGGAGACTGGCCGCGCCGAGGCTTACGCGGCGCTCCAGGGCTAGGCCTTGCCCGTCCCCTTGCCGGACGTCCGCTTGCCGGCGGCCCGCTCCAGGAGGGTGATCTGGGCGTCGATCGCGCTGCGCAGGGCGAGCAGGAACTCCCGTCCCGCCCCGACGGCGTGATCCTTGGCTGGCTCGAACTCCCGCATCAGGTCTTTGAGAACCAGGCGGGCCTTCTGGACCTTGGTCTTCATGGCGGCTCCTCCAGGCAAGGCGTATGACCGGGTCGCCCGGCTCCCGGGTTCCCGGCTCCAGGAACAGCATACCCGCGCGGGCGGGGCGCGTCAACCGACCGGGCGGCCGCGATGCAAGTCCGCCCGTCCAGCCGCAGGGCCGGCGGCCGTAAGTGGTGTGTCGGCAGGGCCCTACACCCGTCCGGCCCACCGGCCGCCGCACGCGGGCCGCCTGAAATGTTTGACTTCGGCCGGGGCGCCTGCTACACTCGCCCCCGTCGTGGGGGATGGCACGCGCGGCCGACCGGCGCGCGGCACCGGATGGAGGTGGCAGTTGCAGATTGGGGTCACGTCACGCAGCGCGTCCATCACGGGCGACCTGAAAGACTACGCGACGAAGAAGGCGGAGCGGCTGCTGAAGTATTACGATCGCATCCAGTCGATCCGGGTCCTCCTGGGCGTCGAGGGACCGGCCTCCACGTGCGAGATGATCGTCGCGCTGGAACACATGCACGACCTGGTGGGGACGTCGAAGGACCCGGACATGCGGGCGGCCATCGACCAGTCGGTGGACCGGATGGAGCGGCAGTTGGCGGCCCACAAGGACCGCGTCCGGAGTCGGAAGGGCCGCGGGCCGAACCCCCACCAGCCGTCGCGCGCGTAGGGCCCCGGCCGAGAGACACGGCCGGAGCGAGCAGGGGGTTGTGAATGCGCCTACTGGAGTTCATCCACAAGGAGGCCGTCCTGCTGGACCTGGCAACCACGACGGCCCGCAGCGCGGTGGACGAGATGGTCCATGCCCTCGTCAAGAGCAAGGCGATCCCGGCTGCGCACCATCGCAAGGTGGTCGACGCGATCATGCGCCGGGAGAAGAAGGGGACGACTGGCTTCGGCAACGGCGTCGCCATCCCCCACGCCAAGCACGAGGGCGTCAGCCGCGTCGTCGGCGCCGTGGCCCGCAGCACCGCCGGCGTCGACTTCGCGGCCCTCGACGGGCAGCCGGTGCGGCTGTTCTTCCTGCTCGTCTCCAGCCCCGACCTGCCGGAAGAGCACCTCAAGGCGATGGAGCACGTCTTCCGGTGCATCAAGGAGGAGAACTTCCGCCGGTTTATGAGCCAGGCATCCACGCGGGAGGAGATCCTCGACCTCCTGCGCGAGGCGGACGAAGAGATCCGGTAACATCCCGTCTCGGGGGATGCAAGAGGCCGGGCCTCCCGGACCCGGCGCGGCGCCGCACCCTGTCAGAGAGACGCTAGAGGTGCCCACGCGCGACGTCGAAATCAGCAATCGGCTGGGCATTCACATGCGACCGGCGATGCAGTTTGTCGAGACGGCCAGCCGGTTCCGCAGCAGCGTGGCCGTCCGCAAGGCAGATGAGCGCGCGGACGGCAAGAGCATCTACGAGTTGCTCGGCCTCTACGCCCCCTACGGGACGGTCCTGCGCCTGGAGGTCGAGGGCGCGGACGCCGAGGAGTGCCTGGAGGCGCTGACGGCCCTGGTGGACTCGAAGTTCAGTGAGGAGTGACGGTCCCTCGCGGGGCGTCCGGACGCCGGGGGCGCGGCCGCCCAACCTTCCTGCCGCGCGGCCCTCCGAGGCGCCGCCCGCGGCGGCGGGCCCCGGCGCCGCGTCATTTCGTTTGCGTTCGCGGCATTCCTGGCGGTAAAAGAGCGGCTACGGCGGGGGAAGGCTCCCCGCGCCGCGAGGATCGGATGGAGATTCGCAAAGGCATTCCGGTCTCTCCGGGCCTGGCGATCGCGCCGGCGATCGTGCTGGACAGCGAGCAGTTCCGCATTCCGCGCCGGAGCGTCGCGCCGGAGGACGTGCCCCAGGAACTCGAGCGGTTCCAGGGGGCGGTCCAGCGCGCCAAGGACGAGGTCCAGGACTTGCGGGCCCGCGTGGCCCGCGACATCGGCGAGAAACTCGGCGCCATCTTCGACGTCCAGGACGCCCTCCTGGGCGACGCGCACCTGCACGAGGAGGTCCGCGAACTCGTCGAGCGCGACCACTACTCGATCGAGTTCGCCGTCGCGACGGTGCTTCGCGGCTACGCGAAGAAGTTCCTCGGCCTGCCGAACCGCTACATGGCCGAGCGCGTCGCGGACGTCTACGACGTGGAGAAGCGCCTGCTGAGGAACCTCATCGGGGCCAAGCGCGAAACCCTGGGCCGCCTCGCGGAACCCGTGGTCATCATCGCCCACGACCTGACGCCCAGCCAGACGGCCGCCCTGGACCGCTCGAAGATCATGGCGTTCGCCACGGACGTCGGCGGCCGCACCAGCCACACCACCATCGTCGCCCGCGCCATGGGCATCCCCGCCGTCGTCGGCCTCAAGACGATCACCGGCGACGTCTCCGGGGGCGACACGGTCATCGTCGACGGGAACCGCGGGCAGGTCATCATCAACCCCGACGAGCCCAGCATCCACCGGTTCCGCGAGGCCGAGCGCCGCTTCCGCCGCATGGAGGAGGAACTGGGCGACCTCCGCGACCTCCCCGCCGTCACCCAGGACGGCCGCCAGATCCACCTGTGGGGCAATATCGAGTTCCCCCACGAGGTTGAGGCGTGCCTGGCGCGCGGGGCCACCGGCATCGGCCTCTACCGCACCGAGTTCCTCTACCTGGACCGCGAGGAAGACCCCTCGGAGGAGGACCACTTCCAGGCCTACGCCGAGGCGATCGGCGCCCTGCGGGGCCGCCCCCTCACCATCCGCACCTGCGACCTGGGGGCCGACAAGTTCACCCACATCTCGGGCGACTACGACGAGCGGAACCCCTTTCTGGGCTTTCGCAGCATCCGCTTCAGCCTCCAGCACATCGCGCTGTTCAAGACGCAACTGCGCGCCGTCCTCCGCGCCAGCGCCCTCGGGCCCACGCGCCTCATGTTCCCCCTCGTGACGAACCTCCGGGAACTCCGCCAGGCCAAGATGATCCTGGGCGACGTTCGCGAGGACCTTGAGGAGGAAGGCGTCGCGTTCGACCGCGACATGAAGGTGGGCGTGATGATAGAGGTCCCCAGCGCCGCCATCATGGCCCGCCAGTTCGCGCGGGAGTGCGACTTCTTCAGCATCGGCACCAACGACCTCATCCAGTACACCCTGGCGGTGGACCGGTCGAACGATCGGGTCGCGCCGCTCTACACGCCGGGCCATCCGGCGGTGCTGCGGCTGATGCGAGAGATCCTCTCGGCCGCTCACGAGGTCGGCGTCGAGGTCGCGGTGTGCGGCGAGATGGCAGGCGAGCCCCTGTACACGCTCCTGCTGGTCGGCATGGGCGTGGACGCCCTCAGCGTCTCCCCTGCCACCCTGCCGGAGGTCAAGAAGGTCGTGCGGAGCATCACGCTGGCGCAGGCCCGCGAGGAGACCGAGAAGGTCTTCCGTTTCGACAGCGACCGCGAGGTCGACGCCTACCTGGCGGAACTCGCGCGGCGACTGCTGCCGGAGATGTTTGCGTAGCGCCGGCGCGCCGCCCGACGCCGGCACCGTAAGCGTGCCGGAAATGGGCGGTACGCCTGCGGCACGGACCGGGTTTGAGTGACTGGCCGACGGGGGCAGTCTGGAAGGGCAAAGGGTCGGTTCCCCACGCGGGAACCCAGCATAAGGAACCAGGAACCATGGACCGACGTGATTTTCTGAAGGCTTCGGTGGCGGGCGCCGGGGCGGTCGCCGGGCTGGCCGCCGCGGGCCCCGCGGCCGCGCACGCCGAAGAGGCCGAACCGCCTAAGCAGGAAGGCGTGCTGAAACTGTGCAGCCAGGAGGGGCGGATCCCCGGCAAGAGCCTCGAGGAGAAACTCGAGAACCTCAAGAAGTACGGGGGCGTGGGCATGGAGTTCGGCGGCATGGACCTCAACCGCGCCAAGGAGATCAAGCAGAAGTGCGCCGACGCCGGGGTCGGCGTGGCGGCCCTGTGCTGGGGGACCTTCCTCCTGATCGCCCCCGAGGAGGCGACGCGCAAGAAGGCCGTCGACAACCTCAAGAACGCCCTCGAAGTGGCCGCCGAGGCCGGCTCGACCGGCGTCATCTGCGTCCCGGCGTTCAACGGCGACCCGCAACAGGAGTTCTACGAGGCCAAGAAGACCCTCCTGGGCCTCCTGCCCGAGATCGGCGAGCACGCCGTCAAGGTCGGCTCGCGGGTCCTCCTGGAGCCCCTCAACCGCGGCGAAGCCCGCTTTCTCAACCAACTCGCCCTCACCGCCCAGATCTGCCGCGACTCCAAGGCCGAGGGCATCTGCATGATGGGCGACTTCTATCATATGTGCATCGAGGAGACCAGCGACCAGGGCGCGTTCCTGTCGGCCGGCAAGTACCTCCACCACGTCCACCTCGCCAGCCGCATCCGCATCCTGCCCGGCCAGGACCACCTGAAGGAGGACGGCAAGCCGGAGCGCAGTTTCGTCGACGGGTTCCGTGGCCTCAAGCGCATCGGCTACCAGGACTATTGCAGCCTCGAGTGCGGCTGCCAGGGCGACCCGACGGTCGAGATCCCCGAGTCGTTCGCGTTCCTGAAGAAACAGTGGGAGGAGGCCGCCCTCTGACCGGCGGCCGCCGCACGGCACGCATTCACATGACCATGGACACCTTAACATAGGAAGGACCAGCGATGGAAAAGTCGGAGAAGGGAAGGCGTTCGGGCGATGTGACGCGCAGAGACTTCCTCAAGACCTCGGCGGCGGCGGGGGCCGCTGCCCTGGCGGCCGGCCTCGGCACCTACGGCGCCTACGCGGCGGGGTCGGACGTCATCAAGGTGGGCCTCATCGGGTGCGGCGGGCGCGGCAGCGGCGCCATCCGCGACTTCCTCCAGGCCGCCCTCAACCTCAAGGCCGGCGTCAAGGTCATCGCCACCGGCGACCTCTGGCTCGACCGCGCCAAGGGCACTGCCGGCGGCCTGCGCAACGAGCAGAAGTTCAAGGACATGGTCGACATCCCCGAGGGGAACGCCTTCGGCGGCTTCGACAACTACAAGAAGGTCATCGCGAGCGGCGTCGACGCCATCGTCACCGCGGCGCCCCCCGGCTTCCGGGCCTACCACGTGCCCGCCGCCATCGCCGCTGGCAAGCACGTCTTCATGGAGAAGCCCGTCTGTGTCGACCCGTGGGGGTACCGCGAGATGTCCAAGGCCGCCGAGATGGCCGACCAGAAGAAACTGACCGTCGTTGCCGGCACCCAGCGCCGCCACGAGCCCAAGTACCGCGAGACCGTCAAGCGCATCCACGACGGCCTGATGGGCGACGTCGTCGGCGGGGCCTACTACTGGATGGGCGGCCCCGTCACCCATAACCGCAAGCGCGAACCGAACATGTCCGACATCGAGTGGCAGGTCTCGAACTGGTACGCCTGGTCCTGGACGTGCGGCGACCACATCGTCGAGCAGCACGTCCACAACCTCGACATCATGTTGTGGGTCATGAACAAGTTGCCCGAGAAGGCTATTGCCGTCGGCGGCCGCGCCGCTCGCCCCGAGCCGGGCAATATCTTCGACCACTTCGGCGTCGAGTTTGAGTTCCCGGGCGGCCTGCGCTGCCAGAGTTACTGCACGCATCTCTCCGGCGCCGCCGGCCGCGTCTCCGAGTTCGCCGTCGGCACCAAAGGCAAGTCGTGGTGCGGGGGCGGCATTGACGTCTTCGGCGGCCAGGGCTGGAACTACCAGGGCGAGAACCCCAACCCCTACGTCGTCGAGCACGAGGACTTCATCAACAGCATCCTCGGCAAGGGCGACCACTACAACGAGTGCCAGCAGGTCGCCAACTCGACCATGGCCGCCGTCCTCGGCCGCATGGCCGCCTACACCGGCCGCGAGATCAAGTGGGACTGGGCCACCAAGGCCTCCAAACTCAAACTCGGTCCCGAGAACCCCGAGGCGTTCGGCCCCTACGAGGCCGACCCCGTCGCGGTCCCCGGCAAGACGCCGCTCGTCTAGGGCAGACGCACCGACCCGGTCGTTTCGCGCGGCAGGCCGCCCGGCCTGCCGCGCGGCGTTTTCTGTGGACGCCCCGGCCCTCGCGGCGCAGTATAATCCGCCGCTGGGCCGCAGGGGCAAGCGCCTCGCGCCGCCCCTGCCCGGAAGGAGACCTGCCGATCATGCAGAAGCCCCATAGGAGCGCCGGTCGCGCGTCGGTCACGCGCCGCGGATTTCTCCAGGCGACCGCCGCCGCCTCGGCGGCCGCCCTCGTGGCGAACCTCGCCCCCTCTGCCTACGCCGCCGGAAGCGACACGGTCCGCATCGGCCTCGTGGGCTGCGGCGGCCGGGGCACGGGTGCCGCCCGCAACTGCGTCGACTCGGCCCCGGGTGTCCGACTGGTCGCCCTGGCCGACCTCTTCCAGGACCGCGTCGACGCCTTCAAGGCCGCCGTCGCCAAGTGGGGCGACAAGGCCGACGTCAAGAACGACCACTGCTTCGTCGGGTTCGACGCGTACCAGAAACTCATCAACCTCCCGGACGTCGACCTGGTGCTCCTGGTGACGCCGCCCGGCTTCCGGCCGCTCCACTTCAAGGCCGCCGTCGACGCCGGCAAGCACGTCTTCTTCGAGAAGCCGGTCGCGGTCGACCCGGTGGGCGTGCGGTCGGTGCTGGCGACGTCGGAGGCGGCGGCCGCGAAGAAACTCAGCGTCGTCGCGGGCACCGTCTATCGCCGGAGCCCCCATCACATGGAGGTCTATAAGCACGTGAAGGACGGCCGCATCGGCGACCTCGTCGGCGGCCAGGTCTACTTCCTCACCGGCGAACTCTGGTACCACGACCGCAAGCCCGAGTGGTCCGACGTCGAGTGGCAGTGCCGCAACTGGCTCTACCACGTCTGGCTCTCGGGCGACCACATCGTCGAGCAACACGTGCACGACCTGGACGTCATGGCGTGGTTCATGGGCGGCCCGCCCACGAAGTGCATCGGCATGGGCGGCCGCCAGAGCCGCACCGACCCCAAGTTCGGCGACATCTACGACCACTTCGCCATCGAATACGAGTATGCCGACGGCGCCCGCATCTCGAGCATGTGCCGCCAGGTGAACCGCACCGCCGACCGCATCACCCAGCGCTTCGTGGGCACGCGGGGCGTCGCCTGCCCGAAAGAGGGCCTCATCACGGGCGCCGACCCGTATAAGTACCAGGGCGAGGAGTGGGACCCCTTCGTCCGCGAGCACGCGGACCTCGTGGCGAGCATCCGCCAGGGCGAGCCGATCAACGAGGGGCGGCAGATCGCAGAGAGTTCCCTCGTCGCCATCATGGGCCGCATGGCCGCCTACACCGGCCGTGAAATCTCGTGGAAGTGGACCCTGGAGGCGTCTAGACTGGACCTGGCGCCGGCGAAGTACGAGTCCGGCCCGAGACCGGTCGGCCCCGTGGCCGTCCCCGGCCAGACGCCCCTCGTCTGAAGCGGGAACGCGGGCGCCGGGTTCGACGCGGGCATTGCGGAGGAACGTTGTTCCGTCAACGGTTGCGTGTCTGGTTCCGCATACGAGGAGACAAGCGGTACCTCAGCCATCACGACACGATGCGGCTGTGGGAACGGGCGCTGCGGCGAGCGGGGCTTCCCCTGCGGATGAGCCAGGGGTTCAACCCGCGGCCGAAACTGTCGCTGTCGGAACCGCGCAGCGTCGGCGTTGCCTCAGAGGCCGAGATCCTCGAGTTTGAACTGGCCGACTGGGTCAATCCCGATGCCGTCCTCAACGCCTTGCGCGAGCAACTTCCGACCGGAGTCGAGGCGGACCGGCTGGACCTCGTCCGCCCCAGCGACAAGGCCCATCCCAAGACGATCGTGTACGTGGCGCGGCTGGGAGCCCCTTGCCCCGACCTGAGTGATCGGATCGCGCGGTTGCTTGCGCGCGCCGAGGCGCCCGTGGTGCGCAAGCGCCCGACGGGCGACAAGCACCTGGATGCGCGGCCGTTCATCGCGGCCGTGGAAGGCGCCGCGGCCGGCCCGGGGGGCGGGGCCGCGGTGCGCATGGAGGTGCGGACCGGGCCCGGGGGCACGGTCCGGCCGGACGAGGTCCTGCGCCTCCTGGGGTTCGACGCCGAGGCCGTCGCGCGGGCCGACCTGGTGCGCACGGAGATCCGCCTTGCCTGACGCACGCGAGCGCCCGCGCGGCGGTTCCGCCGCGCGGCGCCGAGAGAGATGAGGATCGGTATGCCAAAGGAGATGCTGATCAACGCGGTCGAGGGCGAGGAGTGCCGCATCGCCATCATCGACAACGGCGTCCTGGAGGAGTTGTACCTCGAACGCGCCGGGTCCGAGCGCCACGTCGGCAACATCTACAAGGGCCGCGTCAACAACATCGAGCCCAGCATCCAGGCCGCCTTCGTCGAGATCGGGATGGCCAAGAACGGGTTCCTGCACTCGAGCGACGTGGTCCCCTCGGCCCACCCGGGCCGCAAGGGGGCCCCCGAGGACCGGGAGGCGGCCCCCGAGGCCGGCGGCGCCCGCCGCGTCCCCATCCAGGCCATTTTCAAGCCGGGCGACGAGGTGCTCGTCCAGATCACGAAGGAGGGGATCGGCACGAAGGGGCCGTCGCTGACGACCGCGCTGAGCATCCCGGGGCGGTACCTCGTGCTGATGCCGGGGCTGGCGCGGCTGGGGGTCTCGCGGAAGATCGAGGACGAGGCGACCCGCCGCGAGTTGCGGGACCTCCTGGCGTCGCTCAACCCGCCCCCGGGCATGGGCTTCATCATCCGCACCGCCGGGCAGGGCAAGAGCAAGCGCGAACTCCAGAGGGACCTCCAGTACCTCTCGCGCCTCTGGAAGGTCGTCAACGCCCGGGCCCAGAGCGAGAAGGCGCCGGCCGAGGTTTTCCGCGAGTCGGACCTGGTCGTTCGGACGCTCCGCGATATCTACACGCCGGACATCAAGACGATCTGGGTCGACTCGGAGGCGGCCCTCAAGCACGTCCACGAGTTCATGAAGATTGCGCTGCCCCGCCAGGTCAAGTGCGCCAAACTGCACGCGGACAAGGTCCCCCTGTTCCACAAGTACCGCCTCGAGGAGGCCATCGAGCAGATCTACAGCCGCATCGTCCCCCTTCCCAAGGGCGGGACGCTCGTGATCGACCAGACGGAGGCGCTGGTGGCGATCGACGTGAACTCGGCGCGCTTCCGCCACGGCAAGGACGCCGAGGAATCGGCCCACCAACTCAACGTCATTGCCGCCAAGGAGATCGCCCGCCAGATCCGCCTGCGCGACCTCGGGGGCCTCCTCATCATGGACTTCGTGGACATGGAGAAGGCCGAGAACCGCCGCCACGTCGAGAAGGTCCTCCGCGACGCCCTGAAGAACGACCGGGCCCGGTCGCGCATGCTCCGCATGAGCAAGTTCGGCATCATCGAGATGACGCGCCAGCGGATGCAGCCCAGCCTCGAACGATCGACCTACATGGACTGCCCCTACTGCAAGGGCGTCGGCATCATCAAAACCCGCGAGTCGATGGCGCTGGAGGTGATGCGGCACCTGGCGCTGCTGGCCGGGCGCGACCGCCCCGCCCGGATCGAGGTGACGCTCCACCCCGAGGTCGCCGACGCGGTCAACAACCGGAAACGCGACTTGCTCGCGCGCCTGGAACGCGACTCGGGCAAGCACATCCGCATCATCGTCGATCCGGTCGTCGGCGTGGAGCACGCGGAATACCGGTGCCTGGACGACCGCGGGGCGGAGGTGCGCCCGGAGGAGGCCCGCGCCGCGGGGCGCTAGGCCAGGGGCGCGCCTGCGTCGAGGTAGGCTTGGAGGATGAGGGCGGCGGCGACCATGTCGCGCCGGGCCTTGCGGCGGTCGGGCCCGAGGCCCCCTTGCCTGAGGGCCGCCTCGGCCTCCTGGGTCGAGAACCGCTCGTCCCAGACGGTCACGGGCACGGCCAGGGCCCCGCGGAGGGCCTGGACGACGGCGTCGGTCCGGCGGGCCTGCTGGCCGCGCGCGCCGTCCGCGTGCAGGGGATACCCCACGACGACGCGCTCGGCCGCCTGCTCCCGGACGATCCGGGTGACCTTTTCGACGAGGTCGCGGCGGCCGGCGGGCTCGAACCGGCACAGAGGGTGGGCGACCGTGCCGCCGGGGTCGCTCACGGCCACGCCGACCCGCCTCTCGCCAAGGTCCAGCCCGAGGATTCGCATGGTAGGGGCACTTATAGCCATCAGCCCCGGCGGCTGTCAACCCGGGCAATAGCGGGAACCCAGGCTCGTTTAGCCAGGTGAGAGGATGCCCGAATCGGCACACGACAGCGGCGGCCTCGAGGAGCGCCTGGCGTCGTTCGCGCCGCGGGTGTACGGGCTCCTTTTGCGGATTGTGGCCCACCGCGACGTGGCCGAGGACCTGATGCAGGAGACATTGCTCCGGGCCTTCCGGGCGCTGCCGTCGTACCGGCCGGAAGGCAAGTTCGAGGCCTGGATCTTTCGCATCGCGGTGAACCTGGCGCGGGACTGGATCCGGCACCGTCCGCTCGAGCCCGTCGTGGGGCTGGACGACTGCCCGGAGGTGCCGGTCGGGAAAACGGACCGGTCCGCGCCGCCGCCGGAGGCGCCCCTGGGTGCCCGCGAGCGGGCCGCCCGGGTCGAGGCGGCGGTGGCGAGGCTGTCGGCGGCCGACCGGGAGGTGATCCTCCTCAGGTATTACGCCGATATGCCTTTCAAGGAGATCGCCCAGGCGACGCGCGAGCCGCTCGGGACCGTCTTGGCACGGGCCCACCGGGCGCTGGCGAAACTGGGCAACCTGATGCCCGAGGACGAACCATGACGACGTGTCCGAAGCCCGAGGAACTGGTGCTGTACGTGGCGGGCGAACTGCCGCCGGACGCCGCGCAGGGCCTCGAGGCCCACCTGGCGTCGTGCGGCCCGTGCGCGCGTGAGGCAGCGACGGTCCGCCGCGGCCAGGACGCCCTGCGCCTGCTGGACCGCGAGCCGACGCTGCGGCCGGAGGCGATGGCGGCGCTGCGGGCGCACCTCCGCCAGGCGGCCGCCGAGCGGCACCGGCCGGTGATCCTGTCGCTCGTGCGGCGGTATGGATGGGTCGCGGCGGCCGCGGCGCTCCTGGTGGCCGCCGTGTACTGGCACGGCTACGAGCCGAACCCGCAGCCGGTCCCCCTGCCGGGCACGACCGTCAAGGCCGACTTCCCGGCGTCGACCGATGCGCTGGACGAGGTGGCCGTCGCCGTGGAACTCCTCTCGGCCAACCTGAACTCGGCGTTCGACCTCCCGGCCGCGTCGAACGGGACGGATGCCGGCGGCGCGTCGACCGACGACGTGATCGACGACGTGCACCTCTTACTGGAGTACCTCTCCGGGGGAAGCGGCTTGCGGGGCTAGGAGCGGGAGGCGCCTGATGAGAACACTCGGCCTGGCGGCTAGACTGGCGGCCCTGGTGCTGGCGGCGTCGGTGGCGCCGGCGGCGGGCGGCCCTGCCCCGGAGGAAGGGACGGCCCCTCCGACAGGCCAGCCGCTCGGCCCTCAGCCCGGGCCGCAGGGCGGCCCCCCGCCCGGCGAAGGGGGATGGCGGGCGTTCCGCGGGTCCGGCATGTTCCGCGACGCCACGGACCAGGAGATCGAGGAGATCCTCGCGTTCACGGCCGAACATCTGCCGCCCGTCAACGCGGAGCTGAAGAAGGCGCGGGAGTCGGACCCGGACCGGTTCCGGCAGATGTGCCGGCGGCTGCGGTTCGAGATTCGTCAACTCCAGGGACTCCGGTCCTGGAACGAGGAGGCGTTCCGCAAGGCCATCGAGGAGCGGCTGCTGGAGACTCGCATCCGCGAACTCGCGGAGACCTATCGCAAGAGCGACGACGCGGCCGACCGCGAGCGGCTGAAGCGCGAACTGCGCGAGGCCATCCAGAAACGGTTCGAGGCTGAACTGATCGCGCGCCGGGCCCAGGTCGAGCACCTCGAAGGGGCCCTCAAGCACATCCGCCAGGAACTGGCCGATCGCGAGAGCCGGCGCGAGGAATTCATCGACCGCCAACTCGAGGAGACGATCAACCCGCCGCCCAAGGTCGAGACGCCCGAGCGCGGGCCGGGCGAGCGGCGCGAACGTCCGCTCCCGCCCCGGCCGGAAGGTGCCAAGCCCGTCCTGCCGCCGGAGGGCGAGAAGTAGGCGGCAAGACCCGAGTAGTGGGGAGTTCGCGCGCGGCGGGCCTTCCGGCCCGCCGCACATCTTCTCACGTCCCGGCGCCCCGCGGGCCCGGCGAGACCTGGCGGATGAGCGTGGCCACCGCCCGGTTCGCGGGGACGGCGACGCCGTGTCGCTCGGCCAACCGCACCAGGGCGCCGTTCAGGTACTCGATCTCGGTCGCCCGCCCCGCCTCGAGGTCCTGGAGCATCGAGCAACGGTTGGCGGCCGTCTTGCGCGCGGTCGTGAGGGCGGCGGCCGCCGCGTCGGGGAACGCCAGGGCGACGCCCGCCGCCCGGGCGACGGCCTGGCCCTCCAGGGCGATCGCCTCGGCCATCGCGCGAAGGCTCGGGCGAGACGCGACCTCGCCGTTGGCAACACCGGCCAGCGCTGCCACCGGGTTCAGCGCCGCATTCACAAGCAGTTTACTCCATATGAGCGGCGCCAGGTCCGCCTCGGCCCTGGCGGGCAGGCCGGCCGCGCTCAGCAGGGCGGCCACCCGGAGGACCGCCGCATCCGGCCCGCGGCCGGGATAGCCCAGGTAGGTCTCGAGGTTGGCGACGTGGTGGACCTCGCCCTCGGCGCCGCGGTGGGCGGCCTGGTAACTCACGCCGGTGATGACCGTCGCCCGCGGGAGCGCGTCGGCGACCTCCTCGGCCGCGCCCAGCCCGTTCTGGATGACGAGGACCGGGGCGTCGCCCCGCCAGGGCCGTGCGGCTTCGGCGGCGGCCCGCGCGGCCGGGGCCTTGGTCGCGACGACGACCAGGTCCACCGGCCCGTCGGGGACGAGGCGAACCGGCACCGCTGCCGCCAGGTCGCCCTGCGGCGTGTGGAGGACGATCGGGCGGCCGCTCAGCCGCGCGGCCCGGTCGGGCCGGTAGTCGACCAGCGTGACCCGGGGCCCGCCCTTCAGGAGGGCCAGGCGCACGGCGAAGACCGAGCCGATGGCGCCCGGGCCGATGACGGCCACGTGGCGGAACGGCGGTTGGCGGTCGTCGGCAGGCAACGCGAGACTCCGCAAGTTCCACGCCCCGCGGCGGCAGCGCCGCTTCCGCGGAGGACGGGTCGGGACGCTCGGCCCTACGGGTGCGCCTGCATCTGGGCCCCGTCGCGCCCGACGTCGTACCGGACGGGCGAGAGGATGCGGACCGTCACGTCGCCCTGGACGCGCGCGGTGCACGCGGTCCGGAAGCCGCCGCCCGCGCGGCCGAGTTCAGCGAGCAGGGCCTCCTCGGAGGCGGTGCGCGGCGAGAGGTGGTCCGCCCCGGCGACGATCTCGATCACGCAGTTGCCGCACTCGTGGCGGCCCTCGCACAGTTCACCGACGAAGAAGTCGTCGGGGACCATCTCGGCGGCCTCGTCGGCGGCCGCCAGCAGGCTGGTCCCGCGCGGGACCTCCAGAGCGACGTCGTAGGGCAGGAAGGTGACACGCGGCATGGGCTTTCCCTACTGGTTCTCTTTCACGATCCGGACGTACGCGCGGCCGTAGAGGTCCTGGATGTACTTGGCGGCCGCGTCGTTGAACCGCTCGTCGCGGATCTCCTGCTCGATCTCGCCCTGGACCTCGGTGAAGGGCACCGTGCGCCCCTCTTCGCGGGCGAGGGTCTTGACGACGTACCATGCGTCGTCGGTTTCCACCAAGGGCGCGACCTGGCCGGCCGAGAGGCGGAACAGGGCCTCGTCGACGGCCTTGACGCGGAAGGCCCCCTGGGTCATGAAGTCCCAGTCGCCGCCCTTGGCCGCCATGACGTCGTGGCTGTAGCGTTCGGCCAGGCGGGCGAAGTCCTCGCCGGCCTCGGCCCGCTTGTGGACGGCCGCGGCCAGGGCGCGGCCCTCCTCGGCCGACAGGAACTCGTTCTTCTTCAGCGTCATGAGGCCCAGCCGCACGCGCGTCGGCTTGACGTAGCGCTCCGCGCGGACTTCCTCGTAGCGGCTCAGGAGTTCCGAGTGGGTCACGTGGACGCTCGGGGCGATCCGCTGCTGGAGGAACCGCTGGACGAGCATGCGCTGGCGCTCGCGTTCCATGGCGGCATCGACGGTAGTGCCCTGCCGGGCGAGCCGCGCCTCGAGGAGCGGACGGCTGCCGGCCTCGGCCGTCAGGTCCTTCAGCAGTTTCTCCAGGGCCGCCTCGATCTCCTTCTTCTCCTCGTCCTTCAGGACGCGCTTGGCTTCCTGGACGGCCAGGCGCTGGTTGATCGCCTCGCGGAGTTTGCGCTGGACGACGTACCGGTAGCGGCCCTCGAACGCCTCGGGCGACAACTCCGTGCGCCACTGCTCCACTTGGGTGCGCAGCGGGCCCAGGATGTCTTCGCGCGTGATGACCTCGTCGTTGACCTGGGCGAGGACGGCGTTCACAAGGTAGACCTGGTCGCCGTTCTTCCCGGACGGCTCGGTCAGGAGGGGCGTCGGCGTCGCCACGTCGTCGAGGCGGGCCTCGTACTCGGCCGGCCGGTCGGGCCGCGTGAGCGTGGCCTCGGGCCGGGCCGGGCCGGGCGGCGCGGACGCCGGGCCGACGGGGCGGACCGGGTTGACGTCGTCGGCGGCGGCACCGTCCGGCGTGCCCATCAGGGGGGCGGTCGCCGGCGTCGAAACGCGGGTCGGAAACGGGCCGACCGCGGCCTCGCCCCGGCCCTGCGAGCACCCGGCCGCCAGGACCAGCCCGACGGCGGCCGCCAGCGCCGCCATGGCGAACCGACCGGCCTGTGTGGACCTCATCGCACGGACCCTCGACCGTCGGCCCGTGATTCTAGTGTCACCCGCCCGCGCGGGCAAGGACCTTCTTCAGGAGCGCCAGCGCCCGCTCCGGCCCGGCGTCGCCCCGCAGCCGCCACACCACCGTGTGCGGATCGAGGACGCGGACGACCCCCGCGTCGCGGACCTCCGGCTCGACCCGCGACCCGAACAGGCGGCCCAGGACGGCCGCATCGTCCAGCGTCATCCGCAGGTCGCCGTCCTTGCGGTGAATGGCACGGATGCGGCAGCGTCCGGCGAGAATCCGGACGGTCTCGAGGTCCAGCAGCCGCCCGACTTCTTCCGGCACGGGACCGTACATGTCGGCAATCTCGTCGGCGATCTCGGCGAGCGTCTCGGGCGACGCCGCCCGCCCGAGTTGGCGGTACAGGCTGATCCGCTGGCTCTCGGTGGGGACGTAGGGGCCAGGGATGAACGCTGTGACCTCCAGTTGGACGTCGGCCCGCTCGAACTCGGCCGGCGCCTCGCCGCGCAGCCGCTTCACGGCCGCGTCCAGCAGTTGGCAGTACATCTCGTACCCGACGGCGGCGATGTGGCCGGACTGCTCGGGCCCGAGGATGTTCCCCGCGCCGCGGATCTCGAGGTCCCGCATGGCGATCTGGAACCCGGCCCCGAGTTCGGAGTACCGCTCGATCGCCTTGAGGCGCTTGGCGGCCGCCGGCGTGATCGGCCGGTTCTCGGGCAGGATCAGGTAACAGTAGGCCCGGTGCTTGTAACGGCCGACCCGCCCGCGCAACTGGTGCAGGTCGGCCAGGCCGAAGCGGTCGGCGTCGTGGATGAACATGGTGTTGGCGCGCGGCACGTCGAGGCCCGACTCGATGATCGTGGTCGAGACGAGGACGTCGACCCGGCCCGCGAAGAACGCCAGGGTCCGGTCCTCCAGGTCGTGCTCGTGCATCTGGCCGTGGGCGAAGGTGATCCGCGCCTCGGGCACCAGCGCGTGGACGCGCTCGGTCACCGCCTCGATCGTGCGGACCCGGTTGTGGACGAAGAACACCTGGCCGTCGCGGTTGAGTTCCCGGAGGATCGCCTGGCGGATCCGGTCGTCGTCCCACGCGCAGACCTCCGTGCGGACCGCCCGGCGGTCCTGCGGCGGGGTCGTCAGCGACGAGATGTCGCGGATGCCCACGAGCGACATGTGCAGCGTCCGCGGGATGGGCGTCGCGGTCAGCGTCAGCACGTCCACCATCTGCCGCATCATCTTCAGCCGCGCTTTGTGCTCGACGCCGAAGCTCTG
>CAYGZE010000027.1:11099-23928 GCA_964354185.1 uncultured Anaerolineales bacterium | reverse complement strand
CACGCATCATCCTGGGAGGGAAGGATCGGCATGGCCAAGACGAAGGACGCGATTCCGGCGGCGATGAAGGGCGTGATCCTGCCGGGCACGAGCACGGTCGAGATCCGCGAGTTTGCCGTCCCCGAGCCGGGCCCCGGCCAGGTGCTCATCCGGACCAAGGCCTCCTCGATCTGCGGCAGCGACATCCGCGCCATCTACCGCCAGCACACCGGCAAGGGGCCCGAGGGCTACCAGCCCGGCACGATCGCCGGCCACGAGCCGTGCGGCCAGATCGTCCGGGTCGGCCCGAACTCGAAGCGCTACCGGCCGGGCGACCGCGTGGTCCTGTATCACATCTCGGGCTGCGGCGTGTGCGAGGACTGCAAGCACGGCTACATGATCTCGTGCACGAGCCCGCTGCGGGCGGCCTACGGCTGGCAGCGCAACGGCGGCCACGCCCCGTACATCCTGGCCGAGGAGAACACGTGCGTCCTCCTGCCCGACGGCCTGACCTACACCGACGGGGCCCTGTGCGCGTGCGGCTTCGGCACCGCGTACGAGGCCCTGCGGCGGATCGGCGTGAGCGGGGCGGACCGGCTGCTGGTGACGGGCCTCGGGCCGGTCGGCCTGGCGGCGGCGATGCTCGGCCGCGCCCTGGGCGCCACGGTCGTCATCGGCACCGACGTGGCCAAGGGGCGGCTGAAACTCGCCAAGGACCTGGGCCTGGTGGACCACGTGCTGGCGGCCGATGGGTCGGCCCTGGCGAGGATCAAGGACCTGACCGAGGGCAGGGGATGCGAGGCCAGCATCGACTGCTCGGGCGCCCCGGCCGGGCGGCTGCTGGCGATCCAGGGGACGCGCCAGTGGGGCCGCTGCGCGTTCGTCGGCGAAGGGAACAAGGTCGAGTTCGACGTCTCGCCCCTCCTCATCCATCCCCAGATCACCCTGTACGGCTCCTGGGTGACGTCGCTCAAGCACCTCGAGGAACTCGTCGAGCGTCTCCAGCGCTGGGGCCTGCACCCGGACGTGACGTGCACGCACCGGCTGCCGCTCGAAAAGGCGGCCAAGGCGTACGACCTCGCGGACAAGGGGCAGGTGGGCAAGGTCGCCATCTGCTTTGACGAGGAACTGAAGTAGGCCCGCCGCCCGCCACCGGGCCCGACGCATAGCGACACGCCCGCGGCTACCTACGCGCCCCGGAGTTTCGCCGCCGTCTCACCGCCGTTGAGGAGATGGAGGAGCGGCTGCGGCCGGTCGGTGCCCGGGATGAAGGCCGGCCGCGCCTGCCACGGCGCCACGCTCAGCACGTTCGTCAGGTCCATCCAGTGCTCCAGCCGCGCGGGCCGCAGGTTCCACGTCATGTGGAAGTGGTTGGCCGGGGCGTACTGCTTGTACTCGGCCATCGAGGCGTACTTCGGCACGACCCAGGTGTGCGGCCAGGTGACGTTGGAGGTGTTGGCGACGGCCTGGGCGAGTTCCGCGGGCAGGTCGACGGTGGCGGCCTCGTCCCAGACGAGGCTGAAGCGGCCGCTCGGGGCCGAGTAGGCCATGCGCCCGGCGATGCCCTCGATGCCGCCGGGTGAGACGAAGGTGACGCTGTTGCCGCCGCCGGGGAAGTAGTAGAGTTCCGCGCCCGGCATGGACACGTTCTTCATGACCTTCTCGGGCGGGTCGCCGGGCCGCCCGGCCCAGTCGAGGCTGGCGCTGCCCGAGTTGTCGCCGTCGACGAAGCCGCGCTCGGCCCAGAGGTCCTTCTTCGAGAACCGCACGCCGATTTTCCCGGCCAGGGCCTGGATCTCCCACGGTTCCCAGACCTTGCGGAAGTCCATGAAGAGGGGCGGGTGGCCGCCCGAGAGCCACGTCATCACGAGCATCGTGAGGAGGCCCTGCATGTCGGCCTCGGTGGCGAAGGGGACGGGGGCCTTCGGGCCGCGATGGTCGAAGGTGGCGTTGAAGAGGCTCTCGGCGGCGTCGCAGATGGGCAGGGGGATGCCCCGCCGGTCGGAGCCCCACTCCAACTGGTTCATGAACCCGCCGCCGACGGCGCCCAGCTCGTCCAAGAGGTCGCGCATGATGAGGTACATCGCGAGCGACTGGTTGAACTTGGCGTCGGCGTCGCTCTGGCTGAGGTCGAGCCGCGGGCCTAGTGAAGCGTCGATCCAGCCGCGCAGGCGCTTGAGTTCGGCCGCCTTGTAGGCCCCCTTGACGAGCATGTCGGCCAGCAGTTTCATATCGAGCCGCGTGATCTCCAGGCCGAACGTCCGCCGCGTGGGCAGGATGTGGGCCAGGGCCGTCTCCATGCCCATCGAGTCGTGGCCGAAGACCACGACGCGCCGCCCCTTGAGGCCGACGTAGGTCAGGGCGGCGTAGCACCAGTCGACCAGGGCGTCGGCCGTCGCGGGCGTCATCTCGGGCTTCATCCCCGAGTCGGGCCACGTGCCGACGTTGAGGGCGGCCAAGCGGCCCATCTGGGCCAGGGTGCCGTTGAGGGCGTGGGCATAGACGACGCCGGGCTTCGGGCCCGAGTTGCCGCACGTGATATTGAGCGGCATGTCGGCCGGGAAGTGGGCGAGGAGGCTGATGGCCGTCAGTTGCGGGAAGGCCCAGGTGTCCGGGGCGCAGATGAGGGCGTCGACGCCGGCGGCCCGGAACTGCCGGGCCACCGTGTCGGCCTGCTTCTCGCCGTCCACCAGCAGGGGTGTCCAGACGACCTCGACGGCCTTGCCGTCGGGCATCCGGACGCTGCGGGCGACGACGGCGGCGACCATGCCGACGATGTTGGCCGCCCGCTTCCTCGAGGGCTCGTCGATCCGCGGGTCGCCCGTGGCAAACACGCCGAACGTCACCGTGTCGCGTTTCGTGCCGAAGTCTTCCGCCAGTCTCTTGGCCTTGGCCACAGCCGTCCTCCTTGTCGCTGGGATTCTGGGCCTTCAGGATGCGCCGCGGAAGGGGGGAATTCAAGCGAAAGGCGGGGGCCGGCGGTCTGTGTCTACGCGCGCCGCCTGCGCAGGAGCATGGCCGCAGCGCCCGCAAGAAGCAGCGTAAGCGTGGCCGGCTCCGGCACGAGGGCGGGCAGGGCCGGAACCCCGCCCGCATCACCCGTGCCCGTGCCCGCGATGTCGAGCGAGGTCAGCGCGCCGGCGCTGACGGCGGTGCCGGCACCGTCCCCAGGCCCGAGGATCACGTTCCCATCGGCGACTACGAAGTTGGCGCCGGCGGCTAGTTCGAGCGGGGTCTCGAAGGTCAGCGTGCCGCCGCCTTCCAGCGTGAAAACGGCGTTCGGGCCGAGGTAGAACCCCGATCCCGCGCCCCCCAGCGTGGCCGAATAGCCGACCGGCAGGTTCAGGACCGTCTGGCCGCCGTCGAAGTCGAGGGTGGCGCCCGACCCGAACGCCATCGGGCCGGTGATGCTCAGCGACCCGAGGCCGCTCTTCGTGAAGGAGGCCCCCTGGCCCACCGAGAACGCGCCGTTCGGTCCCGCGATCGTGGCTGTCCGTCCGCCGAAAACGTCGAGCGTCGCGTCCCCAAAGACCTCAAGGC
The DNA here is from genome assembly GCA_964354185.1 of uncultured Anaerolineales bacterium. Classification (GTDB taxonomy): domain Bacteria; phylum Planctomycetota; class Phycisphaerae; order FEN-1346; family FEN-1346; genus CAYGZE01. Next base: position 20,409 of record CAYGZE010000027.1, on the reverse strand, counting down.
CGCTCGCCTGGAGGGTCCCGCCCGAGCCGATGATCAGCGACCCGGACGCTCCGGCCAGGGCCCCGAGCGTCACGCCGTCGGCCGACAGGATGCCGTTGGTCACCGTGAGCGAGGGGTTGAGGCCCACCGCCGTCCCGACCGCCACGGAGGCGGTGGCGCTCGAGATCAGCGAGTACGTCCGGGCATTGAGGTTGAACGTGACGTTGCCGTCGCTGACGACCAGCCGTGAGTTCGTGACGTTGTTGCCGGGCCACGTGACCGTGTAGGTGCCGTTGCCGGTGAAGAACGCCGAATCGTACAGGCCGGGAACGGTGCTCTTGGTCTGCCCCTTGTAGGTCGTCTGCCAGTTGGCGGCGGTGTTGAACGCGCTGCTGCCGGCGGTCCAGTAGACGTCGTAGGCGGTCGAGAGGATACCGTTGATCCAGTCGTCGAAGGACGAGACGCGGGTCATGGCCACCGAGTGGCCGTACTGTCCGAGCGGGTCCAGGCCGAAGACGGCGGCGATGACGCCGGCGACGTACGATACGCCGCCGACGTCGACGTAGACGGGCCCCCCGCTGTCGCCCGGGCCGACCAGGCCTTCCAGGTCCAGGGGCGTGCGCGATCCGGTGCGGTTCTTCTCGGGCGTGCCGTTGTCGAAGTCGGCCACGAGCATCTGCGTCGTGTAACCCCAGCCGGTGCCGTACGCGTCCAGGACGTTCTGACAGGCCCGCTTGGTGCCCTGGGAAAGAACCGCCCCGGTGGTACCCGTGCCGGCCATCCCATAGCCCACGAGCGCGGCCGTGCGGGTCAACTCGTCGGTGTTCGTGTAGATGGGTGAGGGGGCGACGCCGACGACCGGCGTCTTCAGACGGAAGACGGCGATGTCCCAATCGAACATCGTGCTGTTCTGCCAGGTGGGGTTGGGGATGCCCCAGGCACCCTCGTAGGTGACGCCGTTTAGCGTGAAGGTAATCACGCTGTAATCGCGGATGACGTGGGCGGCCGTCAGGACGTAGTTGGGGGCGATCAGGGTCCCAGTGCCGAACGAACTGCCGTTGGCCAGGACCGTTCCGACGGCGGCATAGTTACTCGCCAGGGCTGTGTAAAGGCTGTCGGCCCGGTCGTCCCGGCGGGTGATGGCCGAAGTGGGGCGGACGGGGGCAAGCAGGAGCGCAGCCAAGACCAGGGTTCCCCACCGGACGAGCCTGCCTGACGCCATGGGTCCAGACCTTCCTCGCCCACCCCTTGACGGCCCGTACGGTAACCCCATCCCCTCGTGGGGGTTATTGCCCGAGGAGACCCCCGAGGAATGCCACCCGCCCTGCGCAGCCTCGCCCGCTTGCGCGCGCACAGACCGCCGCATAATGGCATACCACTAGGCCTATTCTACCTCATAAGGGGCCAAAGTCAAACGCCAGCGGGACTTAGAAGCGGGTTTTCGGACGCCGGAGGGCCAGTTTGGGTCCCCTGGACCTGCCGGGTCCTGGAGCGCCGCAGGACGGGCGCGCCGCCGGGGAAGGTCCTTGGTGCCATTCTGCCGCCCGAGATGGCCGTAGAGGGCCTCTGAGGCCCCCAGGAGGGCGTTTACGGGCCGGCACGGACGTCGGCCCGGCCGTCCTGGGGGCAAGGGGGGAGGGCGGAGCCTAGCCCTTGATGGCCCCGGCCGCCACCCCGCGGATGAAGAACCGCATGGTGAAGATGAACAGGATGATCAGGGGGACGGAGGCGATGGCATAGGCGGCCATCGTGGGGCCCCACTCCCGGACATACGCCCCTTCCAGCCGGTACAGGGCGACGGCAATCGGCAGGCGGGCCGGGTCCCGGACCACCAGGAGGGGCAGAAGGAAGTCGTTCCATCCCCCGATGAAGGACAGGCAGGCCAGGGTCGCGATGATCGCCCCGTTCATCGGGATCACGACGTTCCAGATCTGCCGCAGGGGGCCCGCCCCGTCCATCTCGGCGGCCTCGAAGAGTTCCTCGGGCGTGTCCTCGATGTAGTTGCGGAGGATGAAGATATTGAAGACCTGGCCGCCGGCCGTCGCGCACAGGACGAGCGCCGTGTACGTGTTCAGGAGGCCCAACTCGCGCAGGAGCGTGTACAGGGGGACCAGGTTCGCCACCCCCGGCATCAGCATCAGCACCATGAAGGCGGACCACAGGAGGTTGTGGAAGGGGAGGCGGTACCGCGCGAAGATGTAGGCGGCCAGGATGGCCACCGTGAGGGTACACGCCGTCCCCATCACCGCCAGGAAGATCGTGTTCGGGATGGTGCTGCCCAGGATGTCCCAGCCGACGGCGTAGTTGCCCGCATGGGCCGGCCAGGTCGGCCACCAGGGGTCGTGGTAGAACTGCTTGTTGTCCTTCATCGAGATGTTGAGCATCATGTAGAGCGGGTAGAAGGCGAAGACGAGGACGAGCAGGACGAAGAGGTGCTTGACGACCTCGGCGGTCTTGCCGCGGGCCGACTTGCTTCGCATGTACCCGGTGACGGCCTCGGTCATTTGCTCACCCTTACGTAGCGGTTGTTGATCATCGTGAGGACGAGGATCAGGAAGAAGAGCAGGAGGCCGATGCCGCAGGCGTAGCCCGCCTCGCCCGACCGGAACGCCAGCCGGAACATGTAGAGGCCGGGCACCATGGCGACGCCGTCCGGCCCGCCGCCGTCGCCCAGCAGGATGAACAGGAAGGCCCAGTCCTGGAGCGTCCCGATGATCATGAGGATGAGGTTCAGCCGCACCTGCGTCAGGATGAGCGGCAGTTCGATGTTCCAGAACTTCCGGATCCAGCCGCACCCGTCGATCTCGGCGGCGTCGTAGACGTCCTGGCCGATGTTCCCCAGTCCCGACAGGTACAGGAGGACCGACATCACCCCCACCCACGGGAAGCTCCAGAAGATGAGGCTGGGGATGATGAGTTGCTTCTGCCCAAGCCACGCGGGGCTGGCGTGGGCGACGAAGACGCCCCAGCCGAACGTGGCGTCGAGGTTCCGCAGGAGGTCCATCAGGCCCGTCGCGTCCAGCAGGCCGTTCAGCACGCCCACCGTCGGGTCGTAGAAGTACTTCCAGATCAGCAGGGCCACCATCCCCGGGATGATCATCGGGATGACGAAGGCCACGCGGTACAGGTACCGGGCCCGCTCGCTCGTGACGCGGTGGACGACGACGGCCGTGATGATCGACGGGACCATCTTCACGAAGTTCGCGAGGATGAAGATCATCACGACGATGAACGCGCCGCCGAGGCGGCCGAACTGGAGGTCCTGGATCTCCTCCAGCGCGCGGTAGAAGTTCGCCAGGCCGGTGTACTCGGAGATCTCGTCGCCGTCCCAGCGGAAGAAGGCGTGGTAGACGGCGCTGGCGGCCGGGAAGTACGAGAACGTCAGGATCAGGGCCAGCGCGGGCAGGAGCAGGAGGTACAGCGACCACCGGTGCCGCAGTTGGCGCAGGGTGATGACCTTCACGGGCCGCCCCCTTTCCCGCCGCCCGCGTCCGGTTCGGCCTCGGGCCCGTACTGCTCCTTGATCGGCCGGTACCGCCACGACTCGACGGCGCGGCCCTCGAGGCGCCGGATCTGGCCGAACGCCTGCTCCATGAGGCTGCGCTCCAGGCCGGGCGTCAGGCCCTGGCGCATCGCGCGGGCCCGGATCTGGGTCAGGCCCTGCTCCGTCTGGACGATGGCGGCGTAGGCGTCCTTCCACGCGCGCTCAAAGTCGCCGAAGGCCTCCTTCTTGAACTGGGCGGCGTACTTGTCGATGAAGCGCTGGTAGTGCACCGGCGTCGGGCTCGTGTTGCTGATGAAGCCGCCGTACAACTGGTCGTAGCGCAGTTGCGTCTGCGTCCCGATCCACATGTTGAAGATGTTCCAGATGCCCTGCATCTTGGGCTCGAACGCCCGCAGGAGGTCGTCGGTCTCGGCCCCGCGCGTCGCCGGGAACCAGCGGAACCGCTTGTTGAGCCACTCGTTCACGGGGCGGCAGGTCAGGAAGTGCATGAAGTCCACCGCCACGTCCGGATGCTGGCTGAACTTCGTCAAGTTGAACGGGAAGCCCGTGCGCGTCCCGGCCTCGCTCAGCCGGTGCTGGAAGAAGGGCCCGTACTCCGGATTGTCCGGCCGCGCGATGGGGAAGTCGAACACGAGGATGTCGAAGTCTCCCGCCACCTGCTGGTAGAGGCTCCCGGCGTCCCACGTCCCGGTGGCGATCATGGCGGCGTTGCCCTGGGCGAAGAGGAACACCGACTGGTCGCGCTCGGCCGCCATGAAGCCGGGGTTGAAGTAGCGGCTGATGCGGAACATCATCTCGTGTCCGGCCCGGACGTGCGGGTCCGTCGCAAAGTCCAGACGCCCGCTGAACACCGCGTCCAACAGTTCGCTGTTGTCCACCCAACTGTCGCCATTGAGGTCCAGCACGTCCAGCAGGCCCCACTTGGCCATGTCGATGTACCGGCCGCGGAAGACGTTGTCCGTGTACTTCGACCCTGCGATAGGCACCAATTTCAGGCGGTTCCGGCGGGCGTAGGCCTGGATGTCCTCGCAGATCCTGAAGAAGGCATCGAGGTGTTCGGGCGGCTGCGTCGTCCCCGCCGCCTTCTCCAGCAGTTGCTTGTTCGCATAGCACCGGATCGTGAAGATCGACAGGGGCATCCCGTACTGGTCCTGGAGACCGGCGCTGTAGCCGCCCAGCATCCCGTCGACGAACGTCTCGCGCCACGGGACGCCCTCCAGGTCGAGCGGCTTCGGATGGGGCGTCTCGCCCTGGCGCTCCTGGAGCACCTGTTCGATCCGCGCGATCCACGCCTTCTCGTGGTAGGGGTTCGGCTTGTCGGCCGTCTGCGTCACGGGGACGAAGTACCGGACGAAGAGGTTGTCCTCGCCGGGGTAGTACTCGATGAGGTCGGGGGCGGTGTGGCCGACCAGTTGCGTCCGGACCCACTGGTAGTAGGCCCGCTCGGGCACGGCGATCTGCTGGACGTCGACGTCGGGGTGGACCGCCTCGTACATCCGGCAGGCCTCGTCGAGGGCGTCGACGATGCCGCCCTCGATCTGCCAGTGGACGAACCGGACGACCCGCTTGCCTTCGCCCATGGGGGTCTTGCCCGTCGTGCGGAACGTCAGCCAGGCCACGTGGACGACGGCCCAGAGGAACGCCCCGACGAGGATGGCGATGCCGACGAGGTTCCGCACGCGGTCGCGGCGGTCGGCAGGGGCGTCGGGGCGCGTCATCGGGACGCCTCCCCGGCCGTCCGCGCGGGGGGCGCGGCCGCGCCCGTCTCGGGGCCCTGGCCGGCAAGTTGGCGGCAGCGCTCCGCCGCCAGCCGCGCCACGTACGACCGGCTGTCCATCGGAACCTCGGTCGCGATCTTCTGCCAGTACTTCACCGCCAGGGCGTAGTCCTTCAGGTGGCGTTCGGCGGCCAGCGCGATCTTGTAGTAGGACGTCCCTTGCTCCGACAGGGGGATGCCGATCGCGTCGGCCGCCATCCACTGGTCGACCGCCTTGCGGTACTCGCCGCGCCGCTCGTACAGGTTCCCCAGGAGCATCCGCATGGGGATGGCCAGCGTGTTCCGTGGGCGTGAGGCCAGGCGCTTCTCGAAGATGGCGACGCCCTGATCCTCGGACTCCCGGACGCCGACCGCTTCGAGGTACGAAAAGCCGAGCCGCAGCGCCGCCTCGTCCGCCACGTAGTGGTCCGGGTAGTCGCGGAGGATCCTCTCGTAGGTCTGCCGCGCCAGGGCGAGGTCCCGCTCCTTCTCGTGCTCGGGCTGGTCCGCCAGGCGCGCGAGCGCCAGGTGGGCCCACGGCGCCGCCCGCGTATCGGCAAACTCCGCGGTCACCCGCTTGTAGTCGTGGAGGGCCTTGTCGAGGTCGGGGCCCGGCTGGCGCGTCTGCCACAGGCTCGCCAGGCCGTAGAGCGCCTCTGCCCGGACCTCGCGGTCGCCGGATTCCTCGAGGACGGCCTCGAAGAGCGTCGCGGCCTTCGGCCAGTTGGTGAGGTAGACCTGCCGCCAAGCCTCCGCGAGTTGCGCCTTCCGGGCGTCCTCGGGGCCGGCCTGCCCGGGCGGGTCCGAAGAAGCCGCGAGCCCGCAGGGCCGGCTGCCTGCCACCGCGAGGAGGGCGAGCAGGCAGACGGCCGTTCGGGCTCGAGCCAGGGTCATCAGGGCACCCACCGGGAGCCTGGTGCGCTAAGGCGTCTTCGCTGCGACTCGACTTGCGGCCCCTGGAGGCCGCACGGTGTGCCGGCGGCCAGACTGTAGCAGGCGGAAGGGGGGCCGCTCAACCAAAAAACCCGCCTCCGCCGGGTGCCGGCGATGGCTGCCGTTTGGCGCAGCGGACCTTGCCGCAGGGCCCCGCGCGGCTCACTTCCGCCCCGTCCTGCGGACGGGTTGCCGCAGGATCGTTTTGAGTCTGGCGGGCGCCGTGCGGCGCGGGTCGTTCAGGTAGATTTCGTGGTGCTTGCCCGCGAGTTCGCAGCCGGCCTCCCGGGCGAAGGCGTGGAGCCGCTCAACCGTCGGCCCCTCCTGGTCGTACGGCCCCACGTGGAGGATCTGGGCCGAGAGCCCCTCGTCAAGCCGCTCGAAGCGCACGCGGTCCAGCCCGGGCGGGTTCTTGCGCTCGCGCAGCCGCTCGCGTGCCGCCTTAACGGCCGCGGGCGTCACGACCTGCGGCTGCATGATCAAGAGCGTCCAGCGCCACTCGTCGCGGCGGCCGGCGGCAAAGGCCCCCATGTCGTCCGCCCACCACAGGGCCTCCAGCCCCATCACCTTCCAGTCGGCACGGCCCTCGGCCTTGAGCGTGAACTTCAGCGTGTACGCCAAGCCGTAAAGCGCCCCGATGGCCTCCTGGAAGGCCGGAGACGTGCCCGGGTCGCCCCGGCCGTCGACCATCAGGAAGGGCATCGCCGGCACCTCGACGAGCGACGCCTGCCTGGCCGATGCCTTCCACAGGTGCGCGAGTTCCTTGCGTAGGTCGATCTTCTTCATGTCCTGTGCTCCATGTGGTGGGGCTCGCCGGCGGCGCGCTCTGCCCCGGGGGCCGGCGCTACTCCCCCACGGCGACACCGAGGCCTTCCAGCGCCCGTGCCACCTCCTCGGGACCCCGGACGAGCCGGGCGACCATCCCCAGCCGCCCGGCCGCCTCGACGTTCTCGGCGCCGTCGTCCAGGCAGGCGACCCGCTCCGGCTCCAGCGCGAGGTACGCGAGGACCTGCCGGAAGCACGCGGGCTCGGGCTTGCGGCAGCCCATGGTGTAGGACTCAAAGACCCGCTCGAAGCAGGGGAGGAGCCCGGCGCACGTCCGCCGCCACTCGCGGGCATGGATGACGTTCGTGTTCGTCAGCAGCACCAGCCGCAGCCGCCCGGCCAGCCGCGCGAGCAGCGTCTCGATCCCCGGCAGCGGCCCGGCCAGGAGCAGGTTCCATCCCCGGTCGAAGTCTGTCCGCGCCAGCGGCCGACCCAGGAGGCGCCCGATGCGGGCGCGGAAGTCGTCGGGCTCCATGTCGCCCCGCTCGAAGCGGCAGTAGTCCGCCAGGTCCGCGAGAAGCCGCCGCCGGACCTCCTCGGGCGCAAGGTTCGTCGCCTCGGCCCACGCGGCTACCGTCCGGGAGAGCGAGACGTCGATGACGACGCCGCCCAGGTCGAACACGGCGGCTTCGATGGCCGGCGCCTTGGTCAAACCGGACCTCCCCGAGAAGCGTGCGGCCGCCCTAGCGCCGCCTCAAGTCCAGGTACGCCTCCATGCACGCGTCGGCGTTCTCGATCGGGACGTTCGGCGGGATGTGGTTCCCGACGGCGAAGAAGAACCCGGGGCACGGGCGGCCGAGGTCCATGCACCGCTTCACCTCGGCCCGCACCTCGTCCGGGGTGCCGAACGTCAGGACCCGCGTGTCGGCATTGCCCATGATGACGTGCGTGCGGCCGTACTTGCGGACGACGGACTCCAGGTCCGTCAGGGGCTCGAAGATGAACCCCTCGGCCCCGGCGCCGGCGAGGTCGTCGACGTACTCCGTGAAGTCGCCGTCCGAGCAGAAGAGGACCTTCTTGCCCGCGTCCTTGATGCAGTCCCAGTACCGCCGGAAGTTCGGGAAGACGTAGCGGTGGTAAAACGCCGGCCGGAGGAACCCGCCGCTCGTCCACACCATGTCGTCGTGGGTGAGGTAGACCTCGATGTCGGTCGCGGCCCAGGCCTCGACGTACTGCATCAGGTAGTCGGCCCAGCGGTCGAGGACCGCGCCGAACCGCTCGGCGTCGGTCCCGGCCGCCACGAGGAGGTTGTCCCAGCCGAACGCGTCGATTGCGAACGAGATGACCGACTTGTACGTCCCGCCCGAGATGACGCCCGTGCCCCTGCGGGCGTCGTCGTACCACGCCTGGTACTCGGCCACCTGGCGCCGGTGGTCCACGCGGCCGTACTCCTCGAACGGGTCGAGCCGGTAGATCTCCTCGAGGTCCGTGAAGGGCGAGGGCTTCGCCGGGCGGTAATCGCTGCCGTCGGCCATCCAGACGGCGTGGCCCATGTCGGTCCACCGGCCGCGCGGGATCGTCGGCCCGTCCGTCGACCACCGGAAATCGAAGTCGAGGAGTTCCTCGACCGAGGCCCGGGGCTTGCCGGCCTTGCGGCGGAGGTGCTCCACCCACGCCGGATGCGTGACGTACTCGGTGTGCGGGACCTCGGGCGGCGCTTCCAGCCGGATGGCCGCCATGCCGCGCTCGTAACTCATGGGGAATCTGCTCCGCGGACCGCGGCGCCGCGCGGCCTAGCGCTGGCCCTCGATGACCTTGCGGCGGTAGGCCTCGACCTCCATGCCGCGCACGTGGTTAACCTCGGCCTCGTCCAGCGGCCGGGGCTTGCCCGCGATGAGGGCGGCCATCTGGGTCTTGGCCGTGTCCTCGATGATCATCATCTTGGCGAACGCCTCGCGCCACGTGACGCCCCACGTCACGACGCCGTGGTTCCGCAGCGCGACCGCGTTGTTCCCCGCCTTCACGCCCTCTTCCACCCGCACCGCGAGTTCCGTCGACGAGGGCTTGACGAACGGGAGGTAGTAGACGAGGTCCACGTAGGCGACGAAGTCGGGCGTCCAGGGGAGGATCTCCTGGCCGCCCGAGATGATGCCCGTGGCGATGGGCGGATGGGCGTGGCAGACGGCCTGGGCCTTCGGCCGCGCACGCAGGATCCGAAGGTGCATCTCCCACTCGCTCGTCGGGCGCGGGCCCGAGAGGTGCTTCATCGAGTCGAGGTCCACCACCGACCACTCGTCGTCCGCGATGCGGTCGACGTCGTACCCGCTGGGCGAGCAGACCATCCGCCGGCCGTCGCGGGCGCTGATGTTCCC
>CAYGZE010000027.1:0-10999 GCA_964354185.1 uncultured Anaerolineales bacterium | reverse complement strand
GCCGGCGCCCCGTGGCGCAGGCACAGCATGTCCCACACGGCCCCGAGGGGCATGGTCTTCAGGTCTTCCATGAGGGCGAGCTTCCAGGCGCCCCGGCCGGCGGCCTCGAACTGGCGGAGCGTCTGGGACGGTTCCAGCAGGGCCGCGAGGATCGCCTTTCGCGTCGCGCGGGCGCCGATGGCGTAGGCGGCGATGCGGTTGATGCTCGCGTCGAAGTAGTCGAGCGCCAGGTAAACCTTCCCCAGCGCCCCGCCGCGCACGAGTTCCGCCAGCACCGCCCGCAGGTCGTCGTCGAACAGGACGACGTGGTCGGAGTCCCACCGGACCGGCCGGCTGACGTGCAGGAGCAGCCGCTTGTGGAAGAGGAGCAGGGCGGAGAGTTTGTCGTGGATCGTCTCGGTTGGGTGGAAGTGGCCCATGTCGAGCGTGAGGACGCATCCGCGCCGGAGGGCGTAACTCGAGTAGAACTCGAACGAGCCGACGACATAGTCCTCGCTGCCGAGGCCGAAGAGTTTGCTCTCCACCGCGTCCACGCACAGGCGGCGGTCGATGCCGAGGTCTTTCGAGAGGATCGCGTCGAGCGACTCGACCAGCCGCCGGCGCGGGCCCCATCGGTCGGCGGGCGAGTCCTTCGCCCCGTCGGGAATCCAGTGGTTCAGGACGCAGGGCGACCCGAGTTTGCGGCCCATGGCCTCGGCGATCCGCCGGCACGCGATGGCGTGGCGGACCCAGAACGCCCGGACCTTCGCGTCCGGGTGCGCGAGGGTCCAGCCGTCGGCCGCCAGCGGGTGCGAGAAAAAGGTGGGGTTAAAGTCCAGGCCCAGGCCCCGCTGCTTCGCCCACGCGATCCAGCGGGCGAAGTGCTTGGGGGCCAGGCGATCGCGGTCGACGCGCCGGCCGCCCGTCTCGGCGTACATGGCGTGGAGGTTGACGCGGTGCGCGCCGGGGGCGAGGGCGAGGACCTCGTCGAGGTCGGCCCGGAGTTCGTCGCCGCCGCGCGCGCGGCCGGGGTACCCGCCCGTGGCCAGCAGGCCGCCGCCCGCCACGGCGCCGGCGCCCGCCTCGAAACCGGCGACGTCGTCGGCCTGCCACGTGTGGAGGGAGACGGGCACGGCCGCCGCCTCGCGGATGGCCCGGTCGGCGTCCACGCCGAGCGCCGCGTATTCGGCGCGGGCGTCCGCGTAGCGCGCCTCGACCCGATCGGCGGGCGTCTTGGGATGCATGGCAAGCCCCTTCGGGTGCCTCGGATTCCCCACGGGCCCACCATGATGCGGACCGTCGTGCCGCGTGTCAATCGGCAATCTCGGCGGCGTCGCCCCCCGGGGAGTCGGCCTGCGGCGGGTCGGGCTCCGGCGCGGCCCGGAGGGCCTCTTCCTCCATTTCGCGCGTGAACTGGCTGGTGTAGAGCGTGAAGTACCTGCCCCGTTGCCGCATCAGGTCGCGGTGGCTGCCCTGCTCGGCGATGCGTCCGTTCTCGATGACGAGGATGCGGTCGGCCGAGCGGATGGTCGACAGGCGGTGGGCGATGACGAAACTCGTGCGGTCCTTCAGGACGGTCTCGACGCCGCGCTGGATCAGGCGCTCGGTCTCCGTGTCGACGGAGGAGGTGGCCTCGTCCATGATGAAGACGGGCGGGTCGGCAAGGATGGCCCGGGCCAGGGCGATCAACTGCTTCTGGCCGGTCGAGAGGCGGTTGCCGCCCGGTCCGACCTGGCTGTCGTAGCCGCGCTCCATGGCCAGGATGAAGCGGTCGGCGTTGGCGAGTTGGGCGGCACGGACGACGTCCTCGTCGCTCGCCGCGAGGTTCCCGTAGGCGATGTTCTCGCGGACCGTGCCGCTGAACAGGTGGGGCGACTGGAGGACGATGCCGAGTTTCGACTGGAGCCAGCGGAGGCTGCGCTTCCGGTAGTCGACGCCGCCGAAGAGAACCTCGCCGGCCGTCGGCTCGTAGAAGCGGCACAGGAGGCTGACGATGGTGCTCTTGCCGCCGCCCGTCGGCCCGACGAGGGCGAGGGTCTCGTGCGGCCGGACCTTCAGGCTGAAGCCGTCGAGGACCGCCGGGCCCGCCTTGTAGGCGAAGGAGACGTTGCGGAACTCGATCTCGCCGATGCGGTCGGGCAGGCCGTCGACGGCCAAGCCGTCGGGCGCGGCCCCCGGCCGCAGGGCCGCCGCGCGCCGCCGCGCGATCGCCGCCGCAACCTCGGGCGAGTCCTTCACCTCGGGCTCCGTGTCGAGGAGTTCCTGGACGCGTTCGGCGGCGGCCTGGGCCCCCAGGATTTGCGTGAAGATGCGGGCCATCTCCTGGATCGGGTCGAAGAACCGCGGGGCGTAGGAGAGGAACAGGATGAGCGTGCCGATCGACATCGTGCCGGCGAGGACCGCGCCGCCGCCGACCCACAGCGCCAGGCCGGTCCCCACGCTGCCGAGGGCGCTGACCGTGGGCCAGAAGAGGGCCGACTGGAAGGCGTTGCGGACCGAGGCGCCGTACAACTCCCCCGTAAGTCCCCGGAACTCGCGCAGGTTCTCCCCCTCGCGGACGAGCGTCTTCGTGGTGCGGACGCCCATCAGGGCCTCGTTGTAGGAGGCGGTCACGATGGAGTTGGCCTTGCGGGCCTGCCGCGAGGTCAGGAGCAGCCGCTTCTGGAACACGTGGCACGTCCAGACCAGGGGCGGGATGACCAGGAAGACCGCCAGGGCGACTTTCCAGTAAATCACGAGCAGGATCACCGCCACGGTCGCCAGGAACGCCGAGCCCCAGACCAGGTCCAGCAAGCCCCACCCCATCAGTTGGGACAGGCGCTCGCAATCGCTCGTCAGCCGTGCCATCAGCCAGCCCACGGGCCGACGGTCGTAGTAGGAGAACGAGAGTTCCTGGAGTTTGGCGAAGCCGGCCCTGCGGATGTCGTGGCTGACGTGGGTGGTGATGCGGCCGGCAAGGTTGATGAACCCGAAGACGGCCACGCAGAGCGTCAGGGCGAGACCCGCGTAGGCCAGGCCGTAGGGCACAAGGTCGGCGCGGGGTCCCCGGCCGACGGCCTCGTCGATGACGCTGCGCGTCAGCAGCGTGAGGCCCGCGTCGCAGGCGGCCACGATGCCGCCGACGCCGACCACTCCGAGCGCGCACTTCCAGTAGGGCCGCAAGTGGCGCAGCATCTGGCGCCACAGGGCCACGTTCAGGTTGCCCTGAAACTCCTCTTCCTGGAGGGTGTCGTCCGTCATGTCTCGTCTCCGGCCCGGGCGGGGCGCCGCGCGGGGGCGGCGGCCGCCGGGCACGCCGGTTACTCGGCCTCCAGCAGGTCCTCCATGGCGCCCTGGATCCGCCAGAGGCGCCGGTACAGGCCGTCCTCGCGGACGAGCCGGTCGTGCGTGCCCGACTGGGTGATGCGGCCGCCCTCCAGCACGATGATCCGATCGGCGGCCTTGAGGGTCGAGAGGCGGTGCGCGATGACCAGGGTCGTGCGGCGCCGGTGGCGCGCGCGGAGGGCGTCGAGGATGAGCATCTCGGTCTCGGTGTCGACGGCGCTCAGGGCGTCGTCGAGGATGAGGATGGGCGGGTCCTTCAGGATCGCCCGCGCCAGGGCGACGCGCTGCCGCTGGCCGCCCGACAGCGTCACGCCTCGCTCCCCGACGACCGTTTCGTAGCCCTTCTCGAACGCCATGATGTTGTCGTGGACGCAGGCGGAGCGTGCGGCCGCCTCGACATGCTCGTCGGAGGCGTGGAGCCCGCCCAGCCGGATGTTGTCGCGCACGGTCTTCGAGTAGAGGAACGGTTCCTGCATGACGACGCCCATCCAGGCGCGGGTCGCCTTCCGCGGGAGGTCGCGGAGTTCGCGCCCGTCGACGCGGATGCTGCCAACCTCGTAGTCGTAGAGCCGCAGCAGCAGGTTGACCAGCGTCGACTTACCCGAACCGGAGGGGCCGAGGATCGCCAGCGTCTGGCCCGGCTCGACCTCGAACGACACGTCGCGAAGCGCCGCGGCGGCGCCGTCGTGCGCGAACGTGAGATTCCGCACGGCGATGCGGCCCTCGATCGGCTCGGGCGCGGCCGCGCGGGGCGCCGGCTCCCCCTCGCGCGCCACGGCGAGGATCGTCTCCAGCCGCCCCAGCGAGACCGTCGTCTGGCCCACGTCGGCGAGGATGCGGCCGAGTTGCCGGACGGGCCACAGGAACATGTTCATGTAGGCCAGGAAGGCGAACACCGTGCCCACCGTCATCCGCCCGCGCGAGATCCACCACGCCCCCAGCAGCAGGACGAGGCCCCCCTGCACGATCGTCAGGAAGTCCGTGCTCGGCCAGAACACCGACATCAGCCGGATGAGCCGCACCCGCAGGTCGCGGAACCGCGCGTTGCGGCCGGCGAACTTCGCCGACTCGTGGTCCTGCCGCGCGAACGCCCGGACCACCCGGATCCCCGTCAGGTTCTCCTGGAGTTGCGTCGTCATCTCCGCCTCGGACTCCTGGACGCGCTGCCAGGCCGTCCGCACCCGCACGAAGAAGACGAACGAGAACGCCACCACGACCGGCACGACGGCCATTGAGATCAGCGTCATCCTGGCGTCCATGAGGATCATGATCGGCAGCGCCGTCGCGAGCATCACGGCCGCGCGGCTGATGTTGACGATCTGGTCGCCCAGGAACCCCTGGACTTTCTCCACGTCCGACGTGCACCGCTGGACGAGGTCGCCCGTGTCGGCCTTGTCCAGGTACGCCGTCGGCAGGTGCTGAAGATGGTCGTAGAGCCGGTTCCGGAGCCGCCAGCCCGTCGTCTCCGCGGCGACGGCCACCATCCGGCCCCGGACGTATCCGCACGACCCCGCCACGACCGTGATCGCGAACCCGACCAGCCCCGGCGCCCAGAGGCGGTCCCGCAGGGCGGCCGCGCCGCCCACCGAGTCCACCAGGCGGACCACGAACCCGGGGGCGTCGAGCGGCTTGTCGCCGATGACGCTGTCGAGCGTCGCCCGGCCCACGAGCGGCACGAGGTACATCGCCTGCGTCCCGGCGACCATCAGCCCGATGGCCAGGACGTACCGCAGGCGCTGCCCCTCCATCGCGTCCCAGAGTGTCCGGTACTTCCCTGACATCGGCGCCCTCGCGCTCGGCCTGCCCTGCCTGCCGGCACGGCCGTCAGACGAAAGAAGCCCGCCTCGCGGCGCGGGCTTTTTCTGGGCGGCCAGGGATCAGAAAGAAGCCCGCTCACCGGGGCGAGCGGGCCGTTGACGTTACTTCCCTGCGGCAACCACCCACTCACCGTGGCCGGTGAAGGAGGGGAAACTCCCAATTGACGTAGATGGTCGCCATGTGCATCCTCCAAGTCTGACTGTGAGCATACCGCGGGTCGACGAACGAAAGCAAGGGAAAAAAGTTGAGTCGCCGCGCTCGGCACGGGCTTGCGGCAGGCGGCCGCGCCGCCCGGCCCGGTTCCCCGTGTGCTTGCCAGTGGCAAGCCGCCGCGGTTTGGCGTACACTCATGGGAGCGGCGGCACGCGAGCCGCCGTCTGTTCGGACCTCGAAGACACGGAAGGGACATCCCCGATGCGCCACGCCACGCGAATCTGGCTGACCGCTGCCTGCCTCATGGTTGCCGCGAGCCTGCTCGTGGCCGAGACGCCGCCGCCTCCTCCGCCTCCGCCGCCGGCGATCCTTGCCCCGCCGGCGGGTCCGGCGGCCATGTTCCGCGGATGCCCCGCGCGGACAGGCGTGTTCGCAACGCGCGGCGTGCCGCAACTCAAGGAACTCGCGTGGCGGTGCCGGCTGGACGAAAAGAGCCTGTCGTCCCCCGCGGTGGCCGACGGGATGGTCTACGTCGGCTGCAACGACGATCGGCTCTACGCGGTCGACGCCGCGACGGGCGTCGAGCGATGGCGGTTCAAGGCCGGCAAAGACATCCAGTCATCCCCCGCGGTGGCGGGCGGCGTCGTCTATGTCGGCAGCCAGGACAGCCGCCTCTACGCCCTGGACGCGAAGACGGGCACCGAGAAGTGGCGGTTCAAGGCCGGCAAGGGCATCGTGTCGTCGCCCGTGGTGGTCGAGGGGCTGGTCCTCTTCGGCAGCGACGACGGCCGCCTTTACGCCCTCGACACGGGGACGGGCATGGAGCGGTGGAGTTTCGACGCCGACAAGGGCATCCGCGCGTCGCCCGCGGTGGCCGGCGGCACCGTCTACTTCGGCAACGGCAAGGGCCAGTTCTTCGCCCTGGACCTTCAGGGCGGCATGGAGAAATGGCGCTATAAGGCCGAGAAGGGAGTCGACACGTCGGCCGCCGTGGCCGACGGGATCGCCTGCTTCGGCGACGGCAAGGGCTACCTCTACGCCCTCGACGTCGGCACGGGCCAGGAGAAGTGGCGGTTCAAGGCCGACAAGGGCATCGTCTCCTCCCCCGCCGTGGCGGACGGGCTCGTCTACTTCGGCAGCGACGACAAGGCCCTCTACGCCGTCGACGCCGCCACCGGCCTCCAGGCATGGCGGTTCCAGGCCGAGAAGGCCGTCCGGTCGTCGCCCGCCCTCGCCGGCGGCCTCGTCTACGTTGGTTCCGAGGACGGGAACGTCTACGCCCTCGACGCCCGCACAGGGGAACTCAAGTGGCGGTACCGCACCGAGGACGGCATCCACTCGTCGCCCGCGGTGGACGACGGCGTCATCTACTTCGCGGGCCAGGACAAGGCGCTCTACGCCGTGCGATAGGCGCCGGGCACAGACCTTGGCATGAGGAGGCGCAGGGCATGAACGCGAGACGACCGGGAATCTGGGCCCTCATCGCCGCCGCGGCACTCGCCGCCGGGTGCGCGCGGGCGCAGTCCTACACCTGCGCGAAGGACTTCGGCCTGGCCGCCGAGCAGGCCGGTCTCATCGTCTCCGGCGAGGCCGCCCAGGTCGACGTCGGCAGGCACTGGCTCCAGGGCGAGGTCCGGGGTGCCGCCGGCCAGAGACTGGGCACCGACTGCGTGGCCGAGCAGATCGTCAAACTGAAAGTGGACCGCGTCGTCAAGGGTCCCCCCGACGCGCCCAGCCCGCTCGAGTTCCGGTACCTCGGCCCGTGCTTCCATCCCGCCAAGGGCGCGAAGGTCGAGCGCCCCGCGCCCCCCGTCCTTCCGGGCGACAAGGTAATGGCCTACCTGATGAACCGGGGAGGGCAGTGGTGGCTGATCGCCCACCAGATCGAGTTGCCGCAGCCTGCGTCCGTGGACCCGGGGCGGCGGGTCCGCCTCTACACGGGCGAGTGAATCGCCGCGCCGCCGCGCGCCGCCAGGGAGGGGCCCCGATGAGCCGTCGCTGCCGCGCGGCCGCGCTCGCCACCGTTCTGCCGCTCGCCCTCGCGCTCGCCGTCGGCTGCGCCGGGCCGCAGGTCTACGAGCCGATGGAGGACCTTGCGCGGGCCGAAGAGGTCGCGGGCCTCGTGGCCGAGGGGTCGGTCCTCGGCACCATGGTCGCCGCCCACCGCCTGGGCAGGCCCATCCGGTCCGCCAGCGGTGCCGTCATGGTCCGCCCCTGCACGGCCGACGTGCGGTCGGTCCTCCAGCTCGAGCGCGTCGTCAAGGGCGCCGGGACGAAGGAGGGCGAGGCCCTGGCCTTCGGCTTCTGGTGCCGCTGCCAGCACAACGCCACCGACACGTTCTCGCAGATCTTCCGGCTGCCCGTGCGGCCGGGGGAACGGGTCCGCGTCTACCTCGCCAAGCAGGGGGAGGTTTGGCGGCTCATCGCCCACTCGCCGCCCGTGGAAGAACCCCAGAAGTCGGCGGCCGCGCCGGAGGAATCACCGTCGCCGAAGGAGGAGGCCGGCCCGGGCGAGACCCCCTAGCGCTCGCCCGGCCGCAGGAAAGGAACGTCCATGAAGAAGGTCAGGATCGGGTTCGTCGGCGTCGGCGGGATGGGCCAGGCGGCCCACCTGAGGAACTACGTGACGGTCGAGGACTGCGAGGTCGTCGCCCTGGCGGAACTCCGGCAGGAGACAGGCCGCCTGGTGGCCCGCCGCTACGGCGTGCCCCGGGTCTACGCCGATCACCGCGAGATGCTCGCCGCCGAGCGCCTCGACGGCATCGTCGCAAGCCAGCCCTTCGACCGGCACGCGGTCCTCCTGCCCGACCTCTACAAGGCCGCGCGGTACGTCTTCACGGAGAAGCCGCTGGCGGTGGGCGTCAAGGCAGGCCGGCGGCTTGCCCAGGCCGCCGCCCGGGCCGGCTGCACCCACATGGTCGGGTACCACAAGCGGTCCGACCCGGCCACGATGTACGCGAAGGACCTGATCGACGCCTGGAAGAAGACGGGGGAGATGGGCGCCTTGAAGTATGTGCGCATCCTTATGCCGGCGGGCGACTGGGTCGCCAACGGCTTCCTGGGCCTCCTCAGCGCGGGCGACGCGGGGCCCGTGCTGGAGCGCGAGCCGCCGCTCGACGACCTCCCCGGGGCCTCGGCCGGCAAGCCCGCCTGGGAGTGGAAGGGCCCCGCCGGCGAGTACGTCCGGTTCGTCAACTACTACATCCACCAGGTGAACCTGATGCGGCACCTCCTGGGCGAGCCGTACCGGGTGACGTACGCCGATAAGAGCGGCGTGCTGATGGCGGTCGAGGGCCGCTCCGGCGTCGCGGGCGTGATCGAGATGACGCCCTACCGGACGACGGTCGCGTGGGAGGAGTCGGCCCTGGTGGCGTTCGAGAAGGGGTACCTGGAGTTGCGCCTTCCGGCGCCCCTGGCGTCGAACCGCGCGGGGACGGTCTCGGTCTATCGCGACCCGGGCGGCCAAACGCCCGAGCGCACGGAGCCGACGCTCCCGTGGGTCCACGCGATGCGGCAGCAGGCGGTCAACTTCGTCCAGGTGTGCCGCGGGGCGATGAAGCCGCCGTGCGACGCGGCCGAGGCGGTCGAGGACCTGCGGGTCGCCCGCGAGTACATCCGCCTGCGGTTCGGCAGGTAGCAGGTTCGCTCGCCCTTGGACCAACGAGGAAGTTGCCGGGCAAAACCTGGCCCCTCGATGGGTCGAGGTGCTCGCCGTGTCTGGAGCCACCGGCTTGTGCGGCACATGGCCTCGGGCCGACAGGTCAGCGCCTCTCATCCGTCCGAGCGCTGGCTCACCGGCCTGCCGCCTTGGCTTGGAGGTACTCCTGGCCGAAGTCGATCTTCAGTTCAACCCACATGGGCAGGTGGTCCGACATCTGGTAGGTTCGCCACTCCCGGAAGCCTTTGCCAGGCCAGCGGTCGGGGGCCAAGGTCTTTTTCTTCGCCCGTTCGTAGTTCGCCCGGGCCGCCGGCAGGTACGTGGCGTCGTCCGTTCCCAGCCGGAAGACGGAATCATAGAAGTCAAAGACCCCCGCCTTGCCCGTGAACCCGATCTTCTGCTCGACGGGGAAGTACGCGATCTGGTCATAGTGCTTCTTGTGGTCGACGTTGGTGCCCTCGATGCTCTGGAGTTCCGGCGGGATGCAGAAGCCTGCCTTCTCGATGGCCTTGAGCGTGGCGTCGGTCGTGGCGAAGATGTTGAAGTCGCCCAGCAGAAGCAGGTGCTCCGCCTCGTGCTGCTTCGCCAGGTTGCCGGCCCGCTTGGCCAGGAAAGAGGCGATCGAGTCAATCTCCTTCAGGCGGGCGGGCGGAACGGCCTTCCCCTCGCCGTAGATGATGTGCACGGTGCAGAGGGCGAACTTGAACCATCCGGCCTGGAACCCGACGATATAGGGGGTGCGGGCCAGTTGTTCGGCCGGCGTCTTCGCCTTGGTCGGTGGCATGACGGCCTCGCCCGCCAGGCCCGAAAACGAGATCTTGCGCCTGTCGAACACGAAGGCCAGCCTCTCGTAGTTCCCGCTACTCCCCTCGGTCAGGTCGGTGACCAGGTAATTCCACCACCCGCCGAGGATTCTCATCAGCCCCTTCAGGGCGGCCAAGTCCTCGCGCACCTCTTGGACGGCCACCAAGTCGAACCGCGAGATGATCTCGGCGATGTAGTAGAGCGCCTCCGGGAGGCGCGGGCCGTACTTGGCCGAGTCGAACTCGCGGAGGTTCCACGTGGCCAGCAGGAGCGTGTCTGAGAGGTTCCGGGCCGGAAGCTCGGTGTCCAGTTGCCCGCGGAGGCGGAGGAGGGTTTCGGCCGTTCGCCGCCCGTCGGGCGTTGCCTCGTCGATACGGTAGTAGAATGGCATGGCGTCCTTTTCGAGAAAAGAGACGTCCAGGGGCACGCGACGCTGAGCCCCTGAATCCCAGAGATCCCACTTCATTCGAAACTATCCGGTTGTGGGGGCTGAGTCAATATAAAAATATCCGTTCTCACAACTACGACCTGGCTGGCTGGATTTGTCTGCCCCCCCGTGTCATCATCGCGGCGCAAGGGCCGCCCTGCCGCCGGAGAAAAGGCTGCCGGCGGCCGCCGGGCATGGTGCGGGCGGGTCCTTGGGGCGTCCTGCCGCCTCGGCGGGTGCCGCCGTCTCGCCCCCGCCGTAGAACGGCGGGGCTACACCCCGCTGGCGCGGGGGCAAGGCCCCTGGAAGGGGCCTGACAGCACGACCACGATCCGCGGCCAAACCCCGCCTCGGCGGCCGGTGGTTTTTCGCTGGCTTCGGCACTCGCTTGACGGTTAACTGGCATGTCCCGGCCCTTCGGGAGCCGGCGCCAAGGGCTGGAAGGAAAGGAACCGACGCGATGGGCCCCCTGAGATTCCAGAAGGTCCTCATTGCCGATGAACGCTACGAGTCGGCCGCCGCCTTCGACGTCGACAACGACGGCGTCCTCGACATCGTGAGCGGCGCCTACTGGTACCCCGGCCCGAAGTTCGACCGCAAGTGCAAGGTCGGCCGGGTCCGGGCCGAGGGCGAGTACTACGACGACTTCTCCACGATCCCGATGGACGTGAACGGCGACGGCTACACCGACTTCATCACGGGCGGCTGGTGGGGCAACAACATCCGCTGGCGCGAGAACCCCAAGGGCGACCCCACGAAGCCCTGGCCCGAGCACGTCATCGCCGAGGTCGGCAACGTCGAGACGACCCGCGCCTGGGACGTGGACGGCGACGGGC
>CAYGZE010000026.1:17559-24436 GCA_964354185.1 uncultured Anaerolineales bacterium | reverse complement strand
CGTCCTGGGGCGCACGATCCTCTTCATCCACACCGCCGCCGACCCGGTCGTCGAGTGCCTCCTGGTGCCCGATCTGTGCCTGGCCGTCGGCGAGAACTTCGCCCTCCAGGGCAAGCGCATCCTGGTCCTGCTGACGGACATGACGGCCTTCGCCGACGCCCTCAAGGAGATCGCCATCACGATGGAGCAGATCCCGTCGAACCGCGGCTACCCCGGCGACCTCTACACGCAACTCGCCCGCCGGTACGAGAAGGCCGTCGACCTCGACGGCGCCGGCTCGATGACCGTCCTGGCCTGCACGACGATGCCGGGCGACGACGTGACGCATCCCGTCCCCGACAACACCGGCTACATCACCGAGGGCCAGTTCTACCTGCGGAACCAGTGGATCGAGCCGTTCGGCAGCCTCTCGCGCCTGAAGCAGCAGGTCAACGGCAAGACCCGCGACGATCACCGCGCCATCATGGACGGGTGCATCCAACTGTACGCCCTCTGCCGCGAGAGCCGCGAGAAACGCGACATGGGCTTCGAGATGTCCGCCTGGGACCGCAAACTCCTCCAGTACGGCGAGCGGTTCGAGCGAGAGATCATGGACCTGCGGGTGAACATCCCGCTCGAGGAGGCCCTCGACCGCTGCTGGACCATCCTGGCCGCGTGCTTCGAGCCGGCCGAGACCGGCATCCGCCGCGCGATCATCGAGAAGCATTGGCCCCAGAACGCCGAAGCGGCTGGCGCCCAGAGGTGACCGTCTCCATTGCAGATTGAAGATTGCAGATTGCAGAACACCAGCCGCCTGGAGGGAGACCGTCGTGGAGCCGAAGGACCTGAAACAGCGGACCAAGCGGTTCGCGCTCCGCGTCATCCGGCTTGTCCAGGCCCTACCCAAGAACCGTATGGGGGAAGTCATCGGCCGCCAGTTGCTGCGGTCCGGCACGAGCGTCGGCGCAAACTACCGCGCGGTGTGCCGCGCGCGATCACCGGCCGATTTCGTCGCCAAGATGCACATCGTGCAGGAAGAGGCGGACGAGTCGCTGTACTGGATGGAATTGCTTACGGACGCCAACGTGGTGGAAGCGCCCCGGGTGGCGGACCTCATGCGGGAGGCCGACGAACTGCTGGCCATCTTCGTGGCCTCCATCAACACGGCCCGCCGCAAGATCAAGCCGAAAGGATCTCGGAAGGCCTAGTCGGTATTCTGCATTCTGCAATCTGCAATCTGCAATGAATGGCCATCAGGTCGAATTATGGCTAAGAAAATCAAACTCACTCGCCCCGAACTCAAGCGCCACCGCGACGCCCTCGCCCGCTTCGAGCGCTACCTCCCCATGCTCAAACTCAAGCAGCAGCAACTCCAGATGACCCTGCGCGACGTGGCGCAGAAGCGGCGCCAGGCCGTCGAGGCCGCCCAGGCCGCCCGCGCCGCCTTCGCCCGCTACGAGCACGTCCTCTCGGACACCGCCGGCCTGAACGTGCGGCACCTGGCGACGCCGACCGAGGTCAAGGTCTCGCGCGAGAACGTCGCCGGGGTCTCCGTGCCCGTGTTCGAGGACGCCCTCTTCGCCCAGGCCGCCTACAGCCTGTTCGCGACGCCGGCCTGGGTCGATCGGGCCCTGGCCGACCTGAAGGAGGTCAACCGGCGCCAGGCCCAGGCCGACGTCCTCCAGCAGCAGTACGACCTCCTGAGCCGCGAACTCACGAAGATCGTCCAGCGCGTCAATCTCTTTGAGAAGGTGAAGATCCCCGAGGCCCGCGAGGCCATCCGGCAGATCCGCATCCGCCTGGGCGACGAGATGACCGCCGCCGTCGGCCGCGCCAAGATCGCCAAGGGCAAGATCGCCGAGGACGAGAAGACCGTGTACGCGTTCGCTCCGTGCGGCCCCGGCTCCGAGGGCGACACCGAGGCCGGCCCCGCCGCCGGCGAGGAGCCTCGCGCGCCATGATCGTCAAGATGCTCAAGACCCACGTGGTCGCCCGGGCCGCCGATCGCGACGCCCTGCTGGAGGCCTTGCGCGGCCTGAGCGTGGTCCACCTGGTTCCGGTGGACCGGGCCCGTGCCGCGCCCGACGCCGAGACCGTCTCGGCCCTCGACCGGTTCCGCCGGGCCCGGCAGGTCCTGGAGACGACGACGCCGGCGGGCGCGCCGCCCGACCTGGCGCCCGAGGAGGCGGCCGCCGAGGTCCTCCGCATCCAGCGCGAATCTGCCGAACTCGGGGCACGCCTCTCAACCCTGCACCGCCGCATCGAGCAGTTGGCCCTCTGGGGCGACGTGCGGCTGGAGCAGTTGGAGGACCTCCGCAGGGCCGGCGTCGAGCCGCGCTTCTTCCTCGTCCCCACCAAGCAGGTCCCCGACGTGCGGGCCGAGGTCGTCCACATCGTCGGCCCGTGGCCGGGCCGGCGGTCGCTCGTGGCCGTCATCCATCGCGACGGCGAGCCCGAACTGCCCGCGGGCGCCGAGCCCGTCCCCCTGCCGCAGGCCGACCGGCCGACCCTGCGGGCCGAGGCCGCCAAGGTCGACGCGGTACTCCAGGCCGGGGCCGCGCGGACCGCCGCCCTCGCCCACCTGGCCCCGGCGATGGCGGCCGCCCAGGCGCGGCTCCAGGAAGAGGCCGCCTGGACCGTCGCGACGCGAAGCGCCCTGGCCGACGAGCACCTCTACGCCCTCCAGGGCTGGGTGCCGGAGGACCGCGCGGCCTCGCTCGCAGCCGACCTGCGGGCCGTGGGCGTCGAGGCCGCCGCCGAGGTCCGCGACGCCGCCCCCGAGGAGGAGCCCCCGACCCTCATCCGGTACCCGTGGTGGGCCCGCCCCATGAAGGGCCTCTTCCAGATCCTCGGCACCGTCCCGGGGTACCTGGAGTTCGACGTGTCGGCCGCGTTCATGATCGCCTTGCCGATCCTCTCGGCGATCCTGATCTCCGACACCGGCTACGGGTTGCTCTATCTCCTGCTCCCGGCCGTCTTCTACCGGAGGATGAAGGCCGCCGGGGTCGCGGAACTCGCGCAACTGGTCATGGTCATCGGCGCCTGCTCCGTCGTGTGGGGCGTGATTACCTGCAGCATCTTCGGATACGACTTTTCGTGGCTCCTCGGCCGCCAGCGGCCGTTCATCCCCGTGAACATGGAACCGGCCACCATGGACCGCCTGATGCTCATCAGCGCGACGCTGGGGGCCATCCACCTGGCGATTGCCCACCTGTGGAAAGCCAAGGCCGCGTTCCCTCGGTTGACGTTTCTGAGCGAGGTGGGGTGGGTGGTCTGGTTCTACGGCATCTACGGACTGGTGATCATGGTCCTGACAAACGCCCCGTTTGAACTCTGGCGGTTCCCCTATTACCCGTGGGGCCTGATCGTCGGGGGCTCGCTGGCCGTCCTTTTCTCGTCTCCCGACCGCAATCCGCTGAAAATGGTGGGGCTGGGACTGGCCAACTTCCCCCTGTCGGCCATCGGCAGTTTCGGCGACACGATGAGTTACCTGCGCCTGATGGCGATCGGCCTGGCCGGGAGCGTCCTGGCCGTGTCGTTCAACGAGATGACCTCGTCCCTGCCCATCGTGGCGATGATCCCCCTGATCATAATTGCGCACGCGCTCAACGTCGCTCTGTCGATCATCTCGCTTCTTGCGCACGGCGTGCGGCTGAACATGCTGGAGTTCTCGAACAACCTTGGGATGCAGTGGAGCGGCTACGCCTACGAACCCTTTTCCAGACGGCTCTCGAAGGAGACTTGAACCATGGACGCGAACGTTTTTCTGGGCCAGTTGGGCGCGGGCCTGGCGGTCGGCATGGCGGCCCTGGGCAGTTCCCTGGGGGCCGGGGCGGCGGGTATGTCGGCCGCCGGGGCCTGGGCCAAGGACGTCAAGGCCGGCAAACCCCTGCGGTTCATCTACATCATCTGCGTGGCCGCCCCCATCACGCAGACCATCTACGGCATGATCGTCATGCTGGCGATGTCCGGCAAACTCAGCACGGCCGCCACCAATGGCGGGGCCCTCTTTGGCATCGGCCTGGCCACGGGCCTCGGCGAATGGCTCTCCGCCTGGATGCAGGGGGCCATCGGCGCCGCCGGCTGCCGCATGCTCAGCGACTCCGAGGGCAAGGGCTTCGCCTTCGTCCTCATCGCCCTCGGCATCGCCGAGACGGTCGGCATCTTCACCATGGTGTTCATGCTGGTCCTGCTCGGGCGCCTGGGCGCCTGACGCCGCCTGGAGGCCCGCGGCGGCCGTTCCGCGGGCCCCGCGCGCGGTTGCCGCATGGCCAGGCGCGAGAGCGCCGGGAGGACCGACCGTGGCCCTCGTCCATTGCGACTTCTTCTCCGAGGTCCTGGGCCTCTCGGCCTCGATGTGCGTCGTCCTGCCCCAGGCCGCCGGGACGGGCCAGATCGGCATCGCCTCGGCCCCCCCGGCCGCGCGGCACCCCACCCTCTACCTCCTGCACGGCCTGTCGGACGATCACACGATCTGGCAGCGCCGCACGAGCATCGAGCGGTACGTCGCCCCGCTGGGCCTGGCAGTGGTCATGCCCGCGGTCCACCGCAGTTTCTACGCCGATACGGCCTACGGGCACCGCTACTGGACGTTCGTCAGCGAGGAACTGCCCGCCCTGGCCCGCGGATTCTTCCCCCTGTCGGACCGGCGGGACGACACGTTCGTGGCGGGCCTGTCGATGGGCGGCTACGGGGCGTTCAAGTGGGCCCTCAGGTGCCCGGACCGGTTCGCCGCGGCGGCCAGCCTGTCGGGGGCCCTCGACATGGCCGCCCACGTCGCCGACCCCGAGAACGAGATGCGGCCGGAACTCGCCCACGTCTTCGGCGACCTGGCGGCCTTCACCGGGAGCGAGAACGACCTGGTGCACCTCGCACGGCAGGTTGCCCGGTCCAAGGGCCCGCGGCCGGTCCTCTACCAGTGCTGCGGCACCGAGGACTTCCTCTACCAGGACAACCTGCGGTTCCGCGACCACGCCCGCCGGGTCGGCCTCGACCTGACCTACGAGGAAGGCCCCGGCGAGCACGAGTGGGGCTACTGGGACCGGATGATCCAGCGGGTCCTGGCCTGGCTGCCGCTGCCCGTGCGGCCGCCCCCGCCTTCGCCCGCCTAGCCGGTATCCTGAGGGCGACAGCCCGTTCGCCCTGCCGGGTGCCGTTGTGCCTTTCGAGCCCGCCGCGGAAGCGCCGCTTTCGCCGGGTGCCACTGGCGGCTTGCCCGCCAGTGTTCCTCACCCGCGGCACAGCACCCCCTCACCCGGCCTTCGGCCACCCTCTCCCTCAGGGAGAGGGGGCGGGGGTGAGGGTGGCGCCCGGGTCGCCGTTCCGCCCCCCGGTTTTGCTGTAAGTCCCATTTTTACAATCCGGAAAACGGGATGGCGCGCGCGAAATTCGCCGATTTTGGGGCCTCCTGGCTGGCCAAAACCGCCCTGGCGCTAGCGCCAGGGGTGTCGGCCGTCGCGGATGTTAAGATAGGCAAGACGAAACGTGTCGTTTTCCTATCGTTTTCCGATCGTTTTTTGACGTTTTGCGCTCGAACTCTGACACTTTCAGTCGGTTTTCCGACGCTTTTGACCGTGTTTTTACCCAGTATGGGTGGCGATACGTCCATAAGACTTACAGCAATTCGGGGACCGGGGACTCGGGACTGGGGACTGGGAAGGCGCCCTCAACCGCAAAGGGCGCAAAGGACGCAAGGGAAGGCACTTACGATTGCAGAGTGCAGAATGCCGGAGAAGGCCATTTCGGATCGCGGACCCGTCACGGCGTAGCCCGCCCTTCGTCTTGGCGGGCGAAGCCTGCCTGCCGACAGGCAGGGGTTATCCTCGAACGCTTCTTCGCCTCGCGAGCAACCCCAGGCCGCCCAGCGCCAGCAGGCTCATCGTGGCCGGTTCAGGGACCTCGGCGACGCGGAACCCGAAGCCGGCGCTCTCGCCCGTCGGCCAGGCGCTGGACCAACACGCCACGTTCAGGGCGTACCCGGTGCCGTCGAACGACCCGCCCCGCAGGCCGCGATATGATCCGGAGACGATCGCCTCGTTCCACTCCAAGACGTTGCCCCCCTGGTCGAACGTGCCGTAGGGGCTTTCGCTGTTCTCGAACTCCCCGACAGGCGTACGATAGTAGGGGCTGCCGACGGTAACGTCCCCGGGCCAACTCACAACGAAGTTCGCATTGTTGCCCGGGTCGGGGTCTACAAGATCATTGCTGGGGACGCTATCGGTGCCGGTGGGATAGTCGAAGTAGTTGCCCGTATCCCCGTCGTTCTTATGGTAGGCGGCCTTGTACCACTCATCCTCGGTGGGGATGAAGTAGTACTTCTTGCCTGGCGTCATGGCGTGCTGGGCGATTCGCGTCGCGGCTATCAGCGCCGCATCGGTCGTTGCTCCGTTCAGGAAGTACGAGCCGTTCTCGGTGGTCGTAAGGTCCTGGCCGCCCGTCGGCTGGCCGTTCGTCAGCCAGTTGGCGAACCGGGCTGCATCGCCCCACGAGACGTAGTTGACCGGCCGGTTGGCCCAGTCGGAGGCCACGCTGTACGTGTAGCCGCTGCCCGTGTTGGTCCGCTGGATCTTGCAGCCGAAGGTGTAGCTCCACATGATCGTGTTGTACAGCCCGTAGGTGTCCGTCTCGGCCACGGCTTTCAGGAACTCGCAGTACTGTCCGGCCGTAATCTCATGCGTGCCGATGCGGTAGTCATAGTCCACCGCGCCGTAGCCGGTTTCCGGGTCGCCCGTGTTGCCCGTGTTGCTCACGGGGACTGTCTCGATGGTGACCGCCGCCGAGGCAGCCGAGGCCAGGGCTACACACACCACCACCGCCACAACCGCCGCCCTCATCACGCCCTTTGCCCTGACCATTGCCGCCCCCTTCGTGCCATGCGGTCCCCAAGGGAACAGGGGAA
>CAYGZE010000026.1:0-17459 GCA_964354185.1 uncultured Anaerolineales bacterium | reverse complement strand
GCCCTGACCATTGCCGCCCCCTTCGTGCCATGCGGTCCCCAAGGGAACAGGGGAAACCGGCCGCGCGGCCGATCTCCCGCGGTTCTCAAATCGCTACTTCTTCCAGCGCAAAATGAGAGCGGCCGGAGGATT
This sequence comes from uncultured Anaerolineales bacterium, assembly GCA_964354185.1. Taxonomy (GTDB): domain Bacteria; phylum Planctomycetota; class Phycisphaerae; order FEN-1346; family FEN-1346; genus CAYGZE01. The sequence goes on along the minus strand of CAYGZE010000026.1, from coordinate 17,327 downwards.
CCTCCCCCGGCCGCCGGGTACTCGTCTTGAGGTCCGCTCCGCCCAAACCCCCTCCGGGCGACGCGGAACCTTCCGATGTCACATTTTCAGCAGTCTACACCATCCGTTGCCGCGCGTCAAGTGATTTCCCCCAGGAATTCCGGATTTCGGAGGGCGGATTGGCAGGGTCGCGGCAGCGCCCGCTTAGCCGTGCCCGTAGAGACGACCAGGGGACATCGCCCTCACGGGGCATCGGCCGGCGGCCCCGGGCGGGTAGCCGTCTGCGGCAACGCGGACTGCAAGTAGTACGTCGGCCAAAGGGCCATCACGGCATAGATCAGGAAGCACAGGGCGTTCAGGATGAGGAGCACCTGCCACCGGTCCACCTGGTGAACCCGGCCGACCACCAGGAACTCGTTGGCACAGCCCATCGCCCCAGCGAGGAGCGATGCCAGCACGAAGGAGCAGCGGCTGTAGCGTTGGACCAGGTACAGGGGGAGGAACAGGATGTAGAACGCCAGGAGCATCGGCAGAATGCCCCAGAAGTACGGGACCTCGATCGTCAGCGCCTCTTCCAGGAGGATAACGGGGGTGAGCACGAGGTAGTAGTTCACGACGCGGGGCAGATGAGTCCTGCGGGCGAGGGCCGCGACGTGCTTGCGGGTGAACCACGCGAGGGTGCCGAACCCGAGGACCCACAGGAGAAAGACCTGTGTCAGCGTGAATCGGACCATGGGTGTCTATTGGGTTTCCCCCGGGCGGTGCCCACCCCTTCACGTGGCCGGAGTGCGTGCCACGGCCCCAGCAACCTGCTCTGCCATCTTGGTTACTGCGTCGAGCAGCCTTCTCAGGTCCGGTACCGCCTGAATCTCTTCGTAGGTCATCGCTGCCGCCACCTCATGGTTCCGGCATTTCGGCCAACCTTCACCGGTCGACCTTTCCCAGTCTGCGACCGGGCTTGCGCCGCCGGCTGGATCAAACGTCCAGTTCTTCGGTTTGTGCGGCAGCACCTTCCGGATCGCTTGCGCGGAGAAGAGGTCCTCAAGGCGCCGGACCTCTTCCAGCACAAAGCACGGAATGCCCGCCGCCTCGCACTTGCGTTTCAGTTCCACACGGGCCGCGTTCGGCTCGTCGGTCTCAGGGTTCTCGTCGCGGTCAGCGAAGAAGACCACGTTGGGGTTTAGGTCCCGGATCTTCGCGGGCTCGAATGCGGGATTACCTGCCTCGCAGGGGTTGAAGGAATGCACGACGATTCTGATCCTCTTCCGGCAATCCTCCAGAGGCTTCCAGCGGGCCAGCCATTCCTCGACCGGGCCGACGCCGGTGATACCTTCGACGAGAACCAGGACGTCGGCCATCAGGAAGTGGCTAGGCCGGACACCCAGATCGGCGAGGACGTCCTGGACTTGTGTGCCCTCGACGGACGTGCCCACCGCCAAGCCATCTTTCCCCGCGCGCAGAGAGACGAGCGTCGTGCCCGCGTCGGGCGCGATGAGGAAAGGCGAGTGTGTGGTGATGAACGCGTGCCCTTGCTTCAGGTGCTCGCTGATCTCTCGAATCAGATTCTCCTGGGCACCGGCATGAAGGTGGTTCTCCGGCTCCTCCACGAGAATCAGGCTCTCCTTGTTCTCCGCCAAGAGGACGGTGGCGAGCATTAGGAGTTGCTCCACACCCGTCCCGCTCTCGGCCAGCAACACCTCTGTGTCGGCCATTGCGAGTTTGACGTGCATGCGGTTCGAGGGCTGTGGTCCCAGGAAGGCGCAGAGGATGTTGGACACATCCGGCACGAGTTCGGCCAGGAAGGCGCTTATCCTATCGAACAGCCGACGGTCGTTACTTAGGAGGTGGTGTAGTCTGGCAGGCAGGTTGCTCCCATCGCCCTTCAGGCTGGGAGTGTATCCTGCCGCTTCGGCGTCGGCTGCCTTCCTCTGGGCGCGGAGGAAGAACCGGGGGCGGTCAAGGAACGACTGCAGAGCCGACCAATGTGGGCGAAGAGGGGCTGCGGCTTTGTCTGAGATGACTTGGGCTTGGCCAACACGCACGGGTTGTCTGTGGCCCCGCTCGGAGCGAAGGTAATCGAGGAAAGGCATTGAGTGCGGAGTCAAAAGGTAACTGTGGGTCTCTTGCCATCTGAGCGAGAAGGCCTCGTTGTCCACCACAGAGCACCAGGCATCGGCACCCCCTGGGACGTCTGAGGCGGTCTGCGTAAGCATAAGTCTGTTATTTTTGTGCGCACGAAATACCCACGTGAGTGATGCGAACGCGCCCGAGTTCCTGATGTGATCGTAGGCGTCCTTGTACTCGCTGCACAGCCTGCCTTGGGAGACCACGGGAGCGTGTATGGCCCCCAGGATGCCCAGCAGGTCGTCATCAGAGATGGCAGTCGTTATGGCAATCTCGGGGGCCACGTTTGCCCTCAGCCCTTGCTCGGGAAGCGCCAGAACTGATTCTTGCTGGGCTGTTGGCCGGAATATGTTCTCTGAAACCGGCAGCGCTGCGAGCATTTGGAGGACGGCGGACTTGCCGATGTTGTTGCGCCCCGTGATGAGGTTGACCCGGCTCAAGGGCGATAGCGTTACCTCGCCGAGGCTCTTGTAGCCGCTGAAGGTGATGGACGATATCTCTGCCATCTCGCACCCTCTTCCTGCAATGGATGTGGACCTGTGACGCAAGGCATTATACACACGCGGCGGGCAGGCCGGGAGGCGAAAGTGGACACAACGGCCACGGCGAGATTCTTCGACTCGCTGCGCTCGCTCAGGGTGACAGCGCGGGCGGCGCGGGGGGCATGCTTTCGCAGGCGAAAGCATGGCACCCGGCTCACTACGCCGCCGGAGCCCCCTCACCCCCGCCCCCTCTCCCCTCTGGGAGAGGGGAGGAAGATGACGCCGCCGCGGCGAGGCGGGCGCGGCGGTCCTGGGCGACCATGACGCCGAAGACCAGGGCCAGCACGATCGCAACGGGCGCGACGTAGCGGAAGGCCATCAGGCCGCCCGCGTTCTCGGCGGGGTTGAGGACCCGGCCGGCGCCCTCCTTGGCCTGGGCGGCGTGTTTCTCAGGGCCCTCGGGCAGGTCCTCGGAGGCCCGCGCCGCTCACTTCCGCCTGCGGCGAAGGCACACGCCCAGCCCGCCCAGGGCCACCAGCCCCAGCGTGGCCGGCTCGGGGAACACCGCCCGGAAGGCGTAGTCCTGGCCCTCGTAGTAGCCCCGGCCAACAAGAGTCGTGCCGTCGTCCGAGACGGCGTACACTTTCGTCAGGCTCCAGCCGACCAGGTCGTCGGCAAAGCCGAACTCGTTCACGAGGACGTCCTGAAGGAGCCGCATGCCCGTGGCCTCTTCCCAGACGAAGGCGGTCCGCAGGTCGGTGCTCTGGTCCTCAACGAAGCCGACGACTCGCGAGCCGTCGCCCGAGACGCCCAGGGCCTGGCTCGTCTGGTTCGTGTCGAGCGTGCCGAGCAGCTCGAAGCCGTCGGCGGCCGTCCAGCGGAAGGCTTCGAAACCGTTCGGGCCGCTGACGGTGCCGACGACGACCTGGCCGTCCCGCGAGACGGCGTTGGCCGAGAAGGCCCCGCCGAGCCCCGTCATGCCGTCGTCCTCGGTCCAGCGGTACCCGTCGGCGTAGAAGTTCGTGCCGTCGTTGCCTTGGGAGTCCCCGACGATCGTCGTTCCGTCATGCGAGATTCCCGTCGCCCTGCTCTGGTTCCACGAGAGGTCGTCATACAGCGTGCCGAGGTTGTGAACGCCGCCGGACGGGGTCCAGCGGAAGGCTTCCGCGAGGTCGCCGGCTGCCACGCCCTGCACCGTGCCGGCGATGGTCGAGCCGTCTCCGGAGATGCCCGCGGCCCAGACGCCGGCCCCCTCCACGGCAATGCGGTCGAAGCCGCCGCCGATCTGCCAGCGGATGCCCTCCCAGCCGTCGCGGGTCCCGAAACTCGAGCCGCCGTACCCCGAGACGTAGTCGCCGTTGGCGGAGACATCCGTGGCCCAGGACCACGCCAAACCGGACGGCTGGTCCAGGGGGACCACCGCCCCGCCCGCTTCGGTCCACAGGAACGCCCGCTGGCCATCGGGGGTGTGATAGGAGCCGACGACGACCGATCCGTCAGCCGACACGCCAACGGCCTCCGCCGGGGACTGCCCGCCGCTTCCATCGCCAATGACGATGAAACTGTGCGGCTTGGCCTCCGCCTCCGCTGCCACCAGCGCCATCGCCAGCACCGTCAGCATCGCGAGTGCCGTCCTCATGCCCAACTCCTTTCCGCCCCCCGCCGCTGGAAAAAAAGACGGTCCCCGCGGTTTTACTCCCCCGGAGACCGTCCTTGAACGCCGACGTCGGATTCTCAATGACTCGAAACGCCCCTCCCCGCCTGGCTAGTAGCACGGAAGACAGCCAGCCGGGCCCTGGTCAGAGCATGGTACGACGCAATTCGGCAAGACGCAAGTCGAATCTGCCTCCGCGCGCTGGTGGACCTGCCGGCAAGGCCTCGGCGCGGGCTCCGTGCGGCGGCCGCATGTTCACCTCCGCCTGCGCCTCACCAGCGTTCCCAAACCGCCCAGGGCCAAGAGCACGAGCGTGGCCGGCTCGGGCGTGAGCGTCATCGACCCCAGGTTCGTATCGTCCATCACGAGGTGCTCCAGCACCACCACCTGCGCGCCGGCCAAGGTGACCTTGCCGCCATCGCCGAGGGTCAGGGCATCCAGGTGCTGGCTGGCGCCGAAGTAGAGTTCCGCGTCGGCCACCGAAATCGAGAGATCGGCGGCCGCGCTGCTTCCGGCATCCGTGTTCAGGTAGACCGTTCCGGCCAGGATGTCCAGCAGGGCCCCCGGCCCGTGCGTCTGCGGCCCGTCGAAGATCACGGTTCCCTCGCCGATCTTCGTCAGGACGCGGCCCTCGGAGTTGTCGAGGAGCCCTTCGATCCGGACTTCGCCGCCCGGCGCGGCCGTCAGCGTCAGGTCTTCTTCGAGCGTGATGTCGCCCGAGAAGATCGCCCGGCCCGTTGTGTTCGTGCCGCCGAGGGTCCGAAGCGACGAGCCGCCTCCGTCGTCGTCGACGGTGATGGGGCGGTCGACCGTGTAGGGTCCGAAGACGATCAGGGTCGCGCTCTCGGCGCCCGACGTGTCGCCGAGCCGGACGGTGCCGGCGCCCAAGGCCCGGTCGGCGGCGACGATGAGCGTGCCGGCCTCGATCCGGGTGTCGCCGGCATAGGTGTTGTGCGTCGCGAGGGTGAGCGCTGCGGCGCCGGTCTTCGTCAGGCCGCCCGCGCCCGCGATGGCGCCCGTGCCGCCGAGGACGATGTCGGCGGCGCTCTCGACGAGGACCGACCCGGGCCTGACGATGCCGGTGAGGGTGATCGGCCCGGCGCCGGCGCCGTCATCCAGGACGACGTGGTCGCCGTCGCGATAGGCCTGGGCCTCCCCGGCGGCGGACCAGTTGGCCCGCTGGATGGGGCCCCACTGGCTGTCGGCGGCGCCGGTCCAGAGGAGGGTCGCCGGGGGGAGCGGGAGGCCGGTGAAGTAGATGTTATCGAAATCCATGTCCTCGGAGTCGAGGTGGTTGCTGGCGGAGATGCGGAGGGCGGCGGTCGTCCACGCGGCAGGGATCGCCGCCGCGTAGTGGAGGAAGACGTTTTTCGAGAGGGCGTTGAGCGTGTCGCCGGAGGCGTCGACGGCGGCTTCCGCCAGGATGAGCGTGTCAACGCCGTCGGTCAGGGTCACGCTGAAAAAGTCGCCGAGGTGGTACGTGACGTTCTTGACGAGGATGTCGATGGCGGCCTCGACCTGCCCGTAGCCGCGCAAGGTAACGGGCTCGACGGTCGCTTCGGCCAGGCTGCTCGTGACGCGATACCGAAGCGGCGAGGTCGTGGAGTTGTAGGTGCCCGCCAGGGAGGACGAGCCGCCCTGGGGCGTGCTCGTGGTCGTGAAGGCGAGTTCGGTTTCGCCGAGGTCGCGCGTCCAGTTCGAGACGCCGGTCGGCGCCTCGATGAAGGCGCTGTAGGCGATGACCTCGCGCGCCGCCGCGCTGCCCGCGACGGCCAGGTCCTGGACGGCGTTGATGGTGGACCCCGGCACGGGGCCGAGGCCCAGCAGGGACAGGCCCAGGTTGGCGATGTCCCCGTTGCGAATCGGCTGGACCGGGTCGGCGTAGGCCGGCCGCCCCGTGCCGGGATCCAGGCGCGTGGCGGCACTGAGGCCGTAGAGGTCGGAGTTGGCGGCCACGCCCGGCCCCCAGACGAAGAACGGGATCGTGTAGTTCAGCGGCTCGGTGGTCGAGGAGTGGCTGGTGCCGCGGCCGCCGTGGTCGGCCGTGACGACGATGGCCGTGCGGCCCTGGAGGAGGGCGTTGGCCTCGACCATGTCGAGGACGCTGCCCAGGGCCGCATCGACGGTCTTCAGGGCATCGTTGTAGTCCGGCGTGCCCCATCCGGAGACGTGGCCGACGGTGTCCGGATCGCGCATATGGAGGAAACTGAACTGGAGCGGCGAGGCGTCCATCGCATCGAGGTAGGCGGGCATGATGAGCGTGGCGCTCGTTCCCTGGTAAGTATACATGTCGATCTTGCCCGTGCCGTCGTCGGGAGGGAGGAGGTCCGGCGCGCCGGCGGAGGCGTCGTAGGAGTCGCGGTAGAGGGAGAACTTGCTCTTGTTGGCGAACAGGGCGGTCGAGAGGCCGTTGTCGTGCGCCACGTCGAAGGCGCTGGCGACGTAGGAGCCCTTGTTGGTGTGGATGGTGACGCCAGAGGCGGGGGTGCCGTCGTCGGTGTAGTTGTGGCCGTCGGCGCCGGCGACCGCGCGGCCCGTCAGCATGGTCGTGTGGTTGGGCAGGGTGGTGGTGTTGCTGGTGTCATTGCGGGCGTTCAGGGTCCAGGCGCCCTCCAGTTGCAGCCGCCGGAAGTTGGGCAACTGGTTGCCGCAAATGAGGCCTTCGAGGTAGGACGAGCCCAGCCCGTCGACGCTGATCTCGATGACGTAGTCGACCGATGTCGCGCGGGCCGGGGCCGGAGCGGACAGGATCGGCCACAGGGACAGAACCAGGAAGCAGACCATCCGGCGGGCGGATAGAGCGCCGCCCCAGAGACTGGGCACGGTTCCCCTCGCTTTTCGACAGGAGAAGGGCGTCCCCTGATACAAACCGACGCAACCAGGCGCCTGGGAGTTCCCCGACTCCTCCGCCCCCCCTGCTCCGTGCCTTCGCGATCCGGCGCCCGGCTCTCCTCAACCGGACCGGCAGATTATACACCGAGTATGTTCATCGGGCAAGTGACGACGGCCCGACTTGTCAGGAGCCGGGCCCACCGGGAGGGCAGTGGCTGGTCAGAGCCGGAGGCAACTGGCGCTGGTCTCAGCGGTGCGCCAATGCAGAGGGCTCCGGCACTTGCCGAAGCCCTTTCGCGGTCTGGTCGGGGCGACCCGGCTTCGCCAAGGCTGTGCCGGGCGGCCGCCCGCATCAGGTTGACGGCGGCGGCGCGGGGGGCTGGGCGCCCGGGGCCTGCTTCACCCCTCACCCCCACCCCCTCTCCCTTCAGGGAGAGGGGAGGAAGATGACGCCGCCGCGGCGGCGAGGCGGGCGCGGCGGTCCTGGGCGTACATGACGCCGAAGACCAGGGCCAGCACGATCGCGACGGGCGCGACGTAGCGGAAGGCCATCAGGCCGCCTGCGTTCTCGGCAGGGTTGAGGACCTTGCCCACGGCGTCCTTGGCCTCGGCGGCGCGTTTCTCGGGGCCTTCGGGCAGGTCCTTGGCGGCCCGCGTGGGGCCGTTCTTGATGGCGATGCGCAGGGCGTTGGCGGTCGCCAGTTTCGGCAGGCCGCCCGACGTCGTGTTCTCGGCAAGGACGGCGCGGACCGATTCCAGGACGGCCCCGATCTCGGCCCGGGTGACCTGGTCCCTGCGTTCCATGCCGAGCGACTCGGACCACGCGGCATAGGAGTCGGCGACCGAGCGGAGGGCGCCGGCCGTCGCGGCCTGGCGGTCGATGGTCTGGCCGTCGACCGTGAACTTGCGGACGAGTTCGCTGTGGAGGTAACCGTCGGCGATCCAGCCCATGAAGGGGACGGTGGCGACGCCGACGACGAGGCCGCCCAGGCCGCCGATCAGCGACAGGGCGAACGCCCCGCCCTTCGGGACGCGCTCGGCCACGGTCCCGAGCATCGTGGGCCAGAAGTAGCAGACGCCGACGGCGAAGACGGTGGCGGCGACGGCGATGGCGGCGATGCCGCTGACGAGGCTGAGGGCCACCAGGCCCGCGCCTCCCAGGATCGACGACAAGAGCAGGACGCCCGAGTTCGAGAACAGCCGCGATACCACCCCCCCGAACTGCCGCAGGACCGCCATCAGGCCCGTGATCCAGACGAGGACGAGGATGCCCGGGACGCCGCCCGCCTCGAGGACCGACGGAATCCACCGCTGGGGCCCGAGCTCGAGCGAGGCAGTGAGCATCATGCAGCCCAGCAGGACGAGGAACAGTGGCCTGAGGAGCGTCTCGCGGATCATGCCGCCGAACGAGACGCCCGACTGGACCCGCTCGGTCGGCGGGAACGTCTGGCCGGCGAACATCACGCCGTAGGCCACCGTCACGGGGACGACGAGGGCGACTTTCAGTTGCCAGTAGCCGATGCCCAGGCGCGTGGCGGCGTAACAGGCCAGCCCCCCGAGGACGATGCCTCCGGGGAACCAGATATGGAACTGGCTGAGTTTCTCGGTCTTGCGGTCGGGGTAGATCGTCGCGGTCAGGGGGTTGCAGGCGGCCTCGACGGCCCCGCTGCCGACGGCGTTGACGAGCATCCCGAAGAAGAGCATCCAGAAGCCGTTGGCGAACACCATCATCGCGACGCCCACCAGGTGCGAGACCAGGGCCAGGCGCAGGACGTTCCGCATCCCCAGGGCGTCGCACAATGGTCCGAGGACGATGATGGCGATCGTGAAGCCCCACGAGCCGCCGCTCATGATGATGCCGATCTGCTCGTTCGTGAGGACGAACGTCTGCTTCAGGGCGCCGATGATGTCGCCCGAGATGGCAAACATGGCGGCGCCGGAGATGAGGGCGACGCAACTGCCGCGGAACAGGCGCGCGGCATGGACGTCGGTCAGGCCGTGCGATAGGGCCGGTGCGGCCTCGGACATGGCGAGTCCCCCGATTGGGTGGCGGCGCGGGCCGCGGTGGGCGGCCCTCCGAGTCCCCATTCTGACGCGGGCGGCGGGCGTGTCAACGGAACTTTCCGCGGCGGGGCGGGGCGCGGCGGGCCCGGCGCGCGAACCGAAGACGCTGGCGGGCAAGCCGCCAGTGGCACCCGGCGCGTCGCCCCACGCCCGCGCGAGCCGGCAAAGCGCGCGGTCCGCGCCCGTTGACAGGTTCCGGCCGCGCGGGTACCCTCGCCGCGCGAGAGGCGTCGGACATCGCGGGGACGGGGCGCGGAGGGCACGGACGATGAGGAAACGCGTGGCGTGGCGTGCGGCCGGGCGGCTGGGGACAGTCGCCCTGGCGGCGCTCGCGTGGGCGGCATGGGCGTCGTCCGCGGCGCGGGCCGCCGAGGCGCCGGCCCAGGAAGTCAAGGAGGGGCCGCCGGTCGTCACGTTCGCCTTCCGCCTGGACAAGGCGGGGCCGACGAGCGCGGGCGTCTTCGACGGCGACGGGCGGCTGGTGCGCGTCCTCTGGACGATGAAGGACCTCCCCGCGGGCAAGCACGAGGCCGGCTGGGACGGCCTGGACGGGTGGGGCGAGGCGGCGCCCGCGGGCGCGTACACGTGGCGCGTCGTGCGGAACGGGTCCGTCTACCGGAACGTGGGCGTCATCGGCAACAGCGGCCTGCCGCCCGACGACAAGGGCCACACGCCCAACAACCTCCAGTCCGTGGCGTGCGACGCCGCGGGGGCGGTCTATACCGCGAACTACTGGGACGAGGCCGGGGCCGACTTCAAGAAGTGGGACGCCGCCGGGAACTCCGTCTACGACGCCCGGTACCAGATCCGCAACGGGAACCCCAACGGCGCGCCCTACGCCATCACGACCGACGAGAAGTATCTCTATTGCACCATGGGCGGATGGAAACAGAAGGACGGCGCCGAACTTCACCAGGTCCAGCGGTTCCTGCTGGCGGACGGCAAGCACGTCCCCTTCCCCGGCGTCGGGCGCAAGGACGGGCACATCACGATCTACGAGACCCTGGCCGGCAAGGTGCCCGAGGACGCGCCCGAGGAGGACGCGTGGCGGCTGCGGTGGCCGCTGCGGGCCGTGGCCATCCAGGGCGACCTGATCCTGGTGGCGGACCTCCTGGGCAACCGCATCCTGCGGTTCCAGAAGGAGACGGGCGAGGCGCACGGCGAGTTCGCGGTGTCGCGGCCCGAGGCCCTGGCGGTCGATGCGGCCGGCCGCATCTGGGTGGGGCACGAGAAGACCCTCGTCACGCGCTTCACGCGCGACGGGGCCGAGCCGCAGGCGGCCCTCAAGGACCTGGGGCGGGTCGAGTCGCTCTACTTCGGCCCCAAGGGGGAACTTTGCGTGGCCGACGGCGGGGCGTGCCAGGTGCGGGTGTATGACGTCGCGGGCGCCGCGCCGAAGTGCATGCGCACGCTCGGCCGCAAGGCCGAACCGGGCGACTGGGCGCCCGACCGGTTCTACACCCTGCGCGGCGCGGCCATGGACAAGGACGGGAACCTCTTTACCATCAACAAGATGCCGGTGGACGGTTCGCGGCTGGCGAAGTGGTCGGCGGATGGCAAGTGCCTGTGGGAGCGGCAGGGCCTGGAGTTCGTCTCCCTGGGCAACTACGGCCGCGAGGACCCCGACACGTTCTACTCGATGACCTTCGGCCGCTACCGCCTGGGCGCCCGCGACGGGGGCGCGTGGGAGTACCGCGGCAGCATGTGGCCGGGCGGCACGACCTACCGCAGCGACACGCACGGCACGCCGCGCGTCCTCAGGATCGGCAAGGCCGACTTCTACTTCATGCCCACCGGCGACGGCGTCCAGGTCTACCGCATCGAGAAGAACGTCCTCAGGCCGGCGGCGATGGTGGGCGGGCGCGACCCGACGACCGAGGGCCGCGGCCGCGGGCCCAAGGCCGACGCCATGTGGACCTGGAGCGACGCGAGCGGCGACGGCAAGGTCGACGCGGACGAGATCCGCTGGTTCCGCAGGCCGGATGAGAAGGAGAGCAAGCATGTCTATGCGACGTTCGGCATGGACGTGGACCAGGACGGGAACGTCTGGACGCCCAACCATCACACGCGGAGCCTGTGGACGATCCCGCGCGGCCCGAGCGACGCCCGCGGCAACCCGACGTACGACTGGGCCAAGGCGGTCGAGGCCGTGAAGAAGGACGCGTCGGCCCTGGCGCTGGAGCCGAACATGTGCCAGCGGGCCGAGGACGGATCGATCTATGCCTTCGGGTGGAGCGCGAAGGTGCCCCGCCCCAAGGACAACCCCTTCTGGATGGGCGGGAACACGCTCGCGCGGTTCGACAAGGCGGGCGAGCGGCTGTGGGCGGTCGCCCTGCCCGACACGGTCGTCGGCCTGGACACGGTGCCGGGCGGCGGGTGCATGGTCGGCATCGCCCGCAAGGCCCACATCCTGCACTACACGGCGGACGGCCTCCTGGTGGGCCGCCTGGAGCCGGGCGAGGCGATGGGCAAGGTCTCCGGCTGGCTCGACAACCAGGCGTCGGTGGCCGTCAACCGCGACCCGCGCGACAAGCGGCTGGACGTCTTCGTCGAGGAGGACTACGCCCTGCGGATCGCGTGGTACCGCGTGGACGACCGCGACCAGCGGACGACCAGCGGGACGCTGAAGCGGCCGTAGGCACGGCGGCGGCTACTCCTCGCACAGGGTCATCTTCCCGCGCATCGCGCGGTCGAAGTCGGCGATGAAGAGCCACCAGTTCCGCAGCGGCTTGCCTTCGTAGGTCAGGCCGCTGGCGGCGCCGGGGAAGCTCTGCATCCAGTAGGTGAACCAGCGGAGGCTGGAGCGGCCCCAGCGGTCGCTGCTCGTGCTCTCCTTGCGGCCGGAGCCGTCGGGCTTCCAGTCCTCGATGTCGGTCTCGACGAAGCGCGGGTTGCCCCAGTCGTAGTCGCCCTCGGCGTTGGGCGGATAGTGCGACCAGCCGCAGCCGGGGCGGACGATCTTGTGCGAGCGGTCGCTGCCCACGAACTTGCCCCAGAAGAGGAGGTCGGGCCATTGCTCGGGCGGCGTGCGGTCGCGGCCGTCGATGAAGTTGAAGACGGCCTCGAACTGGTGCATGTGGTCCTCGGTCGCCTCGGACGGGCCACGCTGATAGTTATAATGATACACCGTGTAGGTCGATTTGAGGACGGGGAGGTCCTTCGGGTCGCGGCTGGAGTTCGAGACGTCGCCGAAGGGGCTCGCCATGTTCGATTCCCACAGGCCGATGACGCCGCCGTGGTACCCGAGGAGCCAGACCTCCTTGACGCCCTTGCCCTCGACCCAGTCGCGGATCTTCACGCGCTCCATCACCTTGTTGTAGTCGGTCATGGGAACGCCGTCGCCCTCCTTCGGCCTGAGGGGCAGCGGCTCGAGGTATTCCAGGTCGCCGACGATCGTGTACTTGAGGCTCGGCCGCGCGGTCGGGTCCTTGTAGGTGCGGAAGCGCGAGCCTTCCTCGAGCGTGGCGGCGACGGTGCGGACGATCTGGTCGCACTTGGCGCGGGTGGCCTCGAGCGTCTCGCCCCAGTCGCCGGTGACCGACTGGTCGATGCGGTCGCCCTTGACGGGAAAGTACTTCACGACGAGGACGCGGATCTCCCAGGGGAGTTTGTCGGCCGCGGGGGCCGGCGCGGCCGCGCGCGTCGCGGGCGCGCAGCCGAGGGCGCCGAGAACGAGCGGCAGCCAGACGGGACATCGGGGCATGGCGTCTCCTTCCAGCGGCGCGCGGCCTCGGAGCGCCGGGGCGCCGTCCCGCGCGCTCGGGCATGGTAGCGGCGGCGCGGCGGCGCGTCAACGGAATGGCGCGCCTGAACTAGCCCCCGGCGGGAGCCGGGGGTCACGGCGCGGCAGCGGTGGAAAGGCCGCGCGGCGGTGCTATAATGCCGGCGTGAGCGGGCGCGAAGCCATGGCGCTGGGGGCCGCCGGCCTCCTCGTGACCGACTGGTGCCCCGCGCGGTGCCGCCACTGCTACGTCGCCGCCGGGCCCGAGGGCTCTCGCTGGATGGCGCCCGAGGCGGCCGAGGGCCACTTGGCGGCGCTCGTGCGGCTGGGCGTCGGGGCGGCGGGCGTCCACGTCGGCGGGGGGGAGCCCTTCGGCGACTTCGAGCGGCTGCTGGCGATCGTCCGGGCCGCGAGGCGCGTGGGCCTCGGCGGCGTCGGCTACGTCGAGACGAGCGGATTCTGGGCGGCGTCGGAGGGCGTTGTGCGCGAGCGCCTCGCGGCCCTGGCCGAGGCCGGGATGCGGCAACTGGCGATCAGCGCGGACCCGTATCACCAGGAGTTCGTCCCGCCCGAGCGCGTGCGCCTGCTGCACGCGGTGGCCGTCGAGGTGCTGGGCCCGGGCGGCGTGCGGGCCCGGCGGTGGCGGTGGCTCGCGGACCCGCAGGACGTCGCGGCCATGTCGGAGGCCGAGCGCGAGGCGCTCTTCCGCGCGACGCTGGCGCGGTACCCGGAGCGGATGACCGGCCGGGCGGCCGCGCGGCTGGCGGGCCTTGTGGAGCGCCGGCCGGCGTCCTGCTTCGCGGCGGAGCGCTCCGCGACGCAGGACGCGTCAGACCTGGGCGGCGCCGGCTGCCGCGCAGCCCTCCTGGAGAGCGGCCACGTGCACGTCGACCCGGAGGGGTGGGTGTACCCGGGGACGTGCGCGGGGATCGCGCTGGGGCGGGCGACGGCCGCGCGACCCCTGGACGAGGTCGTGCAGGCGTGGCGGGCGGCGGCGCCGCCCCTGGCGGTCCGGCTGGCGGAGTGCGGCCCGCGGGCCTTGGCGGACCTGGCCTCGGCGCACGGCTGGCGGCCGGACGAGGCCGGCTACGCGGGCAAGTGTCACTGGTGCTGGTCGCTGCGGCGGCACCTCGTGCGGGCGGGCGCGGGCGGCGATTTCCTGGGGCCGCCGACTATCTACTTGACAGCCGATTGACCGCTGGGTTCTACTCCCGGTCCGTGTTTCCGTGCACGGGGCCGCAGAGGGGCCACCGGCGCGGAACCGAAGGAGACGGCGTCATGATCACGGCATTCTATGTCCCGCCGCAGGCGAAAGAGGCCGAGTCCCTGACGGACACCGCCCGGATCCTGGAGGTCTACCGCAAGAACGAGGGCGTGCTCTGGATCGACTTCGAGCGCCCGACGCCGGAGGAGACGAACCTCCTGGCCAACGAGTTCCAGTTCCACCCCGTGGCGGTCCAGGCCTGCCGCGAGGTCACCAGCCAGCCCCTCATCCACACGTACGGCGACTACCTGTTCATGGTGATGCACGCGGTGGACATGCAGGAGTCGATGGCGAACGTGGGGACGCTGGAGGTGGACATCTTCTGGGGGAAGCACTTCGTGCTGACGTACCACACCGACGCGGCGCCCTCGATCACGGACTTCCGGACGAACCCGTCGACGGGGGCGGCGGTGGTCCTGTCGCGCGGGGTGGACTTCTTCGTGCACGCGGTGGTGGACCGGATGGTGGACAACTTCACGGACGCCCTGGACCGGATCGGCGTCCGGCTGGAGGACCTGGAGATCCGGATCTTCCGGAAACCGAGCGACGCGATCCTCATGGAACTGCTGGACCTGCGGACGACCGTGTTGTACCTCGCGCGGATCGCCCTGGCGGAGCGGGACGTCGTGGGCCGCATCGTCCGCGGCGAGTTCGCGCAACTCACCAAGCAGGCCCTCGCCTACTGGTACGAGGCGTATGACCACCTGGTCCGCATGGTCCAGATGATCGAGGCTCATCGCGACCTCGTCAACACCGTCCGTGAAACCTACATGTCGGTCATCACCAACCGCACCAACGAAATCCTCAAGATCATGACGATCATCGCCACCGTCTTCATGCCGGTCACGTTCATTGCGTCCCTCTACGGGATGAACTTCAGGAACATGCCCGAGGTCGCGTGGCGTCATGGGTACACCTTTGCCTTGGGACTGATGGTGGTGGTGACCCTCGGCATGTTGTGGTTCTTCCGGCGGAAGCGGTGGATCTAGGGCGCCCGAGGGGGCAGCGGCGCGCCTGAATTAGCCCCCGCGGCAGCCGGGGGTCGCCGCGCGGGCGGCCTCAGGCGCAGGCGGCGGCCTGGTCGACGTTCGAGTAGACCTCGAAGAGGTGGTCGAGGCGGGTCGTCTGGAGGACCTCGCGCAGGCGCTCCTGGGGGTTCGCCAGGCGGAGGAACCCCCCGCGCCCGCGGGCCTTCAGGTAGGCGGTGATGAGGACGCCCAGGGCGTCGGAGCAGATGAAGTCGGTCGCGCCTAAGTCGCAGATGAGGCGCGTCTCGCCGGCCTCGATGGCGCCGAGGAACGCCTGGCGCAGTGCGGCCGAGGCGCGGATGTCGGCCGACCCGGCGACGGCGATGACGCGGCACGACTTCTCCTGACGGGTTTCGATCTTCATGTCCTCGTCCCTCCCCCCGTACGGCGGCCATGGCGGAACTTGACCATGCGAATCTCGTTTCCGCTGGGAGAAAAGCAGACCTCGTCCATGTAGGCGCGGATGAGCATGATGCCGCGCCCGCACGGCCGCTGAAGGTTCTCGTCGCACGTCGGGTCGGGGACGCCGTTCGGGTTGAAGCCGCCGCCTTCGTCCGCGACGCGGATCTCGATCCGCTCGGGAGAGATGCGGTACGTCAGGCGGACCTTGCGGGCGGGGTCCATCCGGTTCCCGTGCTTCATGGCGTTGACGAGGGCTTCCTCGAAGGCCAGGCGGACGGCGAACCGCTGGTCCTCGTCAAAGCCGCACTCGGCCAGGCGCGTGATGACCTCGCGCTCGGGGTCGCGGATGGCGGCCAGGCTCGTCGGGAGGGTCCTCTCCGTCCAGCCGGAGAGGTCGTCGGTTTCTGGGGCGCCCTCGGCCACCCTACCCCTCCGCTTCGCCTCGGGGCCTGAAACTGGCCATCGCGTCCTCTTCCCGCTCGTAGATGCGGAAGAGGCGGTCGAGCCGCGTGACGGAGAAGACCTCGTAGATCCGCGGGTCGATGTCGGCCAGCCGCACCTCGCCGCCGGCCTCGGCCAGCCGCTTGTGCAGGTGGATGAGTTTCCCCAGGACGAGGCTCGTCAGGTGGACGACGCCCAGGAAACTGAGGACGACGCGCTGGCCGGGGGTGGCGGCCAGGGCCAGGAGTTCCCGCCCGATCGCCTCCGCGTCGGCCTCGCGCAGGATGTTCCCCGACCGGAACCGCACCAACTTGACGCCCCCGCGGTCCAGCACCACCATCTGCTCGAGATCGGCCATGGGTTCGTCGCCTTGAATGGAGGCGGGCTGACCGAATACTAGACGGGTGCCAGGAAGGTGTCAACCGTTTTCCCCGACAGCGGCCCGCCCGAGGGCCGCTGCGGCAAGGCGCGGGCCCAGGCGGAGGGCCGCCGGGTCGAGCGGGCCCGCCAGCCGGTACAGATGCCCCAGGCACCGGCAGTCGGAGGCGCCGAAGCGCGGCACGGCGAGTGCGGCGCCGCTCAGGCGGCCGACGGCGGCGGCCAGGCGGCACTCGGCCGGCTTGGCGAGCGGCCATGCGTAGGCGGCCTCCAGACGCGCCCGGCGGCTGAGGTAGTCCACGTGCCACCGCAGGGGCTTCGCGCGCTTTCCGTGCCGCGCGATCCGCGCCGCCAAGCCCCGCTGCGCGCTCCCGACGTAGGCGTATCGGCCCGCGCTCAGACGGAAGGCGCCCAGCCGGCCGACGCGGAGGGTCGTGGCGCGGCCGAGGACGAACACGACGACGTACACGCCGCCGCTCATCGCGCCACCCACGCCCGGACCACCAGGACCGCCACGGCCGCCAGCGCGAGCCAGGGCCACCACTCGCTCAGCGAACGGACGCGCCGGCCCGCCATCGCCGCCCGGACGGCCGCCAGGGCGGCCGCCGAGTCGTCGCGGCCGGGGCCCGCCTGGAAGCCCTCGTCGGTCCCGAGGAGGCTCGCGGCCGCGGTCCCGCCTGCCGCCCCGGCGAGCGATGCGGCAGCCTCGTGCCCGCCCCCGCCAGGCCTCAGGGCGGGAGGCACAAGCCAGTCGACCGCGCGCTGCCAGAAGATGGGGAACCCCGCCCGCCGCGTCCAGTCGGTCGTCTCGAGGTCGAGGGGGAAGAGGACGGCCAGCCGCCGGGCCCCGTCGGCCTGCCAGGTGACGGCCAGGGGGGCGTCGCGCGTCCCCAGGAGGACCTCCGCGCCGTCTTCCAGGCGATAGCAGCGGACGGGCCCGATGCGCGGCGGCTCCAGG
>CAYGZE010000025.1:3053-24684 GCA_964354185.1 uncultured Anaerolineales bacterium | reverse complement strand
GATACCCAAGCCACCGCAGACAGAACATCACTTGGCCAGTTCGAGCACCTGGCCGTACCAGCGCGACCCGTTGTAGGGATCGTCGGGGTTAAAGCGGCACATTCCTCCCGCATAGGGGAACGCGTAACTGGAGTCGATCGTGATCCCGGTCGCCGCCAGTTGCGGAAGCGTCGCTTCGGAGGCCGCCATGTTTCCGGCCCGAAACGCCACCGGCCGCCGGCCCGTCCACGCCGCAATCCGCGCAGCCCCTTCTGCGAGCAGGTCCAGTTGCTCCTGGGGGCTGACGGCGGAGAAGTCGTCGGTAAACACGTACGGCAGGCCCTTCTGCTTCTGCCCGTAATGCTTGTGATTGGGATGGATGTGCAGTTGCATGTCCTGGCCGCGGTCCATCAGGTACTGGCAGACCGGCTCCGTCTGGCCCGGGTACCCTTGTTCTTCTGCGAACGCCTCGACGAAGAACGTGGCCGCCAGGCCGCAGCCATCCAGGATCTCGGTGATGAGCTGGACGCCGAGCCGCCGCTGGCCGTACTCGCCCATCATGGCGCGGCTGGGGGGCACTGGCCGCAGCGCCGGATTCGCCCACGCCCCGCCCATGCTGCATTCGACATCGACGGTGAGGTAGACCCCCGGCTTCATCGCTGGGGCTCCCGGGGCTCGGGGTTCCCGATGAGGTCGACGGACCGCTCGCGAAGTTTCCGGGCCATCGACCGCAGGTCCACCCAGAACGGCTTCGGGTCGCGCCACCAGAAGGTGTCGTCGCGCGTCCACGGGCCGCAGTTCCAGAGGAACCGGGCAGCGGCGTTGATCTTGCCGAGGTGTTTCTGCCCCGGCGGCAGCGGATCACCGCGGATCATCGCGAGCATCCAGTTCGCGTCGCCGCCCAGGATTCGGGTCCGTAGGCCGAGCCGGTAAGGCGTCTTGCGCATCTTCTCGGGCTCGAAATGGCTCTGCCAGAGCAGATAGGGTGCGTCGAATCCCGCCATGATGACCGTCGGCAGGCCGCCGATGAACCGCGGGTTGATCTCCAGGAAGATGTACTTGCCCGTCGCCGGATCGTAGTGGAACTGAACGCCCGCGATGCCCTCCCACCCGATCGCCTGGAGGAGGCGGACGGCGTCGCGCGTCACGTCCTCGTGCCGGCACGTCACGCGCTGGACTGTAACGCCGCCCGCCAGGGGCATGTGGTGCTCGCCGATGTACTCGCCCGTCATGACGGCCTCGCCCCGGTGCATGAGGACCTGGACGTGGTCCTCCGCGCCCGGATGATACTCCTGGACCAGGACGTTGGCCGCGCGGTCCTGCACCTGGCGGTACAGCCATCCGAGTTGCTCGGGGTCAGCGGCATAGGCCGCTTTCCAGGGGGCCTGGCCCTGGGCATCGAACCGCATTCGCGTGCGAAGCACGAGCGGGAAGCGGAGCGCATCGCCGCCGGAAGTCATGAGGTTGCCAAGCGTCGTCCCCCGGGCAACCGGCACACCGAGGCGGTCGCACAGCGCATGCATGTACTGTTTGTCCGTCGCGTGCCAGAAAGCCTCGCGCGGCGGACTGAGGACGCGGATGTCGGGCTCAAAACGGTCGCGGCACCGGATGAGCGCCTCGTGATGCGGCTCGGAAACGGCCATGACCGAGCGCGCACCGACCCGCCGGGCCAACCCTTCGATCTCATCCATCAGGCCCGGGCTGCCCAGGGGAGACTCCGCCATCCAGGCCCCGCTGCTGTAGCGGCTGTAGGCCGAGAGGCCGCGCGGGCTCTGGCAGACCGCAAACACGGTCAGCCCCGCGCGGCCGAGGCTTCGAACCACCCAGAGGCCGACCTGGCTGTCGCCCACCAGCGCCAGCACCCGCCGCGGGTCCGGGGGACCGGCAAGTGCCCGCGCCCTGGCGTGTCGAAGCGGCCTCATCATCCCTGGGCTCCCTCGACCCTGCGGGCCACCCGTGCGGCATGCTCATCGCCCACGACGCCGTTGAGCACGGCCGCAACCTCCCGGGCAATGGCATCCCAGGATCGGACCCCGGGAGACGCGCGAAGGGCCTCCCGCGACCACTTCCGCGTCAGGACTTCATGAAGGCCGGCGGCCAGCGCGGCCGCGTCGCGCGGCGGGACGATGACGCCGTTCACGCCCGGCGCGATCAGGTCTGGCACAGCGCCGACGCGCGTCGCGACAACCGGCGTCCCGCATGCCAGGCTCTCGAGCACGACGTTCGGGCATCCCTCGCGCCACGAGGCCAGGACGCTCGCGTCCGCGGCGCTGAAGTAGAGGGGGATCCGCTCATAGGGCTGCTTCCCGGCCAGGGTCACGCGGTCCCGGAGGCCGAGACGTTCAACGAGGGCGAGCAGCGCGGGACGGTATCCTTCGAGTTCGCCGCCGACGATGACCAGCCGCACGTCGGGCGGCAGTTGCGCCAGGGCCTGGAGGACTTCCCCGTGGCCTTTGCTCGCCTTCAGATGTCCCACCGTCACCAGCAGGAGGCCGTCCGGCGGCAGGGCGAGCCGGCGGCGCGCGTCGGCGCGGTCCTGCGCCGAGAAGAACGTCTTGTCCACGCCGTTGGGGATGACGTGGACCCGTTCGGGCGGCGCACCCAGGTCCACGGCGATGCCCGCCATCAGGGAGTCCACGCTGATGACAGCAGCCGCGCCTTGCAGGGCCGCGGCGCACTGGCGCGTCATGCTGCGGTTCTCAAGGCAGGGGTAGATCTTGCCTCGCAAGGTGATCGCGTAAGGGATTCCCACTCGCCGGGCCAGTCGGTACACGCCCACGCCGTCGGGCCAGACGAAGTGCGCGTCGAGCAGGTCGACCGGCCGGCGGCGAAGGTACGCGTCCAGCCACCCGCGCACGCCCCGCGCGTACAGGCGGGCGTCCATCGTCTTCAGGATCCCGGGCACATAGAGGAAATGGGGGTAGTGGACCGTCAGGCCGCCGTGCTCCTCCCGGGCGCCCGGCAGGCGCCGCAGAAGGCCGGACAGCGGGAACACCGGCACGGGGCTGGCGACCTCGAGGTCGACCAGACGACCGAGCGCCGCCAGGCGCTGGAGGATGAACACCCCCCACGTCGGGTCGACGCTGCTCGGGAAACAGTATGAGAGCGAGAGTATCCTCACGTCAGCGTTCCGCCGTCAGTCGGCCGCTCGATGCGACCCGCTCGAAGACCTCGAGGTATCGCGCGGCCATGCGGTCGACGCCAAACGCTTCGACGGCGCGCTCGCGCCCTCGCCGGCCCAGCGCCTCGCACAGGCCCGGGTTCTCGAGCAGGCTCACCATGGCTGCGGCGAGGTCGCCGGGCGCCCGGGCCTCGACCAGCCGTCCGGCGTCGGCCACCGCCGAAGGCACACCGCCCACCCGGGTCGCGATCACCGGCAGGCCGCTCATCATCGCCTCCAGAACCGCCATCGGCAACCCCTCGCTCCGGCTGGACAGGACGAACGCGTCGGCCGCCGCGTACAGCGACCCGACGTCCTGCCGGAAGCCGAGGAACCGGACCGCCTCCTGAAGCCGCGACGCCTCCTGCTGCGCCCGCAGGTCCCGGCCATACGGCGTGTCGGCCACGGTGCCCGCGACGACGGCCACCCAGGGCCGCGCCGCCTGCCCATCGCGGAGCAGGACCGCCGCCCGGAGGAGGTCCTCGAAGCCCTTCTCCGGCCTCGCGTTGCCCACGGAGAGGAAGACGAACGTCCCCGGCGCGATGCCGAGTTCGCCGCGCACCTGGTCCCGCCGCGCGGGGTCGTGCCCCAGGTCGGGCACGCCGTTGGGCACGACGTCGACGACGCCCCCCCACCCCAGGTAGCGCGCGTGCCGCGCGGCCACCTCCTCGGACACGGCCGTCATCGCCGCGATCCGGCGCGCCGCCAGGCGATACCGGAGGTGGGCCCGCTCCGGTTCGCCGAACATCAAGCCGTGCCCCGTAAAAACCACAGGCCAGGGCATCCGGATGCCCCCCGCCAGGGCAACGTAAGGCAGACTCCACCGATCGTGGACACTCACGACGTCGGGGTGGAACCGTCGGAGGATCCCCCGCAGCCGCCACAGGCAGCCGACATCGTGCCCACGCGTGCTGCCCAGGCACGCGACGGACACCCTCGCTTCCTCCAGGTCACCGGCCAGAGGGCCGCGCGGCCCGAGCGTAATCACGCGGGGGTCCATGCCATGCGCGTGAAGGGCCTTGCCCAGATGCACGACGACGCGCTCCGCCCCGCCGGGGCGCAGTTCGCCGATTACCAGCGCGACGCGGCGCACCGCGCCGCCCCCGGACGGACTTCTGCCCGGGCCACGGCCCTCAGCAGAGGCGCCGGCGCATGCACTCATGAGCAAGGCTTTCCGTTTGAGCGAAGGCACCCGGCCTGCCGGTCCTCAGGCGCTTGGGGTTCGAGGGCGGACCTAGGCGCGCCCGGCCGGCGCCGGCTCGCGGGCCCGGACTCGGTCGCCCGCGGTCCGCTCGCCCCCGACCTCCTCGAGCAGCCCGTGGTCTGCCTCGAGGTTCGCGACGACCCGTTCCAGGCAGACGGGCAGCGCCAGGAGCCACCACAGGCCCTCCATGTAGATCAGCGTCACGGTGCAGCCAACGACGAGGATACCTCCCAGGCTGACCACGAGCGCCCAAGCCGTAAGGACGATGTCATGCCCCTCCGCGGGCGGCAGCCTGGCGGCTCGAAGAACAACGCGCCGCAACACGACGACACCGTTGACCACCAGCGCCACGAAGAGCATGAGGCCGGGAATCCCCAGATCTCCATAGCACCGAACAAACGTGTTGTGCGCGTCGCGGCCTTTGAAGTCGGCGTTGTACTGACCGATGTACTGGTAGAAGTTGCCCGGTCCGACGCCGAATGGATGGGCAATCAACATGTCGACCGAAGCCGTCCAGATCTCAACGCGCCCGCGCGACGACGAGTCCATCTCGCCTTTGGCGGTCTTGATCGTGGTTATTCGCGTGACGAAACCTTGATCGCTCAGGGAATAGGCCACGACGGCGGCCACAATCAGCCCGGCGAAGATCAAGGGCCTCTGTTTTCGCGGGGCCAGCGCGGCCGCCACGAGCCCGGCCGCCAGCGCGCCGATCGCAGCCCCTCGGCTTCGCGTGAGGATGATGGCATTTGTCACGAACCCGGCCGCAGCCAGGCACAGCACCTTCCCAAACCACTTGGCGCGCAGAAACAGCACGCCGATGATGGGGAGCATGGCGACCAGGTAGGCGCCCAGGCCATTCGTCTCCCGGAAGTCCGGCCCACCCACCGTCTCGAGACGGCCCGACGCGAATGCGCTTCGCGGCGTGATGTAGGCCTGGATTCCAAGCGCCAGGGCGCCGACCACCAGCGCCCACAAAACCCCATCCAGATAGGGTCTCTTGGTCACAATATGCGTCAATAAGAATACGAAGGCCACGACCTTCAGCATTTTGACGGTGGGATGGTCGGTCCATGTATACCGCCCGCGGGTGGGTTCCGCGAAAAGGTACAGGGCCCACATGAGCCCGAGGAAGGCAAGGACCAGCCACTCCTGCGGCACCATGAGCCTCCGGCCGTAGCCCAGACGTCGCCACTTCAAGAGCGCGCCCAAGGCCGTGCAGAAGCCCAGGGAGTAGGCGTAGCGAACACCCCACTCGCTGATCGACGCCGTCCACCACCGGCTTTCCGGGGCGACGGCGTAGTGGACGACGTAGCCGAGGACGCCGAGGAGCGGGAAGAACACGGCGCCGCCCGCGATACCCGCGAAGACCAGGATGAACAGGATCGTCTTGCCCGGCATGATGCCCCCTACTCCCCGGGGACGGCCCGCTGCGCCCCCGAGGCCGCGATCGCGGCCCCATCAGTCCCGGCGGACGGCGTCGTCAAGGCGACACTCCGCCCGCATCGACGAAGCCCCTGCCATGGCCGAGCCCGCCGTCGCATTCACAGAAGCATCCCCGGGCATGTCCTGCAAAGAACCCAGGGATCGCCATGGCGCGCCTGATGGCGGATGCTGCGGCGCGCCGCCTGATAACGCGCGTTGTTCCATATCCTGCGCACGGGCTCCTCGAACACATTCCCCATGCGGTCCTTCTTCTCATAACTGCCGCAGCACAGGTTGACATCGCCGTCCCAGGATACGATCATGGTCTCCCAGGGATCGCGGCACGGAAACAGCATCCGGTCGACGGGAGGGAGTTGCCCGCCATGGTCGCGGACGTACGTGTAGAACCGGTTGGGCCGGTAAGCGTCCGACGGGAGCCATCGCTCGGCGATCGCCAGCCGCTCCTGGCACAGTTGCTCTTCCCCGACGGGGCGCGGGACCATGTCGCGGTCGTACGGCACGAACCGCAGATTCAGGCTGGTCGGCATCATCACGTAGCCGACCCCCAGCAAGGCGGCGAACTCCCGCAACCGGGGAACCTCGTGCTCGTTGTCCCTGCGCACGATGAAATCGAGGTACACCTCCATCGCGGATCTTCCGAGCCGCCGCCGCGCATCGAGGATGGCCCGGACCTTGGCAAGGACCTCGGCGAGGCGGTGCGCGGGCTGGTAGTTGCGGTACGTCTCCTCAGACAGGCCGTGAATCGAGACGCCCAGCCCGTGGACGCCCGTTCGGACAAGGCGTTCCGCGTCCGCCGGATCGAACGGGTGCAGGTTGCTGCAAACGCGAGCCTCGATGCCGTGCGTGGCGACAAGCCGGAGCATGTCATAGATGCGCGGGTGGTGGAAGGGTTCGCCCCAGTTGTACAGCCATATGAGCGACACGTGGTTCTTGACCTGGTCGACGATCTCCGCGAACCGGTCGAAGGGCATGTCTCCAAGGGCGCGGCCCCGCCGATTCTGCCCGACCGGGCAGAGCACGCAGCCGCCTCCGCACCGATTGGTCGGCTCGATCCCCATGTACCTGGGCATCCCCAGGAGATAGGTAAGTCGCAAGCGAGACTGGACCTTGACCGCCACGGTGTTCAGGAACCGCCCCGGCCCTGCGGGGTGCGCGGTGCACAGCCGCCAGGCCGAGGCGATCCGCGTCAGTTGCTGGTGAGTGGACTCCAGGAACTCGGCCATCAGTAGGCTCCATCGGCGCCCTGGCCCGAGGTCTCCGTGCCGGCGGGAGGCCTTCCCTGCCTGTGCCAGGAAGGGCTCGCGTGCGGCTGCGGATCCCCTGCGGCGCGTATGCCGATCGCAGCCGCAAGCACGGCCGCGATGCTCTCGGCCGTGCGGTGCCAGGTCAAGCAAGGCGCCTGCCGGGAAGGCACGGGGACCGCGAGGCGGTTCTGCCGGTAGGCAGCCACGATCTCTCGAAGCGCATCCGCAAGGCCGCCCACGTCTTGCTCGTCGACGGCCCAGAGCGGATGCCCCGCCCTGCGGATGATCTCACACGCCTCGGTGCCCGCTCCCACGGCCAGGACCGGCTTCCGGGCCCCCACGTACTCGTACACCTTCGCCGGGACCGACGCCAACGAGCCGTGGCCGCTTTGACCGAACAGCAGCGCCACGTGGGCGCCCTTGAGCATGGCCATGGCTCTCTGATGAGGCACAGACGGGATGACGCGGACACGGGCCTCCACCCCGTGTTCCTTGGCCAGGGCAGCCAGCGAGACTCGCCTGTAGGTCGGGAGCCCCACGAGAAAGACGAGCACCTGCTCGGCCTCCGAGGGAGCGTCCGCCTGGAGTCGCCGCAGGGCATTGAACAACGGGAGGGGGCTTCGGGGGCCGTAGAAACTGCCGTTGTGAATCAGAACACATCGGTGATCATCAAGCCGCTCCTGCGAGGCCCTCTCGATCTCCTGGGGGTCGAAGCCGTTCAGAACGGTCTGAATGCGGTCCGCCCGGCCGGGATGGCGTTCGGCCAAGTGCCGCCGAATGCCGTCCCACGCGCAGGTGATCCGAGCAGCCCGCCGAACGACGGCCCGCTCGAGCCACTCGTCCACGCGGCGGTGAGCGGCGTAGGGCACCTGGTGCCACGCGCTGCCGCACCAGGGATCGCGGAAGTCCGCCACCAGCGGAACGTCAAGCAGCCACGAGAGGGCCGCCCCCACCAGGTGGCTCGTCCAGGCAGGCGCTGAACTGAAGATCACGGCGGGGCGGCGGCGCCGCGCCTCGCGCAGGCCCGCCCCCAGCGCCGGGAACAACCACCCCGTCCGCATGTCCGGGACGTGGAGCCACCAGGAGGCCCAGTCCGTCGCGCGCCGCCAGCGCGAGGGGGAAGGCTGGTGCGGCGGCGGACTGGCGGCCGTCGCCCCCCGGTCCACCGCCGATCCGCCCATGCGGCCCTTGCCCTTGACGGCGTGCACCACGGCCCTCAGCGCGTCCGGCGAGGCCGCGCGGATGACCCTCGCCGCCGGGGGAATCCGGGCGACGAGCCCCTCATCCAGGCCGCACCCCGGCGGGGGATCCCGCCCGGTGAGCACCGTGACCTGCCACCCCGTCTCCACCAGGTGTCGACACAGCGCCAGCGACCGATGGACGCCCACGGCGTTCATCGGCGGGAACAGGTCGGTCACCACCATGGCCGATTTCACGGAAGCCGTCCTTGGCGTTTCGCGTCCAAGCCGAACCGCGGCACCGCGGGCATGCACGCCCCGGAGCCGCGCGCGGGGGTCACCTTCTTATCAGGGCACGGGCGATCCGCACGATGCCGTGCGCGGCCGACCGCAGGATCTTCTCTCCACTGGCGCACCGGAGGCAGGCGCCGCCAAACGCCTTCTTGTAGGCGTAGACGCCATGCTCCGGCGAGTCCTCCCGCAGCGCCTCAACCGAACAGCCGCCAAGGTTGAACCGCGCAGCCCCTTCGCGCCGGTAGCGCTTGACGGTCTCCCACAGCAGGAGCGTGGGCGCCTGGGTCTTCAGCGCCTCCGGACCATGCCCGGAGAGCGTGTGGTAGACAAGGCCGTTGAAGCAGGTGAAAAGGCTGGCGCTGACGATCTCGCCGCCGACTCGGGCGCCGACGAGGCGCCCCAGGCCGGAGGCCGCCAGTTTGCCCACCGGGTCCTGCCCCTCGCCTCCTCTGCGGGTGATGTCGGGGCCGCCGCGCTGGACGATCCGTTCGGCCGAGGCGCCCTGGAGCCGCCGGAGCGCGGCGACCCCCTCGTCGACCGGCAGGTCCTCGACGATGACACCCAGACGAGCGGCCTTCTTGAGGTTCTTGCGGCGTTTGTAATCGAGATTCTCCCAGAGTTCCTCTTCCGACGGGCCGAGCGCGATCTGGAACTCCAGGCGCTCCGTGACGGAGTAGCCCGCGCGCCGCAGCGAGTCCGCGCCGTCCGGGGAGGCGAAACTCCCGAGGAGGAGTTCCGAGTCCCTGGCCCCGACGGCATAGTCCTCCAGAAGCCGGAGGAACTCGCCGAACGTCCGCGCATCGCCGTCCTTCACCACGGGCAAGGCATCCATCCGGAGCCGCCCCGTAAGGGAGGCAAGCAGCCTGCGGCGGGAGCGCTCATGGAAGCCCACCGCCGCACCGATCTCCTCGCCGTCGTCGGAGACCAGTGAGAAGAACAGGGGGACCGCGTGAGGCTGGCCGGCGAGAACGTAGTCCGCCCAGCCGACCGAATGGAAGATGGAGCCGCCCAGACTGCGCACGGTCTCATCCCATTCGCGCGGACTGCCCTGTTCCACGAAACGGAGCCTCATATGTCCTTCCTTCATTAGGCAGCCGGCCGCACGCCTCCGCCGGCCCCCAGCCGCCCGCACGTCCGCGCCCCGACGCCGCGCGCGTAGAGGCACGGCGGAAGCGAACCGCCCCCGGCCCGTCGGGTCCGGGTGGGCACTATTCCGCGCGCAGGTCCTGCTCGTAAAGGCTTGCGTCAATCAGGAACTTGCACGCCCAGTTCAGGTACTGGTACGTACCATACCCCCCGTCCACGGGGAAAGAACCCTTGACGGCCCCTCGCGTCTCCGGGGGGCCGTCAAGCCTGACGGTTCGCCTCACATACCGGTCTGCTGCCCGTCCTGCCCTTTCATATCGGCCGTCCCCCACCCACTCGTGCAGCAAGAACCAGCAGGCGGCGATCTGCACCGTGCCTGTCAGACAGGCCCAGGAAACGGCCCCGTCCCAGGACGCATCGAGTCGCCCGGGGAGGAAGCCATCCTCGCGGACGACGGCCGCAAGCGCATCGGCCGTCCTGCGGCCCGCCTCCAGTAAAGCCGGGTCTCGGCTGAAGCCATAGGCCTCCAGCACGCCGCGCAGCGTGTACCCGATCGTGTGAGTCAGGGGCTGTTCCGGACGGTTCAGGCAGCACCGGCCGAACCACCCGTTCCCGTGCTGGTGCCGCAGGGCCCAGCGGACGTTCGCCAGGGCTGCTTCGCCGTAGGGCTTGTCGGGCTCCAGCCGGGCGGCCTCGAGCAGCCCCCAGGCCACGTGCGTGTCGTACGTCCGCTCGTGCCCGACCGCAAACGGCGACGGGAACTTCCGCCAACACCCGTCCGAATCCTGGGCGGCGACCAGCCAGTCGGCTGCGCGGCACATGGCGGCGCGGTAACGCTCGTCACCGAACTCGCGGAGGCCCGCGGCCAGACCCATCAGGATCTGGCCCGTGTTGAAGATCGTCGGCACGGCCGGCCGCGCGTCCACCATGCCCGCCTGGAACCCGCCCTCCGGCAACTGGATGGCCACCAGCCAGTCCAGCATCCGCCGAGCCCGGTCGCGGACCTCCCGGCGACCCGTCCGGCGGGCGTAATCGAGGAGCGTCGGCACGATGTAGCCGGTCGTCTCCGGATACGAGGCGCTCCAGCCCTTCAGGAGGCTATAGTGCCGCGCGACCCCGCCGTCTTGCGACACCGAGCAATCCTGCGCCCGCCCGAGCCACTCGACCGCCTCCGCGACCGCCCGCTCGGCGCCCGGGTCCTGCTCGGGAAGACCGCGCCGGTCCCGGCGCTGCTCAGCCCTGGCCTCGCGCGGGAGTTCCAGCCGCCGCTTGATCGTCCTCAACCACTTGAGCATGGGTGCCGCCCGCCGGTGCCCTGCCCCGATCCGCCAGCCTCGCGGCCGGCGCTGGCCGCCTGACCGAGGTCGAAGCGAGGCGGGGCTTCGCCGTCGACAAAGAAACGGTTCCAGTATTCGAACGCCACAAGCCGCGACAGCAGATCGAACAGGTACCCGCGCGTCATCTGCAGCCGGAGCAGCCGCCGGATGCCCTCTCGGTCGTAGTAGCCGCGGTCCAACGTCCTCGGGTCAAGCAGGATCGACTCGAACCACTGGCGGACGCGCGGGACGGTCCGGTACCAGTGATTGTCGTGCGTGAACTTGCTGCGGTCGGGTGGCAGGTTCACGCGGCCTCCCGACAGACGACTCGCCAGGAACCGCGTGCGCCTGGCAACGCGCCGCCACGCGGCACGCACCGGGTCCGGGGCGGCGTCGAGCCGCGTGGGCACCCAGTTCGTCTTCGCCGACACGCAAGGGATGTCGACCAGGTTCGGAAAGGCCTTGCACAGGATCGCCTTATAGAGCCGGCTGCCGAGGCGCCATTCCTCGGGCACGCGCGCACAGAAGTCGAGGACCTCGTAGTCGCCGAACGGGTACTTGACGTCGGCGACCACGCTCCACAGGTTGGCGTAGCAGACGCTGTCCAGGCGCCGCTCCAACGTGCCCAGGTACGCGCCGGCCAGTTCGGCCGCGAGTCCGCGGTCGCCCACGCCGGACGCGACCTGCTCGCGGGAAACCCGGAAGGCGTCCCGCGCCTCCCGCGCGAAGGTCTCCGTCAGGCCGGTCGACAGAAACGTCGAGAACTCGCCGGCCACCTGGCGGGCGACGATCTCCCCCTGGGCGTCGCGCGGCAACGGCTGGAGATGCTTCGGCTCGAGAAACAACCCGCCGAGGAAGAGCCCCGCCAGATGGCCGCTCAGCAGCGCGTCGACCCGATCCCCCAGGTACGCGAGATGCGGCGTCCAGTAGACCTCCCGACATGGGATCATGGCATCGGTATACCACATGCCCGCGAGCCCGAAGTCGGCCAGGTAGTCCGGCGGGACGGCCAGCCGGTGGTTCGGCACGCCGAGGCGCTCCGCCACCCGCCGGGCCAGTTCCCGCTCCGTGTCCTTTTCCCCGCCGAAGGTGAAGGTCTCGACACCGTGGCCCGAGGCAACCGCGCCGGCCGCGATGGCCCGAGAGTCCAACCCTCCGCTCAACATCACGCCGATCCGCCCACGCTGACGGAACTGGCGGCCGACGGCCCGGCCGAGGACCTCGGCCCCTTCATTCACGGCATCCTCGAACCGCCACGCCGCCCCGCCCCCCGGCCCCGGAACATCCCAGTACCGGGACAGCGAGAGGCTCCCCCCACGAAGCGTGAGCACGCTCCCATGCGGCAGGAACTTAACCTCCTCGAAGATCGTGCGCTCGAAGAACGGGAAGCCCCGGCTCAGGAACTCGGCGACGGCCTGCCGGTCAACTTCACGGCGCAGGCCGGGCGCGGCCGCAACCGCCTTGAACTCCGAGGCAAAGCAAAGCGTGCCGTCGGGCGCCTGCGCCCAGTAGCATCCCCTCAGCCCCAGCCGGTCCGTGAAGAGGCGGCCCGTTCGCTCCCGCGCGTCGTACAGGAAGCCCACGTACGCGCCCGCCAGGTCGGCCACGACCCCGGGGCCGCAGGACTCGAGCGCCCGGAGCACGAGCGCCGCGTCCGAGTCGGCCGGAGTCGACCCGTTCCGGCCCAGCCGGCTCGCCACCCGCTCCGGCTCGAACAGTTCCCCCTCGAAGACCAGGCAGAGGGTCCTGTCGCCGTTGAACACCGGCTGCGGTTCCGGGTTCAGGAAACTCGGGCCGAGGCGGCCGACCGCCATGCCGTCCGCCACGTGGGTTTGCACGCGATAGGTTGAGCGATGGCGCATGCGGTCCGCCATCGCGCGGAGGGTGCGCTCGAGCCGGTCCTTCTGCCCACCTGTCGAGGCCACTACACCGAAGACGCCGGGCATCCGCTCACTCCCGTCCGCCAGGCCCTCAAGCCGAGACTCACACTATCTCCCCCGCAGCAGTCCCACTGCCCGGTTCAGACACGCGCCGAACGCGGAGAGCCTCTTCTTCCCCATGGGCTGCGCCACGGCTATCCCGCCGAAATCCCGCTTGAACCGGTAAAGGCTGACCTGCTCCTCCAGCGCCGCACCGAGGTTCAGGTACGCGGACCCCCGCTCCCTGTACGTCGTCATCGCAGTCCACAGCAAGTGTGCCGGGCCGCAGCACTTGTACCCGGCCGGCGACGACCCGCTCACCAGGTAGTACGGCTTCCCGTTGAAGTCCCCGAAGATCGCCCCGTTGACCGGCTCCGCCTCCCGGTAACTCACGAACACGCCGATCCGGCCGCCGGCCAGACGCTCGCGCCTCGCCCTCGCCGTCTCGTCGCGCGTCTCGCCCACGTCGATGCCGTGACGCTGCATCGACTCGTCGTAGAACTTGAACACCAGGTCAAGCGCCTCGCCGGTGTTCTCCATGCGCGTCTCGACGCCCAGTTTCCGCGCCTTCCGGATGTCCGTGCGCCGCTCCCCCTTCAGGCCCGACCACATCTCCTCCTCGCTCCGCCCCAGGTCCACGTAGAACTCCGTCCGCGGCGAGAGCGCGTACCCGAGCCCGCCCAGAATCGCCTCGCCATCGGGCGAATCGTAGCCCAGGACCGTCACCGCGTGCGCCCCTGCGCGGCGCAGCGCCGCCTCCATCGCCGCCATGAACGCGCGCCCCGCCTCGGCCGATCCGTCCGCCGTCGCCGGCAGGCCGTACACCGTCGCCGACCAGCAATACCGCGAGAACGGCCACACGCCCGGCCCGGACGTCGTCCCCGCCACCAGACCGACGCACGCGCCGCTCTCGTCGAGCGCCTTCACAAACAGCGGGTCGTTGCCCGTCCGCGTCGCATCGCACACCGCCTGCGCGTGGCAGTGGTAGTAGCCCCCGCCCAGGGCCGCCGCCTGCGCGTCCCATTCCCCAACGTCCACCCGCGATGCGGTCAGAATCCTCACGCGCCGCTTCCCCCCCCCTCGAAGCCGACCCGGTACTCCTTCCGCAGTTCCTCGTTGGCCCACTGGAACAGCCGGTCGCTCGCACGCGACACGATCCACCGCCTCAACCCCACGTTCCGGAAACCCAGCCTCACGCTCACGTTGTGATACACCAGGTTGTCCGCCCACGCGAGTTTCCGCCGCAGCCATACCCCCGCCGCCGAGGGCGCCCGAATGCCGCGCGACCCCAGGAACGCCCGAAACCGCACCCGGCTCTCCGGCGAGTACGGCCACAGAAACGCCGCGTCGTGCGACGTGTTCTTCTTCCGCCGCGCAAACGCCTCGCGCGGCACGCCCGCCTCCTCCACGATCCGCCGCGCGATCGGCCGGTCGTACGCACGGTGCAGGGCCCAGGGCTCCATCTCCTCCGAGAAACTGATCGCCTCGAGTTCCCTGAAGTGGCGCATCCCCCAGAACGGCACGGGGCAGTGGAACACCCCTCGAAAGAGGCGGAATTCGCCGATGCCCCCGTGCGACAGATAGGTCATCTCGAAGGGATCGGCGATGTCCAGGTGACGCCGGCCCCACACCTTGTCCCCATACGAACCCGTGAAGAGCAGGCTCAGCGGCTCCGCGTAATCGAACAGCGTCCAGTTCATGACGCCGGGGCGCGCGGCCACGGCCCAGACCGCCTCCTCGAACGGGTAGCGCCGGGCCGTCCGGTCGCTGGTCGTGCACGCCAGCCCAAGGTGCCGCGCCACCTCCTCGCCCGAGTCCGACCCGCGCCACAGGCTCGTGGCCCGACGGATCGTCACCGTCCGCCCGCACCCCGCCTCCCGCGCGATCACCGCCGCCACCGACGCGTCGTACCCGCTCGAAACCGTCGCCACCGGCGCGACGGCATGCCGCCGGGCCGGGGCGTTCAGGTTTCCGGCCAGCCCCTCGGCCGTGCGCCTCAGGAACAGCCGGTACTCCCCGAACGTCCCGAAATGGGGCGCCGTGTCCGGCTTCTCGACCTCCACAAGCCCCTCACCGTCGAAGACCAGGTTGCTGAAGTAGACGAGCCGCACCGGGCACGCCTGCGTCGGTATCTCCCGCTTATACCCCGCCAAGCCGAGCCCGATTGATTCGATGTCCTCCGCGTAACGCCCGTAGTCGTCGCGCAGCGCGAGGCCGCTCACCGCCAGCAGCGCCGGCAGCGAGTTCGACACGTACCACCCGCCCTTGTGCCGGACGTAACAGAGACGGTCCAGCGTCGTCCCGGCGCTGACGAACACGACGCCGTCCTCGCGGCACCGCACGCCGCTCCCGAACACGAGGTCCGTCCGGTCGAAGTCGCCGCCCGCGAAGTCGCCTGCCCACACGGCCTCCGCACACCACCCGTCCCGCGTCTCCACACACGGGCCGTGGTGGACCGTGACCGCGCCAGCGCCGGGCGGAAGGGCCGCCACCCACGCCAGCTTCGCCCAGCCTGGGACATGATGGAAGTCCATATCCATGCTCAGCCGCCCTTGGGCCCCACGGCCGCGACGTCTGCCACGAACTCGGCGGCGTTTCCCGCCGTCAGCCGACCCTCCATGACCCAACGCCACACCTGCCAGTGGAACAGCAGGTGCCGCGACAGCGTCGTCATCCAGTCATACGGAGGCTCTCGGCGTTTCAGAGCCCGGACCGCATCGGCGCTGAGGTCGGCGTAGCCGGGGTCGGCAGCGTCGATGACGCGGTCAACCAGCCCCCCGGGCGCGCCGGCCTTGCCCGGACCGGCGCCCCACGTGCGACACAGCGCGCCGACGACCGGCAGGCGCAACAGGCGCCTTCCATAGTAGCCCAAGCGGCGGCGAGCCGATGCGGCATGACGCCGCGCCCAAAGGCCCGGCGTGAACCTTCGCGGACTCATCACCGTCCCGCCCGAGCAGATCGGCACGCGCATGGCTTCCGGGAAATGCGTCGCGAACAGATGGAGGTACAGCCTGCCCCGGCACACAAGGGGGTGCGGCAGGCTCGCGGCCAAGTCCCACAAGGCCCGGCTCAGGCCGGGCGTCAAGGCCAGCACGAGATTGGCGTGAACGTGAAGCGGCGGGAGCGAAATCCGCCGGCGCATCTGGTTCATCACCTGGAACTGGGCCACGCCGAACTCGTCGTCGGCGTACTTGGCCATCTCCCGATCCAGCACCTCGCGGAAGGCTTCATACAAGCCCTCCGTGGTCGGCCCAGAGAAGACCGCCAGCGCGCTCTGCCATTCGGGCGATTCGAACCGTCTGCACCGATCCTCGAGGTAGGCGGCGAAACCGCCCGGATGAGGGTAGGGCGGGGCGAAAACGAACCCGGGCCCCAACCCGTCCCAGATGCCCTGCATCTCCGGTCGGATGCACTCGGACGCCTGCGCGATGAACAGGTCCACGCTCGGGACCGCCACCTCGTTCATCACAAGGTATCGGAGGAACGCGGGAGAGTCGTAGAACCGATCGGACGGTCGCACGACCTCGTAATGGCCCCCGTTCAGCCGTTTCGCGATCCGCCGGGCGTACTGGCCGTCCGCATTGAGGAGTTCGTCGCGGTGATCGAGGATGAGCGCCTGAGTCCGGAATCCCCCTTCGTTCAGCAGGACCAGGATCAGCCGCGAGTCGAACCCGCCGCTCAGCAGCAGCGGCGCCGTCGAGCAATGGGCGGCGTAGCCGGCGACCTCCCTTCGCAGCAGGCTCAACAGATGGCCCGTGTCGACGTCCTCGAATCGCACATCGGGGCGAGGCGCAGGCCAGGTCCAGTGGACCTGCGAATCGAGCGTCCCCGCGGCGCCATCGTAGGTGAGACGGCTCGCCGGCTCGACGCGCGTCACGCCCGCCAGTTGCGTGCGGCCGCCGACGGCAAAGCCGAGCGAGATGAACCCGCCCCAGCCAGCCGGATCCATCTCGACGCCGACGAGGCCGCTCGCCGGAAAGGCCTTGACTTCGGTGGCCAGGAGGAGCACCCCCCCGCCGCGCCACAGGTGCAGCGGCTGCAAGCCGAGGGCGTCGGTGACGACGACCAGTCTGCCGTTGCGGGCGTCCCAGAAGAGCGCCGCAAAGGCGCCGTCGAGATCGGCCAACGCCCGTGCGGCCTCCCGGAAGTCGCCCGCGACCGCGCCCTCGAGCCGGGCTTCGAGCGATCCCTCCAGATGGATCGGCAGGCCGGTCACCATCAACAGATTGCCGCGAGGGCCCTCCCGAAGCAGCGGCGTGGACAGGCGCTGCTCAGACGCAAGGACGCAGCCGAAGGCGCCGCCTTCCACCGCGAACAGCCGGCAGCCTTGCGAATCGTGGAGCCGCTGTGCCTGTGCCATGCGCCGGACGACGTCCACGCAATCGACACCGCTCTGGGCGAAGCACGCAGCCACTTTCATCTTCAGCCCCTCGATTCGGGCGCCGTCCGGCGCCCTCTTCCCCAGGCCGTCAGTCCGAGACGGCCGGCCCAAGGTGGAACGTGTGCAGGATCCGCTTGCGGTCCGGCTCCGGCACCAGGAGGAAGAAGGCCATCGGCGCGTAGACGACGAGGGCCAGCCCCACTTGGACCGCGAACAGGGGCCACGACGCCCCGCTGATGGCCCACCGGATCACCAGGCTGCTCGCGAGGAACCCGCCGGCGACCGCCATCCCCGCGAGGATCACCTTCAGGAACGAGAGGAACGTCAGGCGCACCTCCCGCAAGACCTGCCACGGCATCACCCACGCCCGTACGAGCAGCCGCGCCGCCAGGGTCCCGGCAGCCACGCCCATCAGCCCCCAGTCCAGAACGGCCACGAAGAAGATCGAGAGTCCCAGGTTCGTTAGCGCCTCGACGATGCTGGTGAGCGACACAAAGCGCACCCGGTCCTTCGCCGCCAGCACGCCCTCCGCGCCCATCGCCGGCAGATACACGAACTTCGCCGCGCTCAGCACGCCCATGACCACCGCCGCCTGGGCCACCGACGCCGCCGGGAACTCCGCCGGGTCCTCCATCCACAGGTGGATGAATGCGCGCCCGAAAACGGCGAATCCCACGTACATCGGTATCCCGCACGCCAACGCCAGCCGCAACTGCCTCACGTAGTACCACCGCACCGACGCCTCGTCCTCCCGGGCCGCCGCCCGTTGCAGCGGCGGGAAGAACGTGACCGAAATCTTCCCCAGGAACGTGTCCGAGTAGTAGATCAGCATCGCGCCGACGGAATACACCGTGACGGACGACACGCCGATCAGGGCGCCGGCGATCACCAGGTCGGTCTGCCCGATGATCCGGTAGGCGTTCGTCGCGAGGGCGGCCCAGAGGCCGTAGATGAACAGTTCCTTCAGCCTGGACCGGACCAGCGTGAGCGGTCTGACGCGAAGCCGCGGGTAGACCCGGCGCGCCAAGACGTAGTTCGCGCCCAAGGCCGCCAAGCCGCAGGCAAGCGTCACCCCGGTCAGGCCCACCAGGCCGTATCCCGCCATGAGCACGCCAATCGTTCCCACCGTCCGGATCGCGAGCACCCCGAGGTCCACGCTCCGCGCCAGGTCGAAACGGTCGTGGGCCGTCAGCACGCTCGAAAACAGCGCGCCGATGACCGAGAACCAGACGTTCACCGCCATGGCCGGAAGCAGGAACGCTATGAGGCCGTGGTATTCCTTCGGCGTCGAGGGGAAGAAGTGCGGGAAACCAAAGCCGATCGTCAGGCCCGCCGCCAGGAACAGCGCCCCGAGGATCGAGAACAGCCAGAAACTCGTCCGGATCGTCTCCCCCAGCCGCTGGTGGTCCTCGCGCCCGAGGTACAGGATGATGTATCGGCCGCTGCTCGCACGGACCCCGATGTCGAACATCCCCATGTAGCCCGTCAGCACCATCAACAGCGACCAGATGCCGTACCGCACTTCCCCCAGGGTGTGGACCACGTACGGCGACAGGAGGAACAGCACCACCATGTTGGCGCCGTAGCCAACCCAGTTGGCGAGCAGGTTCCGCGCATGGGTCCGGGCCTCACTCATCGTTCCGCCTTTGCGGCGTCTGCCGGCTTCGGGCCGGCGGGCGCCTGGAGTCTCGTGCAGATCTGTTCGACCTTGTGCGGCCAGTCCTCGCAGGCCATCGCCCGCGCGCGGGCCTGCAGCGTCTCCCGGCCTGTCGCTAGGCACGACTCGACGGCCGACACGATCGCTTCAGGTGTATCGGTGATTTCGACCCCCTGCTTCGAGCCCATTACCTCGGGCAGCGGCGTCGACACGACCGGCAGGCCCGCCGCCAGGTATTCCCGCAGTTTTATCGGGTTGACGGACCGCGTCAGTTCATTGATCTTGAACGGGACGAGGCCCACATCGAACGCCTTGCAGTAGGCCGGCAGTTGCTCGTACGGTCGGCGGCCCAGGAAGTGCATGTTTGGGATGCCCCGGTACGGCGCGAGGTCCACCGTCGCATCGCCCAGGAGGACCACGTGCCAGTCCGGCCGCCGCCGCGCCACCTCCGCGACAAGGTCCAGGTCCACCCAGTCGCGAATCAGGCCAAAGAACCCGAGGATCGGATGCGGGATGTCCCTGATGTCGTCCGGCAGCGGCAGGTCGTCGCGCAGCGCCTTCGAGAAATGCCCGTAATCGACGCCGTGAGTCACCAAGATCGTGTTCGGGTTCAGGGGCGACTTGGCTTCCTGGAGCGCCTGCGACGTGGTGACCACCAGGTCGGCCCGGCGGCACAGGTCCGCCTCGTCGCGGAGGACCTGCTCGCGGTCGTACCCCGAGAAGGCGGCGTGATCGTCGACGCAGTAGTACAGAACCTTCTCCTCGCCGAACCGGCCCAGGAGGTAACTGACGTCGGGCGTGAAGGACCAGACCTGCACGGGGCCGCGTCCGAACCTCACCAGGGCCGACCGGACCCGCCCGACGAGCAGCCTCTGGTTGAGCCGGCGGGCCCATGCGTGCCCCGGCAGGGGCAGGACCGGCGGCGTCAGGACATAGAGGTTCTTCCGCGGGTTCCTGACGCCCCGGAGAATCTGCCCCGCCTTGCGGACGATGCGCCCCAGGTCCGACGCGCTCGCCGTCGGCACCCGCGACGCATGGTAGTTGACCCAGATCACGACGTTCCGCTCCGCCAGCAGGTGCATCACGTGATGCTTGCTCGTGGGCGGCGCCTCGTAGCCGCTGGCGAAACACAGGATGGTGCGGCCTTCGATCATGTTCCGTCCAGTTCCCGTGCGGCCTCGCCGCGCGCCACTCTGCCCGCTGGTCCGCCGTTCCGAGGCGCCGGCCCCAACCATCGCCACGCGGCCAGGCCGACGGCCGCACCCGCCACGTTCAGGACCGCATCCCAAGCCGAGGCTGTCCGGCCCGGGATCCCCGCCTGAGCGAACTCCAGCGCCACGCCGAACACAACGGCCGCAACGAAGACCGCCAGCACCTGCCGCAGGTGCATGCCGCCCGAACGCGACCAGGCCGCGCAGGCCAGCCACGCCAGCCCCGCATAGGCGGGCACGTGCAGGGCGTTCTGGAGCGACGGCGAGATCGCCTTGTCCCACCCGCCCGGCGCGTCCTCGCCCGACGGCAAAACGCTCGCGGTCGCGAGCGCCAGGCCGTATGCCGCCGTCACCGCCCACCACGCACCGGCCGACCGGCGTCTCACGCGGTCCGTCCCTCCTCCGGGCAAGGCGCCGCGGCGTCGCCCGAAGGCCGCTCGCCGAGCAGCCGCTCGCAGACGGACACGAGCGGCTGCATCCGCGCGTCCCAGCCGTACCGCGCAAGGACGCACGCACGGGCCGCCTGCTCCAGGCGGGCGCAAAGGCCGGCGTCCGCCAGGAGGTCCACGATACACCGGTGCCACTCCTCTGGTGTCTCGGCCTCCAGCAGGTTCGTGCCCCGCTCAACCTCGAGGCCCTCGACGGCCCCCGGCGAGGCGACGACGGCCCGGCCCATCGCCATCGCCTCCAGGACCTTGTTCTGGATCCCCCGGGCGATGAGGAGCGGGACGACGGCGGCCGTCGCCTCCCTGAGGTACGGCCGCACGTCCGGCACGGCGCCCGTCACGCGCACACCGGGCGCCTCGGCCAGGCGCAGGACGTCCCGCGTCGGATCACGCCCGACAATCGTGAACACGAGGTCCGGCACCTCGCGCTTGAGGCCAGGCCAGACCTCGCGCACAAACCACCGCACACCGTCCACGTTCGGCCGGTAGTCCATCGTGCCAGTGAAGACGAGTGAGGGCGTGGCGGCGCTGCGCGCGGCGGGCGTGAAGTAGGCCGTGTCGACGCCGTTGCCCATGGCGCCGATGCCGTCGCCCGCGGCGCCAAGGGCCCGGGCCTCCTCGGGGCTGACGAGGAACACGGCCTGGCACGCCTCCACGGCCCGGCGCTCGAGCCGCGCGACGCGGCGCGACTCGAGGCGGTAGAACCATCGCCGGGGCCAGCCCGTCGCATCGGCATAACTTGCCCACTTGATGCTGTCGACATCGACGAGGTCCATCACGCGGGCGGGCGCCGGAACGGCCAGGGCGTGCGGCAGCGTGCCGGACGAGTAGGCGACGACGAGGTCGAAGGGCTCGCGTGCGGCCTCGTCGCGGATCGCCCGCTGCAGGGCACGGCTCGCGAAGTAGCCTTCCGTGACGCTCCGCCCGCGCAGGAGGGCCAACGCCCCGCGGGTGAGGCCCGGTGCTCCACCCGCCCGGGCCACAAGGACGCGCTCGCACCAGCGGGCAAGGGCCTCGGCGGCCTGGAAGTCCTCCGGCCGATGCGCCAGGGCCGCCACCGTGACGCGCCAGCGCGCCGCCAGCGCCTGGATCTCGTGAAACGCCCGCACGCGC
>CAYGZE010000025.1:0-2953 GCA_964354185.1 uncultured Anaerolineales bacterium | reverse complement strand
CGTGACGCGCCAGCGCGCCGCCAGCGCCTGGATCTCGTGAAACGCCCGCACGCGCTCCCCCTTATCGGGGGGATACGGAACGCGGTGAGCGATGAACAGCACGCGTTTCATGAGGCGCATCCGTCGCCAGGGCGGCGCGCGTCCGAGCGGCTCGGGCCCACGGGCCCCTGGAGATCCTCTACGGGGGGAGGCGTCGCAGGCGTGGTCGCCTGCGCCAGGGCGCGGGCCCCGCGTTCCGCCGCGCCTGTTCCACGCCTTGGCTGTCACGCTTCACGGAAGCAAAGCCCCTGTTGCCGGAACGGCTCCGGTCGGCACCGACAGGGCCTATCATGAGTAGCGGTAGAGGTAACCCGGGATGGGGTACTTGTGATGCGTCAAAACCATGCCGACGGGCTTGACGTTGGCCGCGTGCAGCAACCGGATCGCCTGCTCGACGGACTCGCGATGCGTCTTGTTCATGCGGACGACCAGGATCGCCTCGCTGACAACGCGGCCGAGGGCTCCCGCGTCCGACGGGCCGTTGACGGGCGGCGTGTCGAACAGGACGTACTCGTACCGCTCGCGCAACTCCTGGACCACCTCGTCGAGTTCCGCGCGGCCGAGGAGTTCGCCCACCTCGTCCTGCCGGGCCCGACCGGCCGGCACGACGACGAGGTTCGGGCACGCCGTCGACTGGGTCACGTCGCTTACGGTCGCCGACCGGCGAAGCACATCGGCCAGGCCGGGCGAGTTCTCCAGGTGCAGGAGCGAAGCCACGCGGCACTTCCTCAGGTCGCAGTCCACGACGGCCACGCGGTACTCGGGCTGTTCGGCCAGGACGAACCCGAGGTTCAGGCACGTCACGGTCTTCCCTTCGCCCGGGTTGGCCGAGGTCACCATGAGGCCGAACCGTCCCTCCCTCCGGTGGGCCAGGAGGTTCGTCCGCAGGGCCCGGTACTCCTCCGTGATGTCCCCGCCCCGCTCGCGGAGGGCCACCAGCGACGGGGAGTAGCCGTTCGACCCCACGGTCGACCGGGCCGGCCGCGCGGGCGAGGCGGTCGTCGCGGCCTTCGCGAGCGCCGCGGCCGCCGCCGTCGTTTCGGACGGCGGCGCGGCCGCCGGCTCCGCCCCCGGCGTGGCCGCCTGCTCGGCCTGGGACTTCTGCAAGGCTTTCCACACGTTTGCCACGTGACGCTCCTATCCTGCCCTCGGCGCAGCCCCCGCGTGCGGCGGGACGTCCGCCGTCCGCAGCCCCCAGCACGTCATGTCGCGCAGGACCTCGGACACCACCGCCTG
Organism: uncultured Anaerolineales bacterium; assembly: GCA_964354185.1. Classification (GTDB taxonomy): domain Bacteria; phylum Planctomycetota; class Phycisphaerae; order FEN-1346; family FEN-1346; genus CAYGZE01. The sequence goes on along the minus strand of CAYGZE010000025.1, from coordinate 1,678 downwards.
ATCGATGCGGGTCGTCCCCTTGGCGTAGCCCACCAGGAGGGCGTTGTCGCAGAGGATGTTGATCAGCCGCGGTATCCCGTCTGTGGCCGCGTGGATGTCCTCGACCGCCTCCGGCGCGAACTCGGCCCGGCACGCCCCGTCACCCGAGGCGACCTTGAGGCGGTGGGCGATGTACGGCGCCACGTCTGAGCCGGGCAGGTGGCGGAGGTGGTAACTCAACACGATCCGCTGCCGCAGCGGCTCCCACCGCGGTTCCAGGAGCCGGTCGCGGAGTTCAGGCTGGCCTATGAGGACGATCTGGACCGACCGCTCGCCGTTCTGCTCCCAGTTCCAGAGGAGGCGTATCTCCTCCAGCGACGCCGGTGTCAGGTCCTGCGCCTCGTCCAGGATCAGCGCCACGAGCCGGCCCCGGCTGTGCAGCCGCACCAGGTGGTGTTCCAGTTCCTCCTGGAGGGCCAGTTTGTCGGCGGTGGCCCGGACGGACATGCCGACCCGCGCCGCCAGGGCGCGGAACAACTGCTTGCCGGACTGGGGCGGATTCTTCATCATGATCGTCAGGCACCCCGCCCCCAGTCGCGCCCCGAGCATGTTCCCGACGAACGTCTTGCCCGCGCCGACCTCTCCGGTCACCAGAACCATGCCCTTGCGCTGCTGGACCGTGTACATCATGTTCGCCAGCGCCTCGGCGTGGATCGAACTCTCGAAGAAGAACCTCTCGTCGCACGTGATGGCGAACGGCGGTTCCCGGAATCCGTAGAAGTTCAGGTACATGCGCGAGGCCCTACATCGCCCTGCCTTCGAGCCAATTCCACGTCTCAGCGGCCTTGTCGGCGGCCTTGACGCGGAGGTACGCCAGCGGGGCGGCCTTCCACTTCCCGAGCTCCTCGGGGTACTCGAGCCACAGGACGACGCTCAGGCTCCCGAGCCCCAGGGCGATCAGGATGACAACCGACAGGACCGGCCCGATCGTCCATCGCAGCAGTCCCCGTTTGAAGCGCTCCTGCCGCGTCACGATCACGTCGATGACCCCGAAGACCGGGAGCCCGAACCCCTCGACGGCGTCTTCGGTCGTCCGGACCGCCCGGTCCCACGCGTTAGAGAGGAACACCAGCGCGCCAGCGATGGTCAGACCGATCACCAGCGACCCGACCAGGACGTAGGCCAGTTTCGGGTCCGACGGCTTGTACTGTGGCAGGGCGGCTTGGACCTGCTCGAGCCGGGTCTGGTTGTCGGCCACCTGGGCCGCCAGGGCCCTCTCGGCCACCGACAACCGCGTCTCCCACTCCTTCCTCTTGGCCTCCTGGTCCATCAAGTCAGCCGTCAGTTCCAGGTACTTCTGCCGGACGGGGCCGAAGTTGGCCAGCAGCTTCTGGTACAGGCTCTGCTGCTGCTGGAGCCGCGCCAGTTCGCCCGTCGTCACCTCCACGGAAGACTTGGCCGCCACCATCTGCACGTCGAGATCGTCCACCGACGACGTGCCCGGCCCCTGGCCGTAGACCGTTTGCAGGACCGCTTCCTCCGGCGTCTCCTTGATGCGGGCCTCGAGGTCGGCAACCTTGGCCCGCAGCGTAACCACCATCGGGTGCTTCTCGGTCATGTGGCTCAGGGTCCTGGCCGAGTCGAGTTGCTCCTTGGCCTGATCGCGTTGCTCCTTCAGCCGTTGGAGTTCCGGGTTGGG
>CAYGZE010000024.1:21464-24728 GCA_964354185.1 uncultured Anaerolineales bacterium | reverse complement strand
CGGCGCCCCGGCGGCGGCGCGGTTCGCCTACCGCGTCGACGACTTCTACGGCCGCAAGGTGGCCGAGGGGACGCTCGAGGCCGTCCAGACGGACGCCGTGGGCCTGGCCGCCGCGGACCTTGTCCTGCGCGACCTCTTTTCCATCGGGTATTATCATGTGTATGTATCCGCAACTGCGGAGGACCGCCGGGCCGAGGGCGCGTGCGGCATCGCCGTGGTCGACGCGGTCGAGGGGGGCGAGGGGCCCGAGAGCCCCTTCGGCGTGGCGCTGGCCGAGGCGCCGCCCGAGGGGTTCGCCGAGGCCTGCCGGCGGCTCGGGGCGGCCCGCGTCGCCGTGACCTGGGCCGACGGGCGCAGCGTCGTCAACCTCCCGCCGGGCGGGCCCCCGCCGGCCGACTGGCGGCCCGAGTTCGACTGGGCCGCCGGCGAGAAGGCGCTCGCCGACATCCGCGCCGCCGACCTGGCCGTGACGGGCATCCTCGACCCGGGCCGCCTCGCGGCGCGGGTCCTCGGGTCCCAGGGGCCGGCCGCCGGGGCGGGCGAGGCCGACGCGGCGGGCGTCCGCCTGCCCGCGCTCCTGGCCGCCGCCTGCGTCGAGCACTACGGCAAGGCGATTCCCGACTGGCAGATCGGCGGCACGCGGTTCCTGGAGCCCGGCGGGTGGCCCGCGGGGGCGGAGGCGTACCGGCAGATGGTCGCCGGCCTCATCGGCGAGGTCCGCGCCGCGCGGGGGCCGGCGGGGCTCTGGGTGTCGGCCACGCCCGAGTTCATGGGCGACGTCCTCTCGGAGAGCACGGGCCTGAAGGACGCGGACGGCGTGAGTCTGGTCGTCGAGGCCGGGGGGGCGGGCCCGACCCTGCGGAGCGGCGCCTACCGGCGGTCGCTCGACTTCGGGATCCAGGTCGCGCGGCGGTTCGGCCTGCGGCGCGCCGTGGTCGGTGCGACGGGGGAGGCGCCCGATGCCGCGTCGCCCCAGCGCCAGGCGTGGCGGCTCCTCGCGCGCCACGTTCTCGCCCTGGCGGCCGGCGCCGAGCGGGTCTACGTCATCTACGGGCGCGGGGTGCCCGCGCCGCTGCCGGCGGCGGCGGCCTATGCGCGGATGGTCGACCTCCTGGGCGGCGCCAAGTACGACGCCGACCTGTGGCCGGACGCGCCGCTGGTCGAGGCCCACCTGTTCTCGAGCGCCCGCCGCCGCGTGGTCGTCCTCTGGTCATGGGCGGGCGACGACCCGGCCGCGCCCGATCGCGGGGCCCTCGTCCTGGAGAACGGATTCGGGCTGGAGGCGTTCGACGTGGTCGGCCGGCCGGCCGGCCTCTGGAAGGGGCGCCGGCTCATCGTGCCCCTGGGCGAAGCGCCCGTCTTCCTCGTGACGACCATCCTGAAGGCGAACGAGGTGCGCGACCGCCTCCGCCGCGTCCAGATCGTCGGGACCGCGCCGGCCGCCTTGTGGGTCCGCGGCCTGGAGCCCGGGGACCGGCCCGACCGGGTCAAGGTGCGGCTGTGGGTCCAGAGCCAGCGGCCGTACCGCGTCGACGCCACGGCCGCGCTCCTGCTGCCGGCGGGATGGACCTCGCGCCAGGCGAAGCAGCGGTTCGGCATCGACCCGGGCGAAGTGCGGGAGGCGGTCTTCGACTGCGACCTGGCGAAGGACGCCGCCCCGCCGCCGTACCGGATCGAGGCGGTCCTCGAGGCGGACGGCGCCTGGTCGCGCCGCGCGCAGCAGATGCAGCCCGCGTGGATTCCGCGGCGGACGGTCCGGGTCGGCTTCGGCCTGTCGGACTGGGAGGGCATCGGGCCGGTGCGGCTCGAGGGCGGGCCGGGCCAGGCCGCCGCCGAGGTCCGGGTCGCCTACGACGACCGGTTCTTCTACTTCGCCGCCCAGGTGGCCCGCGACCGCGGCTCGTTCCTGAGCGCCGCCAACGGGTACGGCGGCGACGCGATCCAGTTGGGCTTCGGCCTGCGGCCGCGCGCGGACGACGACTTCGGGCACCGCTCGCGGGGACTCCCCGCGGGGGCGTTCCGCGACACGGACCACCTGATGGCCATCACCCTGGGCGAGGCGGGGGCCCAGGTCGTGCGCCTGCGCGGCACGCAGGTGGTCCTGCGGACCCATCGCGAGGAGAACCTGGACCCGTGGTTCGGGCCCGTCGAGGGGGCCGAGGCGTCGATCGTGTTCGACTCTTCGAGCGGCACGACGATCTACGAGGCGGCGATCCCGCTGGCGGCGCTCGCGCCGCTGAAGGGCGAGCGCGGGCAGGCGCTGCGGTTCGCTTTCCGCATCGGGGGCGGCGGCCCGAGGCCGCTCGACTGGGCCCAGGTGGCCGGAACGCCCGACTACCTGGCCAACCCCGCGAGTTTCCTGCCGACCTCCGACGCCGACGCGCTGCCGTGCCAGACGCGGTGGGTCCTGACCGGGCCGGCGCCGGGCGCCAAGCAGCCCTAGGCTCCGCGGCCGGTGCCGCAACGTCCTCGTGAAGGAGCGGCGATGAGGCTGGTGCGTTTCCTGGTCGGCGACGAGTTGCGATACGGCGTGGTGGAAGGCGACCGCGTGCGGCAACTGCTGCGCCCGTACTTCGAGGGCATCGTGCCGATGAAGACGACCTACGCCCTGGCCGACGTGACGTTGCTCGCGCCGTCGCGGCCGTCGAAGATGCTGTGCCTGGGCCTGAACTACCGCGACCACGCCGCCGAGATGGGCGTGCCGATCCCCGACGAGCCCGTCCTCTTCATGAAGCCGACGACGGCCCTGTGCGGGCCGGGTCAGCCGATCGTGTACCCGAAGTCGGTCGGCCGCCTGGACTACGAGGCCGAACTTGCCCTGGTCGTCAAGCGGCGGTGCCGGCGCATCGCCCCCGACGAGGCCGACGAGGTCATCCTCGGCTACACGTGCTTCAACGACGTGACGGCCCGCGACCTTCAGGCGAAGGACGGCCAGTGGACCCGGGCCAAGGGCTTCGACACGTTCGGCGTCTGCGGCCCGTGGATCGAGACGGCGCCGGGCGACGTCGGTGGGCTGGCCCTCCGCAGCCGCCTCAACGGCGAGGTGAAGCAGGAGAGCACGACCGCGCAACTCATCTTCGACCCCCGGTTCGTGGTCTCCTGGGTCAGCCACGTCATGACCCTGGAGGCAGGGGACGTCATCGCCACGGGCACCCCGTCGGGCATCGGCCCCATGCAGGTCGGCGACACGGTGGAGGTCGAGGTCGAGGGCATCGGCGTCCTGGCGAACCCGGTGGTGGCGGAACCGGAGCGCGGCCCGAAGGT
>CAYGZE010000024.1:4017-21364 GCA_964354185.1 uncultured Anaerolineales bacterium | reverse complement strand
GTATCATTCCCGCTTTCCCGGGAGGTACCGATGAAGCGGAGCGTGGCCGTTCGGCGGTATCTGGCGGCGTTCGACACGGCCCGGCTGCCGCAGGTCTTCACGGACGTGGCGGTCATCGGGAGCGGCGTGGCGGCGCTTCGGGCGGCCATCGAGATGGCCCCGTCGGCCCAGGTCGCCCTGCTGACCAAGGGCCGCCTGACCGACTCCAACAGTTACGTCGCCCAGGGCGGGATCGCGGCCGTCGTCCTGCCGGCCGACTCCGTCGAGAGCCACATCGACGACACCCTGAAGACGGGGTGCGGCCTGTCGGACGAGGCCGTCGTGCGGCAGGTGGTGACGGCGGCGCCGGAGGTGGTCCGCGAACTCCTGGAGTGGGGCGCCGTGTTCGACCGCTCGCAGGACGGTTTCAGCGTCTCCCGCGAGGGGGGTCACTCGGCGGCGCGCATCCTCCACGCCCGCGGCGACGAGACGGGCAAGGAGATCACGACGGCCCTCTTGGATCGCGCGGCCGCGTGCGAGTCGGTCGACTTCCGCGAAGAGACCTTCGCGATCGACCTCCTGAGCGCCGACGGCCGCGTCGTCGGCGTCCTCGCCTGGCACCCCCGGCAGGGCATGTATGCCGTCCGGGCCCGGCGGACGCTCCTGGCGACCGGCGGCCTCGGCCGCATCTACCGCGAGACGACCAACCCCGACGTGGCCACCGGCGACGGCCTGGCGATGGCCTACCGCGCCGGGGCGGCCCTGGCGGACCTGGAGTTCGTCCAGTTCCACCCGACGACCCTCTACATCGCCGGCGCCAGCCGCCACCTCATCAGCGAGACCGTCCGCGGCGAGGGCGGCCGCCTGGTCGACAAGACGGGCCGGCCCTTCATGGCCGACTACCATCCGATGGGCGACCTCGCCCCGCGCGACGTCGTCAGCCGCGCCATCGTCGAGCACATGCTCAAGACCGGCGCCACGAACGTGTACCTCGACCTTACGCATCTGGAGGCGGACGTCCGCAAGCGGTTCCCCGGCATCGCCAAGACGTGCGACCAGTTCGACATCGACATTGCGCGCGACCGGATTCCCGTCCGCCCGAGCGCCCACTACATGATCGGCGGAGTCCGCGTCGACGCCTTCGGCCGCACCAGCCTCGGGGGCCTCTACGCGTGCGGCGAGGTGTCCTCGACCCGCCTCCACGGGGCCAACCGGCTCGGATCCAACAGCCTGCTGGAGGGGCTGGTCTACGGCAGGATTGCGGGGCGCGAGATCCTGGCGGACCTGGCGCGCGACCCGGTCCGGCCCGAGCCCGATCGGATCCGCCACGAGGTTCACGAGAGCACGCGCGGCGAGTTGAACGTCGGCGACGTGTGGAACAGCCTCCGGGCCGTCATGTGGCGCAAGGTCGGCATCGTCCGCAGCCGCGAGGACCTCGAGGAGGCCGACGGGCTCATCGAGTTCTGGCAGAGTTACGTCCTCGACAAGGTCTTCGAGGACCCCTTCGGCTGGGAACTCCAGAACATGCTGACCGCCGGGCGGCTGATGACGCGGTCGGCGGCCGTGCGGACGGAGACGCGCGGCGTCCACTACCGCTCGGACTTCCCCGACCGGGACGACGCGCATTGGCGGAAGCATATCGTCGTCGAGCGCGACCGCGAGACGCGGACCGAGTGACCGACGCCGGCGGCGCCCCGCCGGGGAGGCCCGCATGGGCGAAGAGATCGAGGCCAAGGTCCGCATCGGCGACCCCGAGGCGTTCCGCCGGCAGGTGGCCGCGCGGGGCTGGCCGTCGGAAGGCACCGTCTTCGAGGTCAACCTCCTGTTCGACGACTCGGACGGCAGCCTGCGCCGGCGGGGCTGTGCCGTGCGGATCCGCGAGGAGCGGTGCCCCGACACGGGGCGGGTCCTCCGCACGCGCCTGACGTACAAGGGCCCGCGCGTGCCCGGCCCGCTGAAGCGGCGGCCCGAGTACGAGACGACGGTCGGATCGGCCGAGCCGCTCGTCGCCCTCTTCCGCGAGATCGGCCTGTGCGAGTCCTTCCGCTACGAGAAGCGGCGGACGGCCTGGCGGGCGGGCGCGTGCGAGGTGACGCTGGACGAGGTGCCGCACCTGGGCTGGTTCGCCGAGGTCGAGGGCCCGTCCGAGGAGGCCGTCTGGGCGCGGCTGGCCGACCTCGGGCTGGACGACGGGCCGACCGTCAGTCGCAGTTACGTCCACCTCCTCGCGGAGCACCTGAAGTCGGCGGGGCGCGACCCGACGCGCGCGGTCTTCGACGACCGGCCGCCGGACGCGGGATAGGCGCGGCCGCGCTCAGCCGCCCCGCCAGCGCTTCCAGAACTGCCACCACGTTCCGACGCGCTTCTCGGCCTCCCGCCGGACGGCCTTCTCGAACGCCTTCTGCTCGGGCGCGTCGACCTTCCGCAGTTCCTTCATCGGCGGCATCCGGTCGAGCATGGCCGCGAGGGCCGCCCGGGAGTAGAGAGCCGGTTGCCCGGCGGCCTTGGCGCGGCTGGCGTCGGACCAGAGGGCGTGCGGCGGGGGGGCGTCGTCGCCGGGACCGTAGAACTTCAGGGCCTCCTCCAGGCACTGGCGGGCGTCGAGGAGCGATTGGGCCCGCTCGAGCGGGTCCCGCAGGCGCCCGATCCGCTCGAGGTAGAACCGCCCGAGTTGCATCCACTCCGCCAGGTCCAGTGCGCGCGACGGCTCGTCGGTCGGGTTGATCTCGCGGATGGCGGGCGGCGCCGCGCCCGGCCCGGCGGCCGCCAGGTCGAACCGCAGCGTCTGTTCGGCGCCGCAGCGGGCGCAGCGGGCCGTCACCTCGTGGCGGGGGCTCGCCCCCGCGTTCTCGACCTGCTGCGAGCGCCCTGCCCACGCGCCGCCGCACGGGCACGCATGGACCATCATGTAGAAGTACTCTTCCTGGACGCTGTGGACGGGGATGGCATCGCCGGGGGCCTGCGGCACGCTCGCGCTCCTCTCGGGGCCCGTCCTGCCGCGCCGGGAGCCGCTTCCTGCGGCCCCCCGGCGCCGGGAATGGGCGGAGCCCTGCGCAGTATAACGTACGAGAGGACGGCGAGTTGGAGCGCAAATGCCGCGCCCGTCGGCCCTGGCGCCGGTGCGGAGGGGGCCTCCTTGCGGAACGGGAAGGCCGCTCTCCCCCGCGGCCATCGGTGCCAGCGCCGCACAGGAATCGGGCGCCTACTTGCAGTCCTTGCGCCAGGCGCACGCCTGCTGGCCGCACGCCTCGCGCTCGCCGCGGTTGAAGCAGTCCCGATTGCCTTCGGCCGCCTGGATCGCGCGGATGACGGCTTCCTTGCTCTTGCCGACGGATGCGATGCCCATCGCCTTGGCCTTGGTGTGGACCTCAGCCATCTTCATGGCGACCTCTCCGTTTCCAACCCCTCATCGTATTCTTGCAAGCTCGTGTTGGGACGGCCCCCGGTCTGGATGCGTTGGGATGGGCAGCCGAGCGGCGCCCGCGGTCGTGTCCTGTCTCGGCCGCCGGACGCCTACGGCGCCCAACCAGCCGTCCTGTCTTATTTCGCCGCGCCGGCCTCCGGGGCCGGGGTCGCCGGCGCGGGGGCCGGGGTCGCTGGCGCGGGGGCCGGGGTCGCTGGCGCCGGGGTCGCCGGCGCGGGTGCCGTGCCGCCCGCCGGAGCGGTGCCCCCAGCGGGTGCCGTGCCGGCCGGGGGCGTCGTCGTGCCGGCCGCCTCGGGCGCCGGTGCGGCCTCCTCCGGCGGCTTGGGCTCCAGCGGCGCGATGTCCTGGAACAGTTGCGGCTTCAGGTGGAGTTCACCCTTGCTGTCCTGGTAGACCTGGTCGGGGAGGCCGGAGGTCTCCGGGCCGCTCCCGCAGCCGACCGTGGAGGCGGCGACCAGGGCCAAGCCGAGCACCGGCAGCGCAACCCGCGCGAATCTCGACATCTCAGGCTCCCTTCACCCATCCATTCCTGACCGAATCTTACGGCCCGCGGGCCCGGTTGTGCAACACAAATCCGCCCCCGCGCGGCCCCCCCGGGCCCTATCTGCCGATCAGCCTCCGCTTCTTCTCCAGGTACTCGCAGTAGTGGGCGTAGGGGATGTCGGGGGGCACCAGGTGGTCGAGGTGGGGGATGTAGCCGCCCTCGTCCAGGAGGGGCCGGATCCGCTCCAGTTCGCGGTCGATGGCGGTGCCGCCGCGGACGAGCGGCTCCTTGGCGATGCCGCCGCGCAGGCGCAGGTCCATGCCGAACTCCTCCCGCCACGCATAGGGGTCGCACCCGGCCGCCACCTCGAGCGGGAACATGATGTTCACGCCCTCCTCGAGCCAGTTGGCCACGATGTCGTGCGGGTTCCCGTCGCAGTCGACGATGCTGATCGTGCAGCCGCGCTTCCCGGCCGCCCGCATCACCCGGCGGTAGCCCGGCTGGAGAAACTCGCGGAACAGGTTCGGCCCGACCAGCGGCCCGTTCTTGCCGGCCATGTCCTCCCACCACGAGATGTGATCGATGATCACGTCCGCGGGCAGCCGCTCGATCTGCCGGGCGCACAACTCGGCCCAGTGCTCGACCATGTCGCGGACCATGTCGGGGTAGTCGTAGAAGGCGAAACTCAAGCGCTCCATGCCCATCCAGTTGCGCAGTTGCCCGTAGAATCCGCAGCACCAGACCGACGCCATCCTGCCCTCGGCGGCCTCGCGGCGGAACCGCTCGATCTCGGCCTGGGGAATCTCGCGGACGGGGTCGTCGAAGCGGAACCGTTCCTTCATCGCCGCCCAGTCGCCGGGCGTCTCCACCGGGAAGCGGATGAAGCGGGGGATCGAACTGGCCTCGACGTCGTTGGGGTACCGCTCGGCCACGACGCCGCCGGAGTCGCGCAGCAGGACCGAGTCGCCCCGGCGCTCCAGCACCTGCTCCTCGAAGACCGGGTTCATGCCCGTCCGGAGGTCCAGGCCCGTCCCGTAGCCCTCGTCGAAGCCGAAGAACCGGTCCACCTTGCCGATGAACATCTGGTTCTGCTCGTCCTTCGCGAGGTCCAGCGGCATCCCCTCGCGGAGCCATCGCCGCAGGGTCTGCGGCCAATAGCCGAACTCGATGTCGGGGACGCGATCGACCGGCTGGTACGTGAACACGCGGTAGTAACGGTCGCGGACCTCCGTGCGCATGGGGATCGGCCTCCTTGCTGGGTTCCCGGCGGATGGTACCGCGGCAGCGGGGGGAAGGGAAGCGCTTCGCGCCGCGCGAGGCCGAAGCGCACGCCCTGCGTGTCCTGGCGCATGGCGTCCGGCGCCCGGGGGGCTAAGCCTTGGCCACCTGGCGCTTGACGAACGGCATCAGGCCCCCCGCGGCGATGATCTCCTGGATCTCCTGCGTGAAGGGCGGGAACGTGAAGGCGCGGCCGGTCGTGCGGTTGCGGACTTCCCCCGCCGCCAGGTCGAGTTCCATCTCGTCGCCGGGGTGGGCGTCGCCGGCCGCCTCCGGGCACGTCACGATCGGCAGGCCCGTGTTGATGGCGTTGCGGAAGAAGATGCGGGCGAAACTCTCAGCCACGACGCAGGCGATCCCGGCCGCCTTGATCGCGATCGGGGCGTGCTCGCGGCTCGATCCGCACCCGAAGTTGCGGCCCGCGACGATCAGGTCGCCCGGCCGGACCTTCTTCACGAACTCGGGGTCGGCGTCCTCCATGCAGTGCGCGGCCAGGAAGGCCGGCTCGATCCGGTTCAGGTACCGGGCCGGGATGATCTCGTCGGTGTTGACGTCGTTGCCGAACACGTGCACTTTGCCGCGCATGGGCCTTGCCTCCTGGGCCGCCGTTTTACCAGAACGGGCCCCCTGCGGCAATAGGAGCGCCGTCGCCGGCGGGGCGGCGTCTACCGGGCTGACACTTCCAGCCCCTCGCCGTCGAGGACGACGTTGACGCTCGCCCGCATGCGGGCCGGGTCGCGGACGAAGGCGAGGTAGTGTTTCAGGCGGTCGGCGCAGTTGACGCTGTTGTGGGCGAGGACCAGGGCGCCGCGCGGCATCCGGTCCAGGGCCGCCTCCAGGATGTCCAGGTAGATGCCCTTGCCGCGCTCCGCGTCGCCGTCGGCGTCGAGGTACAAGAGGTCGATCGGCCCGTCGAAGCGGGCGGTGAAGTCCACCGCGTCGGCGGCGACGACCCGCGCCACGCCCGTCGGGTCGATGCGGCGGACGTTCCGCTCGGCCCGCGCGGCCTCCTCGGGCACGATCTCGACGCCCACGAGTTGCCGCGCCGTGTAGCACGCCCCCGGGCCGACGGCCGCCCCCGCGTTCGAGATGAACGTGTTGCCGCAGAAGACGCCCGCGGCGATCAGGTTCGCGGGCTGCGCGATGGCGCTCAGGGCGTACAGGAGGCGCTGCATCCGCGGCGTGATGGCCGTCCAGGGGATCTCGAACTCGCGGGCGACCGCCTCGCGGTGGGCGAGGAACTTCGCGCGGTCGTACCGGGCGTGCGGCAGGATGCCTTCCTCGCACAGGACTGCCAGCGCCGCGTCGACGACGGCGGCTTCCTCCTGCGGCGGCTCCAGCGACCGGTGGGGGTGCGCATAGTCCATCCGGTACCGGTCCCAGTCGTCGGTCCGAAAGGTGCGGGCCACGCGTGCCCTCCGCAGCTTAGAGTCTATCCGAATAACCCCTCGTCGGCCCGAGGCCGTGCGAGGCGGCTGCAGGCAAGGAGGGCGAAGCAGGCGGCCCTTGTCGGGCCGGCGATGGAGCCCGACGCCGCATGCGGCCGCCGCAGCCGGCCGAAGCCAGAGGGTTATTCGGATAGGCTCTTACGGGTCCAGTTGCCCTTCCTTCAGGTCCGCCGGCAGCGGGGCCGGGCGCTCGCACGTGCTCTGGAGGTCGACGTGCCGGCCCTCGCGCGAGGCGTCGTGGAAGGCGTGCATGACGTCGAGGACGTGGTACGCGAGGTCGCCCGAGGCGCGGTGCGGCCGGCCGGACACGAGGGCGCACGCCAGGTCGGCCACGCCGATGCCGCGCGCGTTCTCGGCGTACCGGTGCGTCAGGGGGACGTCGCGCCACGCCTTCTCGCCCGCGCGGCGGAGGCGCACCGGGCCGCCGAAGCCGTTCGGGTCGGGCAGGATCATCGACCCCTCGGTGCCGAAGACCTGGAGGAGGGGCAGGTCGGCCGCCCACACGTCGAACGTCGTCAGGATCGTCCCCACCGCGCCCGACGCGAAGTCCAGGACGCCCGCCACGTGGGTCGGCACGTCCACGCGGATCTTCTGGCCGCGCTTTGGCTCGCTCGTGATCGTCCGCTCGGCGAACGTCTTCCGGGCCGACCCCGTCACCCGCCGCACGGGGCCCAGCAGGGACACGAGGGCCGTCAGGTAGTAGGGGCCCATGTCGAACATCGGGCCGCCGCCCGGCTTGTAATAGAACTCCGGGTCGGGATGCCAACTCTCGTGCCCGTGGCAGGCGAAGTGGGCGGCCGCGCCCACGGGCTGGCCGATCGCGCCCTGGTCGAGCATCTGGCGGCAGGTCTGGAGGCCCGCGCCAAGGAACGTGTCGGGCGCGCAGCCCACGCGCAGGCCCTTGGCCCGGGCCGTCGCGAGCAGTTTCTGCCCGTCCTCGCGGGTGATGGCCAGGGGCTTCTCGTTGTGGACCGATTTGCCGGCCGCGAGGGCCGCGAGCGCGACCGAGGCGTGGGCGTTGGGGATCGTCAGGTTGACGACGATCTCGATCTCGGGGTCGGCCAGCAGTTCCTCGGTCGTGCACGCCCGGGGGACCTGGAACTCGGCGGCCCGGGCCTTGGCGCGGGCCGGGTCCAGATCGGCGCAGGCGGCGACGCGGGTCGCCCGGAACGACTGGCAGTTCTTGAGGTACACGGGGCTGATGTTGCCGCAGCCGACCACGCCGACGGCGGTCCTCGACGCCTTGGCCATCGCGACGGCTCCTTTGCTCGGGTTGCCGCTCTCTTACCGCGGTGCGCGCCCCGCGGCAAACAAAAAGAGGGGGCAACCGGCGCTGCCGGCGCCGGGGGCATTCCGGGGCGCGCCGCGGACGGGCGCTTGATATGCCGGGGCCGGCCGCTTACCATCGTGGCCGTCGCCGCGCCCGGCCGGACCGCTGTCCGGCCGACGCGGGGTACGTGTTTGGCGTGCTTGGCAAGTCTCCATCGGCGGGTGCCACTGGCGGCTTGTCCGCCAGTGCCGCTCGGAATAGCACTGGCTGCAAGCAGCCAGTGGCACCCGTGTCACGGGCACGCCAAACACGTACATGCGGGGCAGGGCACGGAGGTGGCGCCATGCGGACGCGGATCGCGATGATCCTGGCCCTGGGGCTGGGGATGTCGGTGACGATCGGGGCCGAATCGGCCGAGGACACGACCATGAAGAAGACGGACCTGCGCCTGGCCTTCCGCAGTCAGAAACTCGTTCAGAACGCCGACGGGTACAACGTCTGGCAGGTCGAGACGGTGCCGCGCGACCTCGCGGCCGCCGAGACGGCCCTCGTCCTGTGCGACGTCTGGGACAAGCACTGGTGCCGCGGGGCGAACGAGCGGCTCGCCAAGATGCTGCCGCGGATGAACGAGGTCGTCAAGGTCCTGCGCGGGCGCGGCGTGCTCGTCGTCCACGCCCCGTCGGACACGATGGGCTTCTACAAGGATTCGCCCGCCCGCAAGCGGGTGCTCGACGCCCCGAAGGCCGAGGACCCGAAGGACCTCGCCCACGACGACCCGCCGCAGCCCATCGACGCGTCCGACCAGGGCGCCGACACGGGCGAGACGTCCTGGCACACCGCCTGGACCCGCGAGCACCCGGCCATCGAGATCGACGAGGCCCGCGACGCCGTCTCCGACAACGGCCGCGACCTCTATAACCTCTACCGCCAGCGGGGGATCAAGAACATCCTCATCATGGGCGTCCATACGAACATGTGCGTCCTCGGCCGCTCGTTCGCCATCAAGCAGATGGTCCGGTGGGGGTTCCAGGTGGCCCTGGTGCGCGACCTGACGGACACGATGTACAACCCGGCCCGGCCGCCCTACGTCGCCCACGACGAGGGGACGCGCCTGGTGGTCGAGTTCATCGAGAAGCTCTGGTGCCCGACGGTCACCAGCGGCGACCTCCTGAAGGCCGCGGCGGCGAAACCGTGAGCGGCCGCCTCGGCCTCGGCCCTCTGCCGCGGGGTGTCACCGTTTTTTCTGGCAGCCCCGTCAGGGGCGTACTGTTATCTAGCCACGGGCGCGAGCCCGTGGAGACGGAAGTGCGCACCCTTATGTTGTTTGCTCTTCTGAGCCCCGCCAGGGGCGACTGAGCCGGTCAGTCGCCCCTGGCGGGGCTTGACGGAAGGAAGAAGAGGGTTCGCGCGCCTGGCGTCCCCAGGCCTTGCGGCCTGGGCTACAGAACAGTCGTGCCTCCGGCACTGAAGGCACGGCGTTTCCGCGACTTCGGGCTGCCGGGGAAAACAGTCACGCCCCTGCCGCCGCCCCGGCGCCTTTTGGCTTGATTCGCCGCGCGGGGGCGGCTACCGTCCGGCCCTATGGAACCGCGGGACGGCACCTACGCGGCGGCCGACGGGTCCGACCTGCCGATGCGCGTCTGGCGGCCGGACCGGCCCCGGGCCGCGCTCGTCTACCTCCACGGCATCCAGAGCCACTCGGGCTGGTACGCGGCCTCCTCGCGCCGCCTGGCCGAGGCCGGCGTGGCGGTCTACCAGGTCGAGCGGCGCGGGAGCGGCATCGACCGCCAGCACGAGCGCGGCCACGTGGACCGGGCCGAGACGTGGCTCGTGGACGTGGCCGCCGCCGCCGAGGTCGCCCGCGCCGAGACGGCCGTCCCGGCGGTCCACCTGCTGGGCGTCTCGTGGGGAGGGAAACTCGCCCTGGCCTGCGCCGCCCACCGGCCCGACCTCTACCGGAGCCTCCTCCTGGCCGCCCCGGGCATCTTCCCCGTGGTGGACCTCGTCTTCATGATGAAGGTCCGCATCGTCCAGAGCCTCCTCGTGGGCGACCCCCTGCGGCGGCTCCCCATTCCGATCGGCGACCCGCACCTCTTCACGGAGAACCCCGAGCGGGTCCGCTACATCGCCGAGGACCCGCTCAGTCTGCGCGACCTCACGGCCCGGTTCATGTTCGAGAGCCGGCGCCTGGACCGCCTGGCCCGCCGCGCGGGGCGGACGGTCCGCCTGCCCGTCTTCCTCGCCCTTGCCGCGCGGGACCGGATCATCGATAATGCCGCCACCGCGGCGCTCCTCGCGCGGATGCCGACGGGGCGGCGGCGCGTCGTCACATATCCCGAGGCGCATCACACGCTCGAGTTCGAGCCCGACCCGGCGACGTACCTCGGGGACCTCGTGGCGTGGGTCGACGCGGTCGAAGCGGGCCGGCCGCAAGGGGAGTCCGCGTGAAGGCACTGGTCGCCTACTTTTCGCAGACCGGGAACACCCAGGCCGTGGCCGAGGCGATCGGGGGCGGGCTGGAGGCCGGCGCGTGCGGGGCGGTCGACGTGCGGCCGCTGATGGAGGTCGCGCCCGGCGACTGGCTCGCCTACGACCTCGTCGGCCTCGGCATGCCCGTCTTCTACTACCACGAGCCGGTCGTCGTCCGCGAGTGGATCAAGCGCCTGGCGCCGCGGCCGCCGGCGCCCGTGTTCACGTTCGACACCAACGGCGGGAATTCCTGCAACACGCTGCGCCGGGTGCGGAAGTTCCTGCGGCCCCGGGGCGGGCGGGTCCTCGGGTCGTTCGAGTGCTACGGCTACGACACGTACCCCATCTACCTGAAGTCGTTCCGGCAGTGGGGCCATCCGGACGCGGCCGACCTGGCCGCGGCCGAGGGCTTCGGCCGGCGCATGGCCGACCTGGCGGCCCGGTTCGCCGCCGGCGAACCGGTGCCCGAGATGACGTACCCGTTCGTGGGGGGCCGGACCTTCCGCCTGTCGCTCCTCTGCCGCAAGCCTGTTCTCGACGCGTTCTTCCCCCGGCTGAACCTGGACCGCGACCTGTGCACGAAGTGCGGCACGTGCGGGCGGCGCTGCCCGACCGCCAACATCGCGCTTGCGCCGTACCCCGAGTTCGGGAACCGGTGCATCCACTGCTACCTGTGCGAGCGGGTCTGCCCGCGGAGCGCCATCCAGTGCGATTGGCGCCGCCTGGCGAAGGCGATGAACCCGTAGGCCGGGGGGCCGCCCGGGCCCTGCCGCCGGGAGGGGGGCGGCCGACAGTTCCCTCTCGCGGATGGTTGCCGCGGAAAAAAAGTTCCATTCTGTGAATTAAATTTTGCCCTCGCCCGTCTATCCGGGTGGCGGAAGGACGATTCCTGGGGTATAATGGGTGAGGAGCAGGTGGCAGAAGGAGGGTCGGCCATGCGGACACTCGGAAAAGCGATTCTGGTGGCCATGCTGGTGGCCGGGTTGCTGATGGCGGTGGGAAGCAGTGCTCAGGCGGACCATCGCGGCGGGCGGGTCTCCTTCGGGCGCGGCCCGTCCTTCGGGCGCGGCCCATCCTTCGGGTACCGGCCGATGGGGCCGATCTGGCACCGGCCGTTCGTCCCGTTCGGCGGCTACGGGTACTACGGCGGCTTCAGCAGCCCCGTCATCATCTACCCGAGGGTCGTGGCACCCGTCTACGTGGCGCCGCCGGTCTACTACACGCCGACCTACTATCAGTCGCCCTATACGGGTGTGCGGGTGATCTCGACGCCGGTGTATACGCCGGCCCCGGTCTACGTGGCGCCGCCGGTCTACGTGCCGCCGCCGGTGTACTACCCGGCGACGGGCGGCATCCGGATCTCGGTTTCCTGGTGACGTGGCAGCACGATCCGGTGCTTGAGGGATGAGGCGATGGGCGTGCGGGCGAGAAGGCCCGCACGCCGCTTTTTTGCGCCTCGCGCGGCGCCTTCCGGCGAGGCTTAGTCCTTCCGCGAGAGCGTCCGAATCTGGTCGCTGATACCGGCCAGTTCGGCCTGGATCTGCCGCAGCGTCGCGCGCCGCGACTTCAGGATGAACGCCACGGTCAGGAGCGCGGCCGCGAGCAACAGCGTCGGCCAGATGATGTTCGAGATGAGGAGGTAGTCCGCGAGGGCCGCGACGACCTCCCGGTTCTTTCCGTGCGCCCCTTGCGAAAGGGCGCGGTCCGCCAGTATCGGGTAGAAGAACATCAGGAACAGGTACGTGCT
This sequence comes from uncultured Anaerolineales bacterium, assembly GCA_964354185.1. GTDB lineage: Bacteria > Planctomycetota > Phycisphaerae > FEN-1346 > FEN-1346 > CAYGZE01. The sequence goes on along the minus strand of CAYGZE010000024.1, from coordinate 9,265 downwards.
TAGGACGCAGTAGCCGGCCACCGCTACCCACAGGGCCACGGTCGCAGCGGCCCAGAGGCGGAGGCGGCCCCTCTCGCGGCGAACGGTTCTGTCGACGATGTCCTTTCCGGTTCCCGGCGCGGGTGCGTCCTGCCTCAGCAGTTCCTTCCCGACGTCGCTTTCGCGGGTCATGATTCGGCCTCCATTTCGCGCCGCAGCGCCCATTTGCCGTAGTGGATGCGGGACCGGACGGTGCCCACCGGGCATCCCGTCACCGCCGCGATGTCCTCGTACGTCATGTCCTCCAGGAACCGAAGCACCAGCACCTCGCGGTGCAGCGGCGTCAGCCGCGCCAGGCACCGGTGGATGGCGCCGGCCTGCTCAGGCGTAAACCGCGGCTCGTCGTCCGCCGCATTCGGGGCGGCCGCCTCCTCGCCCAGTTCGACCCAGGCATGCCGCCGCCGGAGTGCGTGGCAGGCCTTGTCCCGGGCGATCCGGTAGAGCCACACGCGGAACGCGCCGGGGCTCCTGAGCCGCGCCAGGCCGTGGAAAGCCGCCAGCCACGTCTCCTGGAGCACGTCGTCGGCCGCCGACGCGTCGCCCAGCATCCGCCGCACGAAGTACGCCATGCGGGCATGATACCGCCCCACCAGTTCCGCGAACGCCTCCTCGTCCCCGGCCTGGCACCGGGTGACGAGCACCTGTTCGTAGATCTGCTCGGCGGCGTCGGGCATGCGCGGCCTCACACGTCCCGTAGCAGGGTTGCGCGCGGCCGCGGAAAGTTCAAAAGAAACTTCTCGCGGTCCGCAGGGGGATGCTTAGACTGGACCTGCGCCCAGCCGCCGGGGCGACCGGGAGCCGCGAAAGGACGGACCGATGGCCACCTCAGAAAGCGCACGCTACCGCGACGGCGGACGGCCGGGCGCCGGCGACGCCCTCGCGCCCCGCGAGCGGCTCCTCGCCTGGGCCACCGGCAAGCCCGTCGACCGGCTGCCCTTCGTCCTCCACTGGGGGCCCTGGGGCGAGACCCACCGGCTCTGGAAGACCCAGGGCATGCAGCGCGACGACGACTGGTACGCCCTGTTCGACTTCGACCCGTTCTTCACCGACACGGGCGTCCAGTTCGGCATCTGCCCGGTCTTTCCGGAGCAGGTCCTCGCGGACGAGGGCGAGACCGTCATCGTCCGCGACGCGCACGGCGTCGTCAAGCGCGACCGGAAGGACGGGGCCAGCATCCCCGCCTTCCTCGAGTACCCCGTCACCGACCGGCGGTCGTGGGAGGCCCACCGGTGGCGGTTCGACCCGGCGACGCCCGGGCGGTTCCCGGCCGACTGGGGCGAGCGGGCCCGGCGCCTGCGCGGCTCCGACGTGGCGGTGGTCGTCGGCGTCTACCCGTACGGCTTCCTCGGCGGCCCGCGGACGATGATGGGCGCCGAGGCCTGCCTCGTCGCCTGCGCCCTGGAGCCCGACCTGATCGAGGACATCAACCGGACGCTGGCCGACCTGTGGTTCGCCCTGTGGAGCCGCGTCTTCGAGGAGACGCGGGTCGACGCCGTCCTCTTCTGGGAGGACATGGCCGGTAAGCAGGGGTCGCTCATCTCGCCGGCGATGTTCCGCCGGTTCATGACGCCGCACTACCGGCGCCTGACGGACCTGGCGCGGCGGCACGGCGTGCAACTCATCACGGTCGACAGCGACGGCCTGATGGATGAACTGTCGGGCCTCTTCCTCGAGGCGGGCGTCAACAATGTCCATCCGTACGAGGTCCAGGCGGGGAACGACCTGGTGGCGCTCCTGCGTAGACATCCCGACCTCTACGCGATGGGCGGCATGGACAAGCGCGCGATGGTCGCCGGCCGCGCCTCCGTCGACGCCGAGATCGAGCGGGTCCGTGCCATGCTGCCCCTGAAGCGGTACCTGCCGTTTCCCGACCACCTCATCCCGCCCGACGTGCCCTGGGAGCACTACCAGTACTTCGTGTGGCGCTGGAAGGAGATGGTCGGGAAGAAAACCTGATCCGCACCGCCGCCACCCGCGAGGTTATTGGCCCCTTCCTCCAGTCCCGCCCGAATCCCCCCATCTTACCCAGTCGGCATATTCGGCACGGCAGGAGGGGGGGGCCGGAGACCTCCGGGGGCCGCCAGCCGATGCCGGGGGGAAAAAAATGTGAAATCTGGTCTTTCCCGGCGGCACCCCTGGACAGAGGCCAATCCTGTTGTATAATGCACCTGGAGGATGGGGGTTGGTGGTAGCCGCTTCTCCGCGGCATCAATTGGGGGTTGTGCCATGCGCCTGGCGACACGTCGCAGTCTGTCTGTCTATCTCCGGTCGGTCGTCCTTGGGGCCGCCTTGCTCGCGTTGGCGGCAGCGTCGGCTCAGGCCGCGCCCTTACTCGGCCGCTACGAGAGCCCTGATGTGGGCAGCGACTTCCTGAGCGGCCACTGGTCCGAGGGATTCGTCGGGGGCAACCCGAACGGTGTCGGCAATGAGGCCCACGCCGCCAGTTGGGACGGCGCGACGCTGGGCGGCCAGTGGGAACTCCAGGGGGCGGCGCTCCAGGGCGCCACGTTGGTGGCCGACTCGACGGGTGGCGGCGACACCGGCATCCAGGTCTGGGTGCGCGTGTTCGACGTCGCCGGCGCCACCATGACCCTCACGGACACCGGGCCGTGGTGGAACGAGGCCGGCGCCGGGCAGTACACGGTGAACCTGACGCAGTACGCGCAGGTCCTGACCGTCACGCTGGACAACTGGCTGATCGCCGAGGCGACCTCGACCGACATATTCGCGGGGACGTTCGCGGGCTATCCGGGGTACGAGATCGTCAACGGCCACGCCACGGGCGTCTACCAGGGGGCCGGCCTCGTGCTTCCGGGCGGCTACCCCTCGTGGGAGCCGTCGGGCGTTCCGGGCGGCGCGTGGGGCCACGTCGAGGCGATCCGCTTCACGATCGTGCCTGAGCCCGCGACGCTCGGCCTGATGGGTCTGGGGACGGTGGCAGGCCTGGTGCTGAGGCGCCGGGCCCGCCGGTAGAGGCAGGCGCGGCCACGCCGCGCCGGGACGGGATGCAGAGAGACTTCGGGCGGCCCTCGCGGCCGCCCGTTCTTTTCTGTGGCTGGGGCGGACGGTGCCTCCGCGGCGGCCGCCGCGGGCCCGACGCCGCCCGGGAACCAGGGTTGCCGGCCGCCGCCCGCTCCCCTACAATCCGAGGCTCCGGTTGGTTCCACGGACCCTTGAGCAACGGGAGAGACGGATGCGTCGACGGGCCGGTTGCTTCTTGCTCTCCATCGTGGCGGCATCGGTCCTCGGCGCGCGGTCGAGTCCGGCGGCCGAGCGCGGCCTGACGGCCGGGCCGTACCTCCAGAACCCGACGCCGACCGCCATCACCGTCCAGTGGGAGACCGACCAGCCCGGCGAGGGCGTCGTCCGGTACCGGGCGGCCGATGAGCCGCGCCAGGCCGAGTTGTACGTCGCCGGGGCGCTCTTCGAGATCGTCCCCATTCCCGCGGAACGCAAGGACCGCGACAAGCCGAAGCCGCGCATCGGCCCCAAGCGCCCCGAGCGGTCGCGGTACGCCGAGGTGCCGTCGGGGTATCGCTACCTCTACCGCGCCCGCCTGACGGACCTGAGGCCGGGCACCGCGTACGTGTATGCGGTCGACGTCGACCTCGTCCGCGGGTCGGCGACGTCGGGCGAGCGGGAGTTCCGCACGTGGCCCGAGCGGGCCGACCGCGTCCGGTTCATCATCTACGGCGACACGCGGACCTATCCGGAGAACCACCGCCTGCTCACCCGCCAGTTCGGCGGGCACGACCCCGACTTCATCGTGCACGTCGGCGACATGGTGGACGACGGGGGCAAGTACCTCCAGTGGCGGCCCCAGTTCTTCGAGCCGCTGGGCGACGTCCTCGACCGCATTCCGATGCTCATGGTCCTGGGCAACCACGAGAACGGGGCCCGGAACCTCCTGCGCCTCTTCGACATCCCGCGGGGTCCCCTCGAGACGACGGGCCCCAACGCCAAGGACCCGCGCGTCAACTACTCGTTCGACTGCGGCCCGGTCCACGTCGCGGTGCTCGACTACACGAAGGTCGATCCGGAGGACGTGCGGTGGCTCGCGCGGGACTTGGGCGGTGCCACCGCGCCCTGGAAGATCGCGGCCTATCACGTGCCGACGTTCAACCTGAACGGCCACTGCTCGGACGCCCTTCGCACGACGTTCCTGCCGCTCTTCGAGCGGTACGACGTGGACGTGGTGGTGGTAGGCCACTCGCACCAGTACGAGCGGTTCTTCCCGCTGCGGCGTGCGGCGGACCCGAGCGCGCCGCCGATCACGTTCGTGACGAGCGGGGCGGGCGGCGCGCCCCTTCACCCGATCGCGCGGCCCCTGAACTCGCTCCTGGCCGCCGCCGCGTGCGAGTACGAGTACTGCCTGTTCGACGCCGACGCCCGGACGCTCTCCCTGCGGGTCCACAACGGCGAGGGCAAGGTGATCGACTCGCTCGACCTCGCGAAGGAGGGCGTCACCTACGACGCCGCCTACCTGGGCCAGGTCCGCACGATCGAGGACGCCATCCTGACCCAGGGCCTCGCCACCGCCGGCATGCCCGCGGCGCGGACGCTGCCGGCCAAGGGCGAGACGGTCGCCCTGTCCCTCCGGGTCGCCTTCCCCGGCCTCTCGGCGCCCGTGAGCGTCACGGCGCACCTGGCGGAAGAGTCGGCGCGGCACTACACGATGATGCCCCAGATGGCCTGGCCGGCGCCCGACGAGAGGGCCGAGGCCGAAGTCAAGGTGCAGGTCCGGGCCCTGGGCGACGTGACGTGGGAGGAGCGCGACGCCTACGTTCTCTGGAACGACGATTACGTCAAGGTGCGGCGGCGGTTCCTGAAGCCGGCCCTGCGGTTCAGCCTGACGATCTCGGCGGGCGGCCTGGAGCGGGTCCGCGAGTACGGCGCCATCGAATACGTCGGTCCGGCGAAGCCGACGCGCCGGTGACGCCCCAGGGCCTTCCAGGTTGGGTCAGGGTTTGTGGCTCAGCCGCCCCCGGCTGAGGCCGAAGGGCGTTTCGTCCGACACCCGGAGCCTCTCACGCCCGAGGGCGGGCGTGCCACATAACAACTGAAAGGCCCTGGGTGACGCCCGGCGCGCTTGACCTTTCCCGCGGGCACGGCTAGGATGGGGGCCCATGAGCAAGTGCCAACGTGCCGCGGTCTGCCGGGCGACCATCCGCGACGCCCGCATGGACGACGTGGAGGCCATCCACGCCCT
>CAYGZE010000024.1:0-3917 GCA_964354185.1 uncultured Anaerolineales bacterium | reverse complement strand
GCCGGGCGACCATCCGCGACGCCCGCATGGACGACGTGGAGGCCATCCACGCCCTCGTGACGGAGTTCAGCCGCCAGGAGTTCATGCTGCCGCGCAGCCGCAGCGAACTCTACGATTCGCTCCGCGACTTCGAGGTGGCCGAGGTCGGGGGCGAGGTCGTCGGGTGCGCGGCCCTGTCGATCGTCTGGGAGGGCATGGCCGAGATCCAGAGCCTGGCCGTCCGCGACGGATACCAGCGGCGCGGCATCGGGCGGCGCCTCGTCAAGGCGTGCCTGGCAGAGGCGCGGCGGCTCGGCGCCCTGAAGGTCTTCGCCCTGACCGCGGTCCCGGCCTTCTTCGAGCGGATGGGGTTCTCCTACGTCCCGCGCGAGACGCTGCCGCACAAGATCTGGTCCGACTGCGTGAAGTGCGTGAAGTTCCCCCACTGCAACGAACTGGCCGTGGCGATCGACCTGCCTCCTCCCCGCGCCCGGACCCGCCGCGGCGCGGGCGACCGAGGTGGCGCGTGAGCGCGCACGACGCGGGGGACTACGGGTGGCACCTGCCGCCGGGCACGGAGCCGGCGGGCGGCTATTACCAGGGCCTCCCCATGTGGGCGGGGACGGCCCGCACTCACGAGGCGGCCCTCGACCTGGTCCGGCGCTACGCCCCGCCGCCCGGCCGCGTGCTCGACCTGGGCGCGGGCGCCGGGGCGTTCTGCCGGCGGCTCCTGGATCACGGCTACACGGAGGTGGAGGCCGTCGAGATCCGGGCCGACGACTTTCGCGTGCCGGGCGTCGCGGTTCACGCGCTCGACCTGAACGGTCCGTTTGCCGAGGGGGGCCGCCTGGCGGTGGCCGACGCCGCGGTCGCGCTGGAGGTCCTTGAGCACCTCGAGAACCCGTGGCTGTTCGGTCGCCAGTGTGCGCGGCTGGTGAAGCCGGGGGGCGTGCTGGTCGTCTCGACGCCGAACATCGAGTCCTCGCGGTCGCGCGTCGAGTTCCTGCTGGAGGGCGAGTTCCGCTACTTCGGCCGCCGGGACTTTGACGGCGTCGGCCACCGCACCGCGCTGGGGGCCGTCATGCTCCGGCGCGTCTTCGAGAGCGGGGGCTTTGAGTTCCTCGAGCGGACCTTCGACGTGCACCGCCGCCCGCGCGCCCCCTTAAGCGCCCGCAGGGCGCTGCGCTGGCTCCTCCACTGGCTGGCCTGGCCGTTCATGCGCGGCGACAAACGGGGCGAGGGGAGCGTCCTGGTGTTCCGCCGCAAGGCGTGAGGGGCGCGGGCGCAGGCCAAGCCTTCTGCGGTACAGGTGGCGCGCACCGGTTCGCGGTTCTCAGATGCAGCCTCGCACGGCTTCGCGCACGCGGCCTAGCCATTCCGGCGGGAGTTCGCCCAGTCGCTTGATGCCCAGGGAGCTCCTGAGGGTGAACAACTTCGGGATCTTGAAGACAGAGGACTTTCGAAGGCCAGACTTGGGGAAGGCCGGATCCGTATCCGGAAACACGATGTCACGGGGCCCCTTGTTGGTGATCACGCTGCTTATTGCCAGGAGAAGGGCATCCTGGGCCGTGGGCTTAGAGAGGACCAGCAGCGACGGTCCAATGTGGAGGACGAGGCTTGGCCTTCTCTTGAAAGAGTCCGTGCTTGTAAAGGGAAACGGGAAGAGCCATATCTCGCCGGGCTTCATTACATCTACTCATCCTCGTAGATGTCCTCTTCTGGGTTGAACCAGAAGTCGAGGGACTCCCGCGCAGCGGCGGCCTGCAACCCCTCGAACGCAGCATTCTCCGCCGCAAGCACTTCCGCGTCAGACGCTCCTGCTCGGCGAGTGACGATCACTTCGCCCTGGATCACCGACCTGGCCACGTGCCAGGAAAACCTAGGCCCCGAATTGCCTGCCGCAAGAGCGTCCCTGCACACGCCGGCTTCGCCGGCATTCGCGTTCGCAGAGAGCCCTGATAGGGCGTGCGAGGCACTCTGTTCGGTCTCGATAATCATGACGGTTTCTCCAGAAACATGCAGACACAATCTTCGATGTAGTGTTTAACTTCCTTCAGGTACTCTGATGGGGGCGGGAGGCCGTTAGAGGTTTCGCCAAGTGGGCCTGGCCTTAGTTCGGCTTGGCCCGGCTGGCTAGCCAGAGGCCAGAGGGCTGTGCGTCCCCAGTTTGACATGACCTCGAGATAGAGGAAGCCCGCCTCCTGCCTCAGGGGTTCCACCGTAACCTCTCTGCCAGGGCAGCAGAGGGGCCCCGACACCTCACCTTCTGCCGGTGCCACTTCATAGCGGATGGCTAGGTGCGAGATTGGTCCGAGCGCGACAAGACGGGCGCGTTCTTGTGGCATCAGTCTGTCAAGGAGGTAATCCTTGGCCGCGCTCCCCTGTATTGGAACTTGAGCCCTGATTCTCGCCTCAAGCAGCTGGATCTCACATTCGCCAAGGAATCCGTCCAGCACTTGCATGAATTCGTCGGCTTTCTTGGCTGCCACGTCGAACGAATCCGGCCAGGTCTGTTGCATTATGGCACGGAGTGTGTTGGCGTGAATGTCCAGCTTCATCTCGTCCGTGCGCCTGCCTTCGCCGCACTCTCGCATGGTGATGCTCAAGGGCCTCTCCTGCTCGGCGGGCACATATTCGAGGCCAAGCTTGGGGAAAGCCCTTTCCGCGAGTTTCCCGTACAGCGCCGTGGCGGTAGTACGCGATATGCTTATAGGGGGGGTAAACAGAGCCGCATACACCACAGACCGGTATTTCACGTTCTGCCTCAGCATAGTGGTCCCCGTCGCCCGCTAGCCGACTTGAGTATAACCAGATTCGGCTGGGAGTCAACACGGCGAACTGTCGGGCCCTGTCCGCCGAGATGCCTCCGGTCCTCCCTGGGCGATGCAAGGCGTATGGGCAGTATTGGCCCTACGCGCTCTCGCGCTTCTGGCGGGCCTCGGCGAAGATGTCCGCTTTGCCCTGGACGACGTCGGCGGTCACGGTGTAGCGGAACCCCTTGGGCCGGCTCGGCAATTCGAACATGATGTCGAGCATGAGGTTCTCGGCGATGGCCCGCAGGGCGCGGGCGCCGGTGTTGCGGCGCATCGCCTGGGCGGCGATCTCCTTCAGGGCGTCCTCCGTGAACACCAGGTCCGCGTCCTCCATCTCGAAGAACTTCTGGTACTGGCGGATCAGGGCGTTCTTGGGCTCGGTGAGGATGCGGCAGAGGGCGCCCGTGTCGAGCGGCATCAGCGGGACGATGATGGGCATGCGGCCGACGAACTCGGGGATCATCCCGTAGGCGATGAGGTCCTCGGGGATGACCTGGGCCAGGATCTCGCGGGTCCGCTCCAGGCGGTCCCCCTCGTGGTGCGTCCCCTCGGTGAAGCCGATGGCGCTTCGGCCGATCCGCCGCGCGATGATCTCCTCGAGGCGCTCGAACGTCCCGCCGCAGATGAACAGGATGTGCGTCGTGTCCACCTGGATGTACTGCTGCTCGGGGTGCTTGCGGCCGCCCTGGGGCGGGACGTTGGCCATCGTCCCCTCGAGCATCTTCAGGAGGGCCTGCTGGACGCCTTCGCCGGAGACGTCGCGGGTGATGGAGACGTTCTGGGTGGTACGGCCGATCTTGTCGATCTCGTCGATGTAGATGATGCCGCGCTGCGCCGACTCGACGTCGAAGTCGGCCGACTGGAGCAGTTTCAGGATGAGGTTCTCGACGTCCTCGCCGACGTAGCCGGCCTCGGTCAGGGTGGTGGCGTCGCCGATGGCGAAGGGGACGCTGAGGATCTGCGCGAGCGTCCGCGCCAGGAGCGTCTTCCCGCAGCCGGTCGGCCCGATGAGGAGGACGTTGGACTTATCAATCTCGATCTCTTCGTCGCCCAGTTCGCCCAGGCTCAGCCGCTTGTAGTGGTTGTGCACGGCGACGGAGAGCGCCTTCTTGGCGCGTTCCTGGC
>CAYGZE010000023.1:0-26333 GCA_964354185.1 uncultured Anaerolineales bacterium | reverse complement strand
GCCCCCGCTACCAAATCCAAGACAAGCAGCGACAGGCATTTACGCTTGTCGCTGCTTTTCTTCTCTGCCCGCCGAAAAGGGCCTCAGGGTGCAACTGGGGTGCAATCGGGTGCCACGGTCGGGAGCCCTCCGACGCAATCCCGGTCCGCGACTGAGACTGGGCTTGCGCGAGTTGCCGCGCGGGCGGTCACCTTGGCCACTCGGACAAGAGGACGTCCTCGCCAATGATGAGCGCATCAGAGTCAAACGCTCGCACCAGCCAGCCAGACGCGGGGAGCCTCTGCCGCAGAGTCTCAGCAGCCCGCCGTCGGGCAACAACATCGTCGAGAGACCACGCCGCGCGATACTCGCTCAACACGGATCTGCTCCAGGCGTCTCAGGAGTTCGCTCTCGCGCAGGGCCAGGTCGGCGAGGGCCACAACACGGTCACGGCCGCGCTGGAGGGGACCGGGGGCGAGGTGCGGGCCGAGGCCCGGCAGGACCCGGCGGCCCCGCATCGGATGACGCTGCCCCTGCCGGCGATCGAGCCGGGCGCCTACACGGTGCGGCTGACGATACGGGACGCCGGGGGCAAGCGGTGTTCGCAGTGGACGCAGAGCGTTACGGCGCACGGCGGGCCGCTCTACTGACGGGTCGTCGGGGCGAGCGCCACAGGTCACCATTTGCGGCCCAAGCCGGTTCCTGGGCCCGGTTACGACGCAACTTCTTCTCGCCGCGAATCATGAATGCGCTATTACTGTCCCTCGTAGATTGGCACAGTATCCTTGTACTTGGCCAGTGAGTATCCACGCCCAGAGGGCGTGGCTTCAGGAAGGCCCCCCTGAGGGGGTCGTAAAGGCAAACACCGCCATCTCCCCGTGCGGGACCCTCCGCATGAGCGCTCTAGAATCTGAGCGGCCTGCAAGTGCTCCTGCGGCGGGGGTTGACGGAGCTAGCGCCTCGTTCGGTGGGGTTAGATGGCTCGTCGCAGTTCTGCAACCGGCTGGGGCTGTCGCCGACCTCCCCAACGGCAACCGTCCTAATCTGCCATTCGGGTGGAGCGAGCTCAAGCGGGGCGAGTTCGCTGTCTTCGTCCAGACGCGGGCAGATCGCTTCTGCGCGTTCAGCAGCAGGTGGACGGGACGGGAGTAGGCGCTGTGGGGCACTTTGCCCTCCACGCACGTAGGGGTGAACCGGCGTGCGACACCAGGCGACACCTAACTTGGATGCGGCCGGTCCACGGGGTCGCCCTTGCCCGTTCCGAATGTGGCCCAGGCTTCTGAGCACCTTTGGCTTACTTCCCGGCCGCAAGCGGCGCACCCAGCGACGTGACGCTGACCGCAGGCAGCGTCGTCCCGAGCGACGTGGCCGAAGCCGGAGTCTGCGGCTCCAGCGCCGTCCAGAACGCCTTCTCGGTCGACTGTTCACCGGCGACCTTGCCCGCGAGGGCGAGGCCCTTCACCTCCACGCGGACCGCCTGCGGGTACGGCGAGTTGTTGATGAGGACGAGGACGAGCCGCCCGGCGGCACCGTCGCGGAACGCCGTGACCTGGACGAGCGGCCCCGAGGACTCGGCCTCCAGCCGCACGGACCCGGGCCGCAGCCATCGCGCGTAGTGGCCGATGGCGTAGCCCATGCCCGTGATGTGAACGGCCGCCTTCTCGTTGTCGATGAGGACGACGGTGTCCATCTCGGTGTAGAGCGCGTCGGGGGCGTCGCCGCCACGGCCCTTGAAATGGTCGCGGTGCGTGGCGAGGTCCCAGAGGTTGTTCATGGCGAAGAACGCGGCCGCGTCGGCGTAGACGAGCTCGTCGTGGATATGGATCGCCCGCCCGCGCAGGAGGTCGAACCCTAGCGCGGGCGCCTCCCCGTGCGAAACCTCGGTCATCCAGGTCGCCAGGCCGTGCTTGGCCGCCAGGTCGCGCAAGCGCCGCCGCACCTCGATCTCGCCCTGGACGGGCTTGCCCTGGCCCGAGGTCTTGAGGATGTTCCGCACGTCGGCGTAGGGCGAGCCGTAGGGGTAGACGTGGTACCCGAGGACGCCGAGAAACGGCCGTGCGTCGGGATCCTCAAGGATGGCGCGGGCCACCTCCACCGTTCGCGCGACAGTCTCCTCGCACGGGGCGACAAGGCGCATGTCCTTGAAGCCCTGCTGGCGGAGGCGCCGGCCCAGGGCTTTGACGATGTCGACGACCGCCTGTGTGCAGCCACGGCCCACTTCGCAGTTGCCGCTCGTCGGCTCGTTGAACGGCATCAGGTACCGCGGCGAGATCCGGTACTGGTCCCGCCACCAGGCGGCCGCCGCGGCCCCCTGCTCGGCCTCGTCCTCGGACTTGCCGCCACGCAGCTTGGCCGAGAGCATGTAGCCTGTGAAGCCGAGCGGCTGGGCCATGTCGAGGAGGCCCTTCTTCATGGCCTCGGAGCCGAACGTGTCGAACGGGGGCTGGCCCGGCTCGGCGTCATGCCGCCGGACAAAGCCGACCTCAAGGTTCCCCAGGTTGAGCTTGACCTGGCCGTAGCAGGCCTCGACCGCACGCTTGCGGAGGTCCGGTGTAAGCGGGTCGCCCAGCAGCGCGGAGTGCACGAGCGAGAAGGTCGTGGCGCCGAACCCTTCGATCGTCTGACGCGGCTTCGCGCCGTCCACGGAGACGACGACTTCAGCATTCATGGGCGCTACCGCCAGGATACTGAGCACGAGCGCGGCAACCACCGTCCGGACGCACGCCGAGAGGAGCGGTGTCATTTGAAACTCCTAAGCCGACATTTCCCAGATGACTGCTCGCTGACGACCACCTTCAGCGGTGTTCGCGATGCTACCGGGTTGGGGCATTTCGACAAGCGAATTCCAAGTGTCCCAAGCCCTTGTGGGGCCCTCCGAACAGCATCCAAGCCCGCGTCCGTGGGCTGGAGTTGGAGACCGGGATCGCGTCCGCTTCATGGCGTGGTACAGCGTCGCCGGACCGGCGTTCGTTGACTTGCCGCTCTGCGCGTGGTATCAGGATTGGGGGAAGGTCGGGCCGACGCGGACCGCGGTGGCCGCGCACCGGACGTCACAGGCAGAGCCGGGGCTGGCCGTCGGATCGGGACGGCCACTCCTATCGCAGGAAGGTGATCGCTATGTGTAGAAGATGGGATACCGTACTCCTTATGCACGTGGCGGTCGGCGCCTGGTTGTGGTCTCTAGGCTCGGCGTGCCCGGCGGCGACGCGACGGAACGCCACCGCTCCGGATCGTGCGGCCATCGAAAAGGAACTCACGGATTTCAGCCTCGACGGGATGAGCCGGCGTCTCGGTCCCGACTATGCCTTCTACCACCCGAAGGGCCCGCCGGAGAAGTTCCCCGAGGTCTGGATGGTGCCGGCGAAGCAGGGCCCCGGCGGGCGGGTCTGGCAGGTCGGCGGGCCCTGGACCGAGGGGGCCGGAGACTACAGCAGCACGCAGGGGCAGGTCCTCTACGTGCCCGACCGCGGCTTCTTCCCGGTGGACCGCGTGACGATCATCGAGTGGGCCCACGGCTGCTTTGCCGAAGCGCCCCTGCCGCCCTGGCACGGCGGGTTCCGGCCGGAGCCGGCCGCGGTGAAGTGGCGACAGGCCGTGCCCGACGGTGACGTGGGCCTTCCCATCGCCATGGCCCGCGGCATGGGGTACTGGGCCAACAACGGGCTGGCCATCTTCTCGAGCGGACTGGTGGCGTCGGGCGGCACCGTCACGGCCCGCGGCCTGGAGCCCACGCTGCGGTTCCCGCCGGGCCAACTCCTGACGGCCATCTCGGTCACGAACAAGAGCGAGTTCGCGCTGGTCACGGTGTGCGACACCGAGAAACGCGTGGGCCAGGTGGCCGTGCTGGCGCTGCGGGTGGACGGGAAGAAGACCGGTTTCGTGCACGAGTGGCAGGATGCCCACGCGTGGTCGCTGCCCAGCGTCGGGGTCTTCACCGACATCAAGTTGCTGGGCACCATCGACCTGCCGGGGATCGAGTTCCCGACGGGCGTGTGCGCTGTCGGCAACGACGTAAACAACCGGATGAACGGCCGCGACGGCCACGCCGGCCTGCTGCGCGAGTACGACCTGGCCAAGCAGGCCGACCGCGACGTGTTTGCCAAGGGCTCCAACTCCCGGTACGGGAGCACCGCCGGCTTTGCCGTGGTCATCGGCAAGTACGAGAACAAGGCGGCCTTCATCGACCTCGAGCCTCTCATCCAGAAGGTGCGCCAGATGTACTTCACCACCGAGGAGAATTACCAGAGAACCCGCGACTCGGGGCCGGACCCCAAGCAGTGGCCGTACGCCTTCGAGATCGACCCGACGTGGAAGCCGCCGGTGGTGAAGGTCGTGGACGTGCCCCGGCCCACCGCCGTGATCGCCAGCCTGGCCGGCGGGACGAAGGCCCGGGCATTCATCGCCTCGGAGGACGGCAAGGTGGGCATGTACACCGTCGGCGGCCTGGCCACGAATGATCCCGCCGCGCCCGATGAGATTGCGCGGGTCGGCGAGGTGCAGGTCGGCCGCAGCCCCACGTGTCTCGCCTACCAGAAGCACGCCTGGGACACGTTTCTTGCCGTGTCGCGGGGAGACCGCGAGATCGCGTGGATCAAGCATTCCGGGGAAGACGCGCAGGTCATCCGGCGGCTGCGCGATGCCCGGCTGCTCGACCCCGTGCTCGTCGAGGTCGCCGACACGCATGGCATCGAGACGCCCTTGCTGACGGTTGCCGACTTCAAGGGCCGCCAGGTTATCAACTATCGCTATGGCGTGCTCGTCTTTGCCACCCAGGGCGGGGCCCGGTTCGGCATGGGGCCGGACGGCAAGGACGAGTTCGAGTGCGGCGGCGTCCTGGAGTTCCCCGGGTCGCCGTTCTGCGTCAGTGCCACCAACGTGAACTGAAAGGGACCCCGTTGAGCCGGACCTTCCTGTTCCCGGGCGCGGCGCTGCTGCTTGTGCTGGCGGCGCCAGTCTGGGCGCGGCAGACGGACAATCACGAACTCGTGGCCGTCCCGGTGCCGGGCCAGGTGGTCGTGGACGGCGACCTCGCCGACTGGGACCTCTCGGGCCGAATCGTCGTCTGCCCCGACGTGGACAACCTGCTGGGCCGGTGCAGCGGCGCTGTGGCCATGATGTATGACGCCGAGGCGCTGTACGTCGGGGTGGACTGGAACGACCCGACGCCCATGGTCAACAACTACGACCCGCGGTTCGACATCGACTTGCGTCGATGCTTCCACTCCGACTCCATCCAGGTCCACCTCCGCACCGACCAGGAGCGCAAGGTCATCGGGTGGTACTTCACCAAGGGCCGGGTGCCGGGCGTCTGCGTGCTTGACGGCTGGTTCCCCTGGCACGACGATCGCCCCATCCCTTACATTGACGGTATCCGGCAACTCGGCATCGCCGCGGCGCTGCGGCGGAAGCCGGACGGCACGGGCTACTTCCAGGAGATGCGCATCCCCTGGACCGCCATCGTCAAGAGCGGCCGCCCGTACGCCGCGGGCGAAACGTTCGACTGCATGCTCGACCTAGTCTGGGGACCCGAGAGCGGCAAGGGCTGGCCCGTCTGCCACATGATGGACCTCGTCGAGCCCGGCGCCGTCCACACGGGCTGGTTCTGGGAGGTGAAGCCCATCTACGGCAAGGTCCGGCTCTCGCCCTCGGGGAACCTTCGCCTGCCGGAGCCCGACTTCCTGCCCCGGGCCGACGGCAAGCCGCCCCGCCTCCAGGCCACCGAAGGCCCGGTCGCGCTCGAGTACGCCATGCCGTTCGACGGGTTCGTCACCTTGGTCATCGACGACGGGCAGGGCCGGCGCGTCCGGAACCTCATCGGCATGGCCCCCCGCGGCACAGGCAGCCGGACCGACTACTGGGACTGCACCGACGAGGAAGGCCGCCTGGTGCCTCCGGGCACGTACCGCTTTCGCGGCCTGCTGCACCCGGGCATCCATCCCGTCTACGTGGCCACGTACGGCACGCCGGGCGTCCCGCCCTGGGACACCGCCGACGGCACGGGCGCGTGGCTGAGCGACCACTGCCCGCCGCGCGCCGTGGCGGCAGCCGGGGACATGGTGGTGCTGGGCGCCGAGCGGGCCGAGTCAGGCAGTTCGCTCATCGGCGTCGACCTGGACGGGCGCAAGCAGTGGGGCGACAGCGGCCTCGTCGGCACGAGCGCGCTGGCGGCCGACGACCGATACGTCTACGTCCTCCTGAACGCCTGGGACGTCCCGCCGGCCCTCAGCCGCGTCGAATTGGCGACCGGCAGTTACGCCCCCTTTGCCACCGCCGCGGGACCGCGGTTGAAGGTGCCTCTCGTCAAGGAGGGCGAGAAGCCGCCCTGGATCCCGGGCATCGCCGTCGGCGGCGACCGCATCGCCGTGCCGCTGGGCAGGGTGCTGCGATTCTTCGACAAGCGGACCGCCGCCGCCGTCGGCGAACTGCCGGTGCCCGACATGGGCTGCGTGGCCGGCGACGCCGCCGGGACGTTCCACGTCTGGACCGAAGGCAGGATTGCGAAGGTGGTCGACGGCCGGCTCCGGCCTTTCATCACCGCCGACCTGCCGGAATGGGCGGACGCCATGGCCGTGGACGGGGCGGGGCAGGTCTACCTGGCCGACCGCAAGGCCCAGCAGGTGAAGGTCTACGGCAAGGACGGGACGTTCGTGCGCGCCATCGGCCGCGCGGGCGGCCGGCCCAGGACCGGACCGTGGCAGAGCGACGGCCTCCTCAACCCGCTCGGGATGGCTGTCGACAGCCAGGGCCGGCTCTGGGTGGCCGAGGAGGACGCCTCGCCCAAGCGCGTCAGCGTGTGGGGCCCCGACGGCCGCCTGGTCAGGGATTTCGTCGGCCCGACCGGCTACGGCGGCACCGGCGCCAACGCCGACCCCGCCGACCCGACGCGCGTCTTCGGCAGCGGCTGCGAGTTCAGGCTCGACCGCCGCACGAACCGGGCACAGGTGGTGGCGGCGCTCGGACCAGTGGCGGGCCGGCTGATGACGATGCAGGGCCGCGAGTACATCGCGGGCAAGAACGGGCGGCTCTACCTCCGCCAGGGCGACACGCTCAGGCCAGTGGCGGCCATGGGCAACACGTGTATCAAAGACCTCAAGGACGTGCAGGACATCCCGCTGCCGCCGGCGCCGGAGGGCACCCACGGCTACGCTTCGATCTCCTTCATCTGGTCCGACCTGAACGGCGACGGGACGCCGCAGCCGCAGGAGGTCGTCAGCGGCTCGCGCTGGAGCGGCTGGAAGGACCTCAAGTACCCGGTTGGCGTCTCGGGCTACTTCGGCGGTCACTGGCTGGACGAGCAGTTCGACCTCTACGGCCTGGCGGGCGAGAGTTTCGGCGCCCAGGGCGGCCGGCCGACCATGGTGACCAAGATCCCCCTGAAGGGCTGGACGCCGGGCGGCGCGCCGGTCTGGGACGTCGCTGCGCAGCAGGTCCTCATCGACGGCGGCAAGGTGCAAGGCTGCCTCTATCTGCCCGGCGAAGGGCAGGTCATTGCCGGTGCCCCGATTACGTGCGTCCGCGACGACGGTACCGTCTGGTGGACCTATAGAGACAACTGGGCCGGAGTGCATGCCTCGCACAACGCGCCCATCCCCGACCGCGACGACCAACTCATCGGCACGCTGGGCTGCATCGGCCAGGTCCGGACGCCGCTCGCGACGGTCTTCGGGATGCACTCGAACATGGGCCGGCTGTACCTGATGACCACCGACGGCCTGTTCGTGGCCAGCATCTTCCGGGACTGCCGCCTGGGCGGCGAGGCGTGGCCCAACGAAGCCCGTCCCGGGGCGCCGCTGGGCGGCGTGACGATGGGCAGCGAATGGTTCGGCGGGCACCTGTTCCAGTACCAGAAGAGCCGGGAGTGCTTTCTCATCGCCGGCTTCACGGCGTACAACCTCATCAGACTCGATGGTCTCGATGCGTTGCAGGCGATTCCCGGCGGCGGCCTGACGGTCACGGCGGCAGACCGGCGCGCGGCCGAGGCGATGGCGCAGCAACGCGCGGCCAAGGCGGCGGCGACGAACGAACTGGTTATCTCCAGGGCGAAAGCGGCGCCGGCCGTCGACGGAAAACTCGACGAGTTCCCCAACGACGCCTTCGTCGAGTGGTCGTCGGGCCCGTACAAGATTCGTGCGGCGCTGGCCGTGGATGACGCGAACCTGTACCTGGCTTACGACGTCTCCGGCGACGACAACCCGATGGTCAACCGTGGCAAGGACGTGAAGCAACTCTTCGTCACCGGCGACTCGGTGGACCTGCAAGTGGGTGCCGATCCGGCGGCCGACCCCACGCGGACCGAGGCGGCCGTGGGCGACCTCCGGCTGCTGATCTCCGTCTTCGAGGACAAGCCGGTGGCGGTGCTCTATCGCTGGACGGTCAAGGAGGGCAGGGAGCCGGTCACCTTCACCTGCCCGTGGCGGTCGCACACCCTGGACCGCGTGGACGTGGTGAAGGAGGCCGCCGTCCATGTCGCCCGCCGCGACCGGGGATACGTGGTCGAGGCGGGTGTGCCGCTGGCTGTGCTCGGCTTCGCGCCCCGGACCGGAGAGACTTACCGGCTTGACCTCGGCGCCATCTTCTCCGACGCCAAGGGCGACAACCGCGCGGCACGGGTGTACTGGTCGAACAAGGCCACCGGCCTGGTGTCCGACGTGCCGGGCGAGATCATGGCTACGCCCAACCTCTGGGGCCGGGCCAGGCTGGCGCCTTAGCGCCGTTTCCGGAGAGGCGGGATCTGCTTCGGCGGGGTGCCCCTGGCGGCTTGTCCGGCAGTGTTCCGGAGGGAGGGGTGCAGCCCCGACCGCAGGCCCAGCCGGCGAACCATCACCCGATTCTCTCATGACACCTGGCACAAAGACCGGGGAGGGGTCAGCCACTGACTCAGGGTTCTCGGACGCCCAGTTGTAGAGCATCAGCCCGCCGCGGCTCCGCGCCAGCAGGCACGCCTTCGCGCACATACCTCTCTTCTCGACCAACTGCCTGCGGAAGGCTGTAAAGACCGCACGCCCCTTGGGGCTGCCGTAGGACTCGCCCACATCCACCCCACCGATCGCGATTCCGGCAGCGAGGAACTTCTCGAACATCCAGCGTTCCTCCGCCCCGGGCAATCCGGGCAGCGTCGGCGCGTACCAGACCCACGCCGTCGCCCGACCGACGCGCCGGTCCTTCGGCAGAATCAGGAATGCGGTGTGCCCCTCGACTTTGAAGACTTCGCCATCGACCGGGAGTTTCTTCCCCTCGGCCGCCTGAATGCTCGTGATCGAAAACAACAGGCCGAGGAGGCCGATACTGATTGTGCTGAACGTTTTCATGGTTTTTTTGTCCCCTTCTCCTGCTTGGTTCGCGTTTTCATAGTATGTTCCTGCGTGTTCGCTGATAACAGGCCCCCGGCGCAAAGGCTCACGCGAAATAGCCGGCGCCCTCGCAACGCTCTTCTCCGCCGCCACCCGAGCCGCGTGAAAACCTGCGAAAGGCCAGTAGGTGTGAATGACGTGAACCCATTGGGACATGGCCAATGTGCTGCCGCCACGTACGCCTGCGCCTGAATTGTAGCAGTCCATGAAAACATGTGGTGGTTTGCCTAAGATCATCTGCACGACAGCCTGGGGTTCGCCATTTCCCCAGCAGAGGATTCTGTCGCTCGGCTTGGCGACCTTGAACCAGAGTTCGGAAGAGTGGGCATTGGAGCCGGTGGGATAGCTTGTGATGTTTTCCCCGCAGTTGATCCCCTTGCCTTCCTCAAAGTGCCGGCCTTTGCCGATCATGCCGGAAGAAGGCGTGGTGCCCGTATCTCTTGCCTCGAGCGTGCCTACCTCATCCTTCGCCGCATCGTCCATGTGCCAGACGCTGAGATACCCATTGGATTCGTTGAAGACCGCGGGTCCGCTGGATTCGCTGGCCGCGTCGGCCTTGCCCCAATATAGCTTGATCTCCTGGTGCGCGTTGCCCTTGATCGTAGGTATGCGAACCCAGATGTTGGCCTTTCCGTTGGCCGCGTCCCATTCATCGATCTGATATGCCAGCGGAGCGCCTGTGCTGGCGGTGAAGCGGATATCCTCGCCATTGGGTTTCGCCTAGCTGAAATCGAAGAAGTCCTTGTCCAGCTTCACCAGCAGCGGAAACCCATCCTCCGAGGCCGTGGCGCGCAAATTCGCGCCCTCGGGCGGGGTGAGCAGGTAGATGGACCCTGAATGTTGCCAGCCCGAGTATTGGGCGGAGGCATTGGCGGCCTTGTCCTCCACAGCGCCCGGCAGCGCCGCCAGTGCGGTAGCGGCGAAAAGGACGGCTCCGGCAATCTGCTTTCTCATAGCGGCCCCATTGGTTGAACAGGTTCGGGACCTACCTGCTCAGATCGGCGCCAAGTCGATAGACCTCGCCCCGCTGCGTGGCGAATTGTACTACATTTTCGCTCAGCCGGACACTACATGGACTCTCCAGCCACGAACGGATGGTGGCGGTGACCAGTTTCCTATCTTTCCACTGCTGGTCGACCTCGAACCCGCCGCGGGCGCGGAGTCCCTTGGCCGAACCAGTCGGCCAAGCCCTGGGCAGCACCGGCAGCAGATGGATATCGCCTTCGTACGACTGAAGCAGCATCTCGGCGATGGCAGCGGTGGCCCCCATAGCCCCGTCGACCTGCGGGGCCTTGAAGCACTTGGAGAGAAGATTGGGACAGGTCTGCCGGGCGACGAGACGGGTCAGGCAGAGGCTGGCGTGCTCGCCATCCAGCAGGCGCAACCAGCAGGCGGCCTTCCAGTCCGGGCCGAAACCGGTGCCGACGTCGCCTCGTAAATTGAGCGGTGCCCTACTGCCGCTTTCGTCGAAACGCTGCTTGATGCCCAGAAGCGCGTCGCGGATGGAGAGCGCCGTCTCTTCGCCACCGGGAGCGAGCCGTGGCACACGGAGGATGCAGGCAATCGTGAACTGCTCTACTGCCACGCCGAGCGCAGTTCGTAGACCTCCAGCGACCGGATCCGGGCCTTGCCGCCCTCGGCGTACACGCCCAGTTCCCGGTTTGCCAGGTCGGGCAGGAAACATGTTGGCATCGATATGATACCGTCGTTGCCGTAGACCTCGATGCTCGTCCGGTCCAGCAGGATCTGGAGGCGGATCCGGCCCTCGACGGGCGCCAGAGGCGCCGTGTGGCCGAGGCACGAGACCGTCTTCTTCGCCACGTCGTACGCGGCCTTCTGGCCGCGCAGGACGAAACCGACCTCGGCGGCCTTGCCGACCTCGATCTCGGCGCGGATGTCGAAGAGCTCGCCCTCGAGGCCCGCCAGGAGGTTCCCGCCCGGCTCGAGGGGCTTGTCGGCCCAGGCGTGTTTCCCTGCGTGGACCTTCTCGATCTCGCGGGCGGGTTTCTTGTAGAGGCGGATGCCCTCGGGCGTCGTGCGGAGCGCCAGTTCCGTCGGGAAACTCATCTGCTGGTTGAACGGCATGCCGGGGTACTTGCCGCCGCTCATCCAGGCGATCTGGAGTCGCCGGCTGTCGGCGGGCGGGATGTCGCTCCACGTCTGGGCGGCGTAGCAGTGGCCGCCCCAGTTCGACGGGTGTGGGCCGCTCTCCTTCGTGAAGGTCTTGCCGTCGAACGTGCCCAGGAGGTACGTGTTGTTCGCGGCCCAGAAGACCCAGCGGGTGTTCTTGGGGTCGCCGTCGACGGGCAGTTCGAAGAAGTCGGGGCACTCGCCGGCGCCGGGCACGGGCACGTCGCACAGTTTCGTCCACGCCTTGAGGTCCGGCGAAGAGAACAGGGCGTAGTCGTTCTTGTCGAGATAGAGGGCCATGACCCACGTCTTGGTGGGCTCGTGCCAGAGGACCTTGGGGTCGCGGTTGCCGCCGACGATGTGCCCGAGGACGGGGTTCTTCTCATACTTGGTGAACGTGCGGCCGCGGTCGTTCGAGTAGGCGATGCTCTGCGTGAAGGGATCGCCGGCCGAGGTGTAGATGCACACGATGACCTTCTCGTCGCCCGTCTGGAAGCCGGCCGTGTTGCTGGAGTCGACGACGGCCGAGCCCGAGAAGATCGTGCCGAGTTTGTCGGGGTGGATGGCGTGCTCGAGCTGCTTCCAGTGGACGAGGTCGGGGCTGACGGCGTGGCCCCAGGTCATGTTGCCCCACTCGATGCCCGTCGGGTTGTGCTGGAAGAAGAGGTGGTACTCGCCCTGGTAGAAGACGCAGCCGTTGGGGTCGTTGGTCCAGTTCTTCGCGGGGGTGAAGTGGAACTGCGGCCGGTAGGTCTCGCGGTAGAGTTTATCGACGATCACGACGATCCCCTTGCTCTGATCGCTCTGGGCCAGGCTCGCGCCCAGGGGGCACGACCCGTCGGGCGCCGGCATCTCGGTGACCCGCACCTGGGCGGCCTTGCCCTTGAGGGCCGCGACGTCCCAGGTGAACCAGCACGGTTTCTCGCTGCCCGAGCCCACGGTGCTGCGGACCGTCTTGCCGTCGATTACCAGGTTCACCTGGGTCCGGGGCCCTTGGCGGGCGCCCATCTCGAACACGATGTAGTCCTTCTCGATGCGGAGGTCCCGGACGGTCTCAACGGCGCCGGAGCGGCGGTCGCTCTGGACGATCTGGTCGATGTTGATGTGCCCCCAGCCGCCCGTGTGCTTGTCCACGATCTGGAGGCGGGCGGTCTTGCCGGCCAGGTCGCCCACGTCCCACGAGTGCCAGTCGAGCCGCTCGGTGCCGCCGGGCTTGTCGTTCGGGCCCGTGGCGGTGCGGACGACCTTGCCGTCGACGAGGAGATTGGTGCAGGTCTCGTCCGGGTGCATGCCGCCGCCGATGAGAAAGTTGATGAACCGGCGCTCGATCTTGAACTCCGGCGAGGTCAGCGTGCCCGTGGTCCCGTCGCCCTTGTAGAAGGAGTTGACGAGGCCCTTGCCCTCGAAGCCCGAGACCTCCATCTGGCCGGGCAGCGTGCCGCGCGCGGGGCCGGGGCCGAAGGCCTCGCCCTCGGCCTTCCAGTCGCCGTACCCCTCGCCCTCGAAGTCGGCGATGACGATGTCGTCGGCGGCGTGGGCGGCGCCGGCCAGGAGGCCGAGCGCCAGGAGCATCCGGACAACGGCTGTGCCCTGCGGCATGGGTTGGCTCCTCCTCGGCGGTGCGCCGCGTGCGCCCGCACACCAGGATTGTACCGGGGCCGGACCGTTCCGCCAATCCCTTTGTCGGACCTGTGTGGTGCGGCCGACGGGCCCGCGCGGCGAAAACGGGGCGGAAACGGCGGCCGCGAGGCCGCCGGAGCGGGTTACAGGCGTGGGGGCAGGCCCGGACCTCCGGGGAAGAAAGGCGCAGGGACGGATGCGAGCGGCATTGCGAAGCGCAGCGCTGGCCGTCGCGGCGGCGGCAGGGCCGAGTTCCGCGTCCTCGGCGACGGCAGGTTGCTCTGGTCCAGCGGCATCGTCACCGGCAAGGACGCGCCCAAGGAAGTCGACCTCGACCTCGCGGGCCTCCGGCGCCTGGAACTCGTCGTGACCGAAGGGGGCGACGGCTACCGGAACGACCACACCGACTGGGCGGACGCGCGGCTGGAGGTGACAGGGGCCGCGCCGAAGGCCGCCAAGCCGCCCGACCCGTCGCTTTTCGAGATCGCCGCGCGGCAGATGCAGGACCTGCGGGGGCGCGCCAAGTCGCTCGCGCCCCAGACCTTCCGGCCCGACGCGCTCGTCTTCGAGTCCGATCGCGACCCGGCCGACGCCGTGCTGCGCCGGACGGAGGCGCTCCTGGAGCGCCTCGGGCAGATGCCGGGCACGCGCGACCTGGCGCGCGAGGCGGCCGACCTCGGGCGCCTGAAGGCCGACGCGGCGGCGGTCGACCCGGCCGACGCGGCCGCGCGCGAGGCCCTCTTCGACCGCGCCGTCGCCCTTCGCCGCACGATCGCCTTCGCCAACCCCCTTCTGGACTTCGACAAGATTTTATTCATCAAGAAGCATTTCCTCCCTGGCCAGGAGGGCCTGGGCAATCACATGTGCGACCAGTATTTCGGGTTCCACGCGATCCGCCAGTGTATAGCCGCATGGTCAGGTTGATGTTGCTGTGCCACATGAGAACCATGGCGACCTTGAGGTGGACGCCCGTCTCGGCCAGGGTCGGCCCGAAGGTATGTCTGAGGGAGTGGAAATCGACAATGGTCCCGGTGTCGTCCTTGTGCGGAATCCCCGTCGCGTCCAGATCCTGCCGGTCAGAATACTGTAATAATCCCCCTGCCGGGGCGACTAAGATAGTGAGGACGGCGCCGAACCCTCGAGGGCAGTTGCAGATGACAGACTGGAATTCCATCGTCCGCGAGAATACCCCGCTGGTGTGGGGAACCGCCTGGCGACTCTTGGCCAACCAGGCGGATGCGGCCGACTGTTTCCAGGAGACGTTCCTGGCGGCGCTGGAGGTTTCACGCCGCCAGGCCGTGCGGAGTTGGTCGGCCCTGCTCGTGAAGATCGCGACGGCGCGGGCAGTGGACCGGCTTCGCCGCCGCCTTCGCCGCCGCGAGACCAACGGCGAAGCGTCCGGGTGGGACGCCATCCGCTCGCCGAGGGCCGGTCCGGTCGAAGCGGCGCAGGATCGGGAGCTGGGCGCCTGGCTCCGTCGGGTCCTGGCCGAGTTGCCTCAGCCCGAAGGCGTCATCTTCAGCCTGAGGGTTCTGAACGAGTGGAGTTACGAACAGATCGCCCGGGAGATTGGGATGACGGCCAGCGCTGTTGGCGTGGCGATTCACCGCACCCGGGCGCGCCTCAAGGAACGGCTGGCGTCGCTCATCACGCGGCCGGGAGAGGTGTGACCATGAACGCTTACGACGAGAACGAACTGGATCCGACCGTGGAACGGGCCATCCGCGTCCTCAAGACGGAACCTGTTCCCGACGGTCCCCCGCCGCCGGTGCTGGCGACCGTGTTGGCCGCCGGTGCGGCGGAAACCCTGAACAAGCATCGCTCGCTGCGAGAAAGGATTACTTCGATGAACCGTATCGCCAAAGTCGCCGCCGCGTCTGCCGCGGCCGCCGTGATTATCGCTGCAAGCCTCGTGGCGTTTCTCGTGTGGCCGGGCGGGAACTCCGGGGGCCGGGCCATCGCCGACATGCTGAAATCCATCACCGCCAAGACGGCGAAGTTCACCATCACCATGCGGATAGAACCCCCGCCCCCCGGCAGGCCGCCCGAACAGACAAGGCAGATGCTCGTGATGGAGAACCTCATCCGACAGGAACTCCCCGGCGGGGTTTACAAGGTTATGGACCTCAAGTCGAGCCGCTCCGTCACGATCATTCCCCGGCAGAAAAAGGTGCTGGTCACGAAGATGCCAGGCCTAGTGCAGGTGGCGAAGGACCAGATGTCGGATGATTTCTTCGGCGAACTCCAGCGGCGGATCGAAGAACTCCGGGGGAGCGGCCCGAAGGACGTCGAGTGGCTCGGCGAGAAGGACTTCGACGGTCGCCCGGCCCGCGGGTTCCACAAGCACGCCGAAGGGATGGACCTCACCGTCTGGGCCGACACCGAAACGTGCCTGCCGGTGCTGATGGAGATCCGTTACGGCGGCGGGGCGCAACAGTACCGCGTGACGATGTCGAACTTCGAACTCGATGTGCCGCTCGACCCCGCCCTCTTCAGCATGGCCGTCCCCGAGGGCTACAGAGTCGAGGACCGGTCGATGAATATGTCGCCGCCCACCGAGGCAGACCTCGTAACGGGCCTGCGGCAGTGCGCCAACATGGCGGACGGGGCGTTCCCTGACCGGATCGACTTAAGCACCATCACGAAACTCTTGAAGAAGTGGATGACGCAGCAGTCGGGCAACGCCCAGCAGAGCCCGACACAGGAGCAGATGGACACGAGGCTGAAGGTCCAGCGGGTGCTCATTTTCGTCATGCAACTGTCGGGCGAGAAAGTCGACTGGCGCTACGCCGGCAAGGGCGTGCGCCTCGGCGACGCCGGGACACCCGTCTTCTGGTACCTCCCGAAAGGCGCGGCAAACTACCGGATAGTCTGCGGCGACCTGACGGTGGCCGACGTGGCGCCGAACGCCCTGCCCGACATCCCCGACGCCCAGGGGCCGGACGACGGAAGCCCCTCTCAGCCGTCGCCGCCGGCCCAGGCGCCGCCCGTGCCCACGCCGCCGGCAGTGCCGGCGCCGGCTCGCTAATGCTGACCCTGGAGCGTGTCGTGGCTTCCCTGGGGCTTGGGCGCGGTGGGGTTTCTGGCCCACCGCGCCAAGGCGCAAGCTGCGTTGCAGGATCAAGAGCGCGCCCTCTCACCCGCCGAAGGCCGCCATCGCGGGAAGGACGTTCCCCTGGCGGTCGAAGAGCGCCCGGTCGCCCCAGGGCGAGCCGAGGCCCTCGACGGGTATCCACTCCGGCGCCCACCAGAGGACCCCCCTGCCCCGGCCGCCGGGCGCGGCGCGGACGGTCCGGATCACCTCCTCGAGGAACGCCTTCTGGCCCTCGGGCGTGGGCGGGTGCGGCGAGGCGGGGCCCCCGCCGTCCTTGCCCTGGGGCGGGTCGCCCCGCCACGGGCAGGCGGTCTCGACGACGACGATGTCCTTCGCGAGCCGCGCGGCCGTCTCGGCCAGGTTCCGCGCGAGACCCTCGACCGGCCCGTGCCACCAGGGGTAATACGAGAGGCCGATGAGGTCGAACGCAACGCCCTCGGCCGCGAGGTGGTCGAAGAACCACCGGGTGGCCCGCGGGTCGCCGCCGCAGTCGACGTGGATCATGGCCCGCGCGGCCGCGCCGAGGCCGAGGCGAAGGCCGCGGACGCCGCTCCGGACGAGGCCGGCCAGCCGCCGCCATTGCTCCGGCGTGTCGAACTTGCCGCCGACGCGCCCCGTGTCCCAGAGCATGCCGGGCGTGATCTCGTTGCCGATCTGGACGACGTCGGGCGGCGTGCCCTGGTCCTTGAAGGCGGCGGCCACCTGGCGCGTGTAGTCGCCGACGGCCGCCTCGAGGCGGTCGGGCTCCAGGTCGCGCCACGCGCGCGGCTTGGTCTGGTGCGCCGGGTCGGCCCACGTGTCGGAGTAGTGGAGGTCCAGGACGAGCCGCAGGCCCGCGGCCCGGATGCGCCGGGCGAGGCGCAGCGTGTACGGGAGGTCGTTGACGACGGGCCCCTTGCCGTCGGGCGTGTGGAAGAGGCGGAGGCGCATCGCGCCACAGCCGGCGTCCTTGAGGATGGCGAGGGCGTCCTTCGGTCGGCCGTCCTGGCGGTAGACGCCGCCCAGGTCTTCGATCTTCTGGAGGAGCGAGACGTCCCCGCCCTTGAGGAAGGGGAGGCGGTCCGGCGGCTCCGCGGCGGCAGATGCGGCGGCGGCCGGGCCGCCCACGGCGCACGGAACTGCGGCCGCCGCCAAGGCGCCCGCGGCCAGCCCCCGCGCGCCCGCGGCCGCGGCGCCGGCTGCCTTGAGAAAGTCGCGCCGTCTCATGGTCCAGTCGCTCCCCTGGGACGCGGCACCGCAGGCGGCAGCGCCATCGCGGCCCGGCCTGCCGCAACGCGACTTTGCGCGGCGGGTCTCCTGACCCGCCGCGCGGGGCCGCGAGTTGCGTGTCGGCCTACTTCCGCAGGGCCTCGAGGGCGTCGCCCGTCTGGCGGCGGAAGGCCGCCCAGTCATCCGCGCCCAAGAGCGCATCGTGGTCGCGCTGGCCGAGTTTGAACGCGCCGAGGCGGTCGTGCAGGAGTTTCCCGGCGGCCGCGGCCGCAGGCGTCCCGGCCTTCTCCTTGGCCAGGCGCGCGAGCGTCGCCAGGCGGCGGTAATCGTCCAGCCCCTCGCGCAGGTGCTCGAACTCGATCGCCGGGACGAGCCGCCCGTCCGGCGTCGCGTTGCACCAGGCGTAGTCGTCCTCGCGGCAATCGAGGGCGTAGTAGGGGTCGCCCGCGGTGGCGTTCCAGTGCCAGGAGAGGCGGAACTTGAGGTTGGACTCCTTGGCGGCCTTGTAGAGGTAGACGCCGTAGGTCCAGCGGTTGCCGCCGTTGTAGAACGCCCAGTCGCCGCCCGCCTCGTGCAGCAGGTGGACGGAGTCCTCGTCGTGGTCGTTCCAGTCGGCCACGTGGAGGGCCTTCGAGAGGCGGAAGTGCGGGTCGGCGGCGTCGCGGCCGTGGAAACTGCTCGCGGCCGTGAAGAAGGGCGGGCCCTTCGGGAAGGCCGCCCGGTATGCCTCGGCGTTCTCGGCGGAGCGCACCAGGTCATCGCCGATGGGCTCGTCGCCCAGGTTCCAGTAGACGGGCAGCCAGCCCGCCGCCTCCGCGTGCGCCTGGACGGCGCCGAAGACGGCCTTGAGGAACGCGCTATAGTCGTCGAGGCCCGCGGCCTTCATCGCATCGACATCTTTGTAGTACAGGTTCAGCCCGCCGAACGGGCAGTAGGTGACCACCGGCATCGTGAAGCCCGCCTCGCGGGCCATCTTCATCTGGGCGTCGCCCGCCGTGAAGTCGAGGTCGGGCTTGCCGTCCTTGAAGCCGCGGTACGTCACGACGGGCAGGCCGCTGAACGTGGTGAACCCGTACGCGCGGATGCGGCGGAGGCTCTCCAGGGCCATGCGGTCGTTCCAGGCCGCGGCCTCCGCGTCGCCGCCCGGCCACGGGATGCCGATCGTGTAACTCCACGGCCCGGCCGGGACGTCGACCGGGTCAAGCGTCCCCGCGCGGACGGCGAGCGCGAGCGGCACCTCGACCGCGTCGCCCTTCTCGGGGCGGACCGTGACCGTGCCCCGGTAGACGCCGGGCCTCGCGTCCGCGGGCGTGCGGACGGTCAGCCAGAGCCGCCGCGCGACGCCCTTCGGCAGGTCCACCGTCGCGCTCGGCATGATGAGGCGCGGCCGGATGGTGTAGACCGAGCCCTCCATGGTGACGCGGCAGACGCGGTACGAGACGAAGCCGACGTCGACGGCCGCGGCGGGGATCGTGCCGCCGGGACCCGCCAGGTCGCCCACCGAGACCGCCGCGCGCCCGAGGTCGCGCAGGGGCAGGACCGTCAGCGTCACGGGCTCGTACTCGCCGGCGAAGGCCTCGCCCGCCGGGGTGCGGCCGACCTCGCCCTTGGCGGGCGTGTCGTTGTAGTAGACGTCCTGCATGTAGTCGCGTGTGAATACGACGCAGCCGCGCTTCGTGTCGGCTTCCGACGGGGCCAGCGGATCGCCCGTCGGCGCGTGGAGGATCCGCTTGAAGTAGTTGTCGAAGTGAAAGCGGCGGCGCTGGCGGGCGAACGCGAGGAACTTCTCGCCCTGGGCGGCCTTCTCAAGCGGAAACACGACGACCGCCGACACGCTGCACGCCCAGTTCTCGCCCGCAAACTCCAGGTTCAACTGGCCGTCGGTCACCTCGACGTCGAGCGTCTTCTCCTGGAAGTAGGCGCGCTGGTACTTGTCGAACGTGTCGTCGGCCGGGAGGTCCTCGACGTTCCAGAAGCGGAAGTACTTGCGGCGGAAGGACGCGAAGTCCATCGTGTCGACGGCGGCCTCGCGGCCCTCGGCCAGGACGGCCCGCTTGCGGTACGCCTGGTACTCGCCCCAGAAGCCGGACGGGTTGTCGAGGTTGACGAAGACGCGGTACTTGCCGTTGGGCACGTCGACCGCCAGGCCGCCCGACTCGATGCAGAGGAAGTCCTGGTAAAGCGGGTCGGGCTGGAGGACGTCGAATGCCCGCCAGATCTTCGCGCCCTTCAGGCCGTAGCCGCGGCCCTTGCTGTAGAGCGTCGCGGGCGCCATCGGCGTGAAGCCCTCCAGGACGGGGCTCGTGCCCGTGCCGAAGTCGAAGGCCCAGAGGCCGTCGAACTGGACCCGGGCGGCCGAGTCGTCGCGCTCGAGGCGGACGTTGTCGATGTACACGGGCGCGGGCGGGGCATCGCCGATCGAGAAGACCAGGCGCGTGATGCCGCTCAGGATCACCTTCCGCCCCGGCCGCGACTTCTCGCCCACGTACATCCCCTTGACGGGGACGACGACCGTGCTCGCCCCCGGCGGGACGACCGTCG
Organism: uncultured Anaerolineales bacterium; assembly: GCA_964354185.1. Taxonomy (GTDB): domain Bacteria; phylum Planctomycetota; class Phycisphaerae; order FEN-1346; family FEN-1346; genus CAYGZE01. Next base: position 6,410 of record CAYGZE010000023.1, on the reverse strand, counting down.
TGTAGTTCACGCGCGTCCAGTAGTCGCGCGTCGCGGTGTCGCGGACCTCGACGTAAAGTTGCACGGGCTCCTTCGCGTCGGTGTAGACGTCGGCCTTCAGGTAATCGTAGCCGACCCAGTCCTGCGGGCCGTCCATGCTGACGTAGGAGCGGTCGATGCGGAGGGCCTTGCGGCCGTCGGTCGCGTGCTCTTCGACGACGGTGCCGGGCTCGAAGGGACTCTTGTCCTCGAAGGACGTGATGACCTTCAGGGGCGGCCCGGCGGGGGCGGCGGCCGCCGCCTCCAGCGGCGCCCCGCAGGCGTAGCACGTCTTCCACGCGGGCATGTTCCGGTAGGCGCACTCGGGGCACCGGACCGCGCCCGGCCCGAGGTCGCCCGGCGGCTCGATGGGCGATTCCTCCTTCCCCAGGACGGGCTTCTCGGTCACGGGGACGTCCTCGCCCACCTTCTCGAGCACAACGTCGTCGATCCAGAAGTACCCCGGGGCCATGAGGCCGAACGAGGGGCCGGCCTTCTTCTTTTCCTTGATGTCGGCAACATACGTGAGCGAGGTCCACCCGAACGTGCCGTTCTTCTCGAGTTGCACGTACTTGCCGTCGAACATGAACTCGGTCGTCTGGTTCCAGATGCCGGTGCCGATGTCGAGGCCGCGCACGTAGGCGGTCGTGCGGTAGCGGCCGGGCTCGAGGTCCCGCTCCTGGACGACGCGGATCTTGGCGCCCGCGCCGCCCACGAGGAGGCAGGAGTGCTTGCCCGTGCGGGCGATGCGGCCGACGGCGAAGGCGCAGTCGCCCTCGTACTTCCACCCGCCCCACTTGGCGAAGACCAGGCCGAACTGGTCGCGCTCCTTCGGGACCTCGAACGACGGGTCCTCCAGGAGGTTCTCGCCGCGGGCGGCCGGGGCCGCCGTCGCCGCGACCAGGGGCAGGAGCCACAGCCAGGACGCACGGCGCATGGGTCGTCTCCTTCGCGGGATCGGGACGGGCCGCCACCGGGTACGTGTTTGGCGTGCCCGTAACGGGGGTGCCACTGGCTGCTTGCAGCCAGTGCGATTCCGGGCGGCACTGGCGGGCAAGCCGCCAGCGGCACCCGCCCAAGGGAACTTGCCAGGCACGCCAAACACGTATGACGCCAAGGGCGGGCCTCACAGGCGCCAGGGGCTCCGCATCGGCCGCGTGAGCATCCGGTTGGCCTCGTCGTCGCCGACGAAGACCTCGCGGTCGGGGTCCCACTTGAGTTTGCGGCCGAGGCGGGCGGCGATGTCGCTCAACTGGCAGATCTGGTCGGACCGGACGGCGATCTCGACGGGCGCGACGGTCCGCGCGCGGCTCTTGACGCAGTCGATGAAGTTCTGCTGGTGATGGTTCGAGACGGGTAGGTGGACGTCGTCCGGGCCGAGCGGCCGGCGCAGGAGCGACTTCGGATGGGCGTCGGCGCCGCCCCCGAGGTGCGTCTCCAGGACGAACACCCAGCCGTCGGTCCCCTCGAACCGGACGCCCAGGGGGTTGCGATTCCCGTCCGTGAAGTTCATCGTCACGCCGTTGGCGAACCGCAGGTTCACGTCCCAGTCGGTCGCGCAATCGCACAGGCCGTCGCGCGGGTACGTGCCGGTGCCCTCAACCTCGACGGGCCCCGTCAGGTCGGTCCCGTTGCCCCACTGGGCCATGTCGACCGTGTGGATGCCGCACCCCGCCAGGAACCCCAGCGCGTAGTCGCTGACGTGGAACCAGTGGCTGTTGCTGACGCGCTGCTCGCAGAAGGGCGCCCACGGGGCGGGACCCAGCCACAGGTCGTAGTCGAGCCAGTCGGGCACCGGCGCCGGCGGATAGTTGCCCGAGGCGTAACTGAAGCGAGAGCCGACCTTGACGGTGTGGATCTTGCCCACCCAGCCGCTCAGCACCATCTCGCACGCGAACCGCGTCTGCCAACTCGACCGCTCCTGGGTGCCGAACTGGAAGACGCGGCCGTACTGCTGGACCGCCCGGCGCAGGACCTGGCCCTGCTCGACGCTCAGACCCAGGGGCTTCTCGCAGTAGACGTCCTTGCCCGCCCGCACCGCCGTCAGGGCCGCCAGGACGTGCCAATGGTCGGTCGTGGCGACGGTGACGGCGTCCACGTCGGGCCGCGCCAGGAGTTCGCGGAAGTCGACGTACGTGGCGCAGTCCTTGTTGCCGTAGCGCTCGTTGATGAGGCGGCAGGCGTTGTCGCGCGCGGGGCGCTTGACGTCGCACGCCGCGACGCCCTGCACGTCGCCGAGGCCGGTGAAGTTCCGGAGGAGGTCGGTCCCGCGGCCGCCCGTCCCGATGAAGCCGACCGTGACGCGCTCGCTCGCGGGCGGGCGCCCCTCGCCGCCCAGCGCGGTCGACGTGAGGACGTACGGCGCGGCGGCCAGGCCGCCCGCGGCCAGGGCGGCGCCCCTCAGGAACTCCCGACGGCTCAAGCGTCCCGTGCGTGCGATGGCCATGCGATGCCTCCTTGTGCCAGGGGACCCGCCGTGCGCGGGTCGCCAGGATTCTACCGTCCGGCCGCCTGCGCCGCCAGCGTTCGACGGGCAGGAGGAAGCGCTGGCGGCGGCCGGCTCACCGCCCCTCGCGCATCGCCTTCGCCAGGGCGCGGAAGCACCGGGCGGCCTCGGACGCCTGGTCCTGGGCCGGTGCCGTCCCCCCCGCCTCGGCCGTGTAGGCCTTCAGGAACGGCGCGAAGCCGCACCAGGTGGTCTCGACCATCCCCAGGGCCCGCGCGGCGACGGCCTTGTCGGCGCCGGCGTGAAGGGCCCGGACGTGGGCGAGTTGCGCGAGCGCCACGTCGGCCTTCCGCCACGGGCAGGCGACGACCTCGAACCCCTTCTCGGCGAAAAAGCGCGGCGTCTCGGGGGCCTTTTCGTAGTGCCAATCGCAGATAACCATATCCTTCGGGACCTGGTCGACGGCGGGGGCGGTCCCGTTGGTGCTGGCCTCCCACTGCCCGATGCCCGTGGCCTTGCCGTCGAGGAACCGGTCGCCCCACATCCACAGGCGGCACCCGCGCTGCTTCAGATGGTCGTGGAGCGTCCGGACCTCGCCCGCGAAGAGCGCCGCCGGGTCCTTGCCCTTGCATCGCGGGCAGTCGGGGTCGGCCAGCAGGAACACCTCGTCCATCCCGACGTGGAAGTCCTTGGCCTCGCAGGCCTCCACGAGTTCGTCGATCAGGTCGAACAGCACCGCGTGCACCTCCGGGTGGAGGGGGCAGTAACTGCGGCAGTAGATCCCCTCGTTCCGGGGGTACTTGCCGGGCGTCTCGTCGAACTCCGGGTGCTTCTGGAGCAGGCGGCCGTTCTCCCGGGCCCAGGACTGGTGGCCGAGGCAGTTGATCTGGGGGACCAGCGCGATCCCCTTCTCGCGGCACGCGGCCGCGATCCGGCGGACCTCGTCGCGCCCCAGGACCGACGGGTCGGCGAACTCGGGCCGCGATTTATAGTCATACGTATAGTTGAACTCCATGATGAGCGTGTTCACGCCCTCGGCCGGGAGCGATTGCCGGATGAACTCCAGGGCGCCGGCCAGGTCCTGCTTCAACGGCGCGAACGTGTGCAGGCCGCGGACGGGAAGGGCCATCGGCGTTGCCTCCTCGGGCGCTTCCGCGCCCCGCAAGGCGGCCGGCCCCGCCAGGCACGCTGCCACCGCCGCCAGGGCCGCCCGAAAGAACAGGCGCCGGCTCGCTCTCATGGCACGGCCTCCTCTTGCGGCCCCGCGGGGCCGCCGCACGGCGGTAATCGGCGGAGGGCGGAAGGCGAGGCCCTACCGCAACTCCGCCACCTCGTGGTCCGTCAGCGCCCGGTCGAGGAACCGCACCTCGTCGATGACGCCCGTGGCGGCCACGTCGCCCGGCCGCGCGCCGATCCACAGCGGGAAGTCGCTGGTAGCCAGGGGGCCGGCCAGAGCGCCCTCGGCGTCCTTCTGGCCGTCCACATAGAACCGCACGGCCCGGCCGTCATTGACGCAGACCACCAGGTGCCATTGGCCGTCGGCCACCTTCGCGGTGCCCACCAGGCTCAGGCGCGGCTCGCCCTCCTTCTGGTAGTCGAAGAGGCCGCTCAGCCTGCCTTCCATCGTCACCCAGATGTCCAGGCTGCGGCACTCCTTGGCCTCGGGGAAGGTGGGGCCGCCCCGCCAGACGATGTACTGGTAGTTGCCCGTGTCCTCGAGTTTGACCCAGGCGGCAAACGTGTACCGGATCGAGTTCAGGTAGGACTCGCTCGGGACGAGCACGTACCCCTTGCCGTCGAAGAGGATGGCCTTGCCGCTCTTGCCGTCCGTCCGCTTCAGGCCGCCCTGGACCTGGCCATGGTTGAAGCCGACGGCGTTCTTCGCCACGTCGCCGCCGCCTTCGCCGAAACTCCAAGAGCCCTTGAGGCCCACCATCTTGGAGGCGGCCGTGCCGCAGCCGCCCGCCACCACCAGGCCCACCGACACGAGACACGCCGCCGCAAGCATCCTCGTCACTCTCATGGCCCCACCTCCCTGACATGAGCCCGCCGCGGCGGGCCGCCCGACGCAGCCGCACCCGTGACATGCACCCCGGCATTCTGCGGCTTCGGGGCCCGCGATGCAAGCGTCTTCGGGCGGCGCGGAAGTCGCTTGACCCCCGCCCCCGCGCAAGTTAGAGTCGGTCGCTATACGGGGAAGGGAACGCCTTCCCCTGAACGATGGAACGGCCCCAGTCACAAAGAGGAGCACCGACCATGCATCAGCCCTCGCGGACCACTCGGCGTTCGTTCCTGAAGCAAGTCGGCGTGGCCGGCGCGGCTGCGTTGGCGCTGCCGCACATCCTGCCGTCGGGCGCGCTGGGCGCGGCCTCGCCGAACGGCAAACTGAACATCGCACTCCTGGCGTGCGGCGACCGCACCCGGCAACTGCTGCCCTCGATCATCCAGGCGAGCGACAACGTCGTGGCGGTGTGCGACGTCAACGCCCCGCGGATCGAGCAGCTGAAGAAGGAGGCCGCCAAGCACGGCGACGCCGGCATCGCGGTGGGAAACGCCAAGGCCTACGAGGACTACCGCAAACTCCTCGACGCGGAGAAATCGGTGGACGCGGTGGTCGTGGCGGCGGGGCAGCGCTGGCACGTGCCGCTGAGCAAGGCGAGCCTGAAGGCAGGCAAACACGTGTTCTGCGAGAAGCCGCTCGCGCACAGCGCGGCCGAGGCGCGGGAGATCCGGGAGATGGCCCGCCGCTCCAAACTGGCGACGGAGGTGGGATCGCAGGGCGGCTCGACCGACACGTTCCGGCGCAGCATGGAGGTCATCCAGGCGGGCCTCCTGGGCCCGATCCGCGAGGTGCATTGCTGGATCAACCGCGGGTTCCCGCCGAGCGCGGCGATCGACCAGAACGCCGACCCGATCCCCGAAGGGCTGAACTGGGACTTCTGGTGCGGCCCGTCGGCCCTCTTGCCGTTCAAGAACCACTACCTGGGCGGCTGCCTGGCCTGGGGCCGGTGGCTCGACTTCGGCGACGGCCACCTGGCCGACATGGGCGCCCACGGCCTCAACCTGCCGTGGCGCGCGCTGAAACTCGGCGCGGTCGATCGCGCCTCCGTCGAGACGCCTGAGCCCTTGAAGGACAGTTACCCCTCGGCGACGAAGTTCCGCTGGGACTTCCCGGCCCGCGGCGCTATGCCGCCGGTGGCGCTCTGGTGGCACGACGGCGGAAACGCCGGGCCGCCCGAGGAACTGGGCAAGGAACTGCTGTCCACCTATAACAAGGTGCCGGGCGATGGCGTGCTGTTCGCCGGCGAGAAGGGCATCCTCTTCTCGAACGCCTGGGGCGTCGGCGGCGTCGTCAAACTCAAGGGCGAGGAGAAGTGCCGCGGCGTCTTCGACCACGAGGCCGCCAAGCCGATCCCCACGACCCTGCCGCGCGTCAAGGGCCAGGACCACATGCGGGAATGGCTCGACGCCTGCAAGGGCGGCCCGCCGACGTTCCAGGGCTTCGACACGGCGGCCGACGTCGCCGAGATCGCCATGGTCGGCATCGTCGCCCTGCGCTTCGGCAAGCCGATTGCGTGGGACTCGAAGGCCCTGAAGGTCAAGGGCGCGCCGGAGGCCGACCCGCTGGTCCACCGCCCGCAGCGCAAGAAGTGGCTCTAGGCGCGGGGCGGCACATGCTGTTCTGCCTGGCCATTCTGGTGGCGCGCGTACGTGCGATGCCTAGGGGAATACAGGGCTGGAATTCGAGTTGCTAGGGCGCGCTGCGGTTCCGCTGATACTGGCCGCAGAGCGCCTTGCTGCGAGTCGGGTGCGCCTCGCCGCCCAGACCTGACAGCAAGGAGTGAGCCGCAGGTGTAACCGTCGGTCCCAAAGCATCTGCCAGGTTGGCCCTGAAGCTGGCCTTTCGCAGGTTTTGAGTGTACCGGAGGGTTGGGGTGGAATACAA
>CAYGZE010000022.1:0-26471 GCA_964354185.1 uncultured Anaerolineales bacterium | reverse complement strand
CGGGTCGACGGCCCGCTGCCACCACCGCCGCGTCGCCTGGGGCTCGAAGGTCGTCTCCTCCCCGGGCGGCGCGGGCGGCCTGACGACGGGCTTGGGCGGCGCGGGTTTCGCGGGCCCGGGCGCGGGGGGCTTCGGCTCGGGAGCCGCCGGCTTCTCGGGCGCCGCCGGTTTCGCGGGCGGCTTCTCGGGCGGCGTCGGCTTCTCGGGAGGCGTCGGCGGAACCGGTTTCACCTCGGGCGGCGCGGGCGGCAGCGAGTCGTCGACGTACAGCCACTTGCCGTCGCGCCACACCCACCCCGCCTGGGCGGGCGGTGCCAGGGCGATCAGGACACCCAGGACGACCAGGCACACGACCCCGCGTCGCACGGCACGCCTCCTTCCCGCCTGTCAGGCGGCAGGAACCGGTCGGCCCCGGCCGACCCGGCCGACCGCCCTCGGACACGTATTATACTAAACGTATCGGGCGGCGGACAGTTGTCTGCCGGCCAGTTCGGCGATTCTTCCGGTCAGGACGGCACGCATCTGGGCGGCCGTCGGCTTGCTCAGGCGGACCCGCTCGACGTCGTCCCAGGCGGCCTGGGCGAGGAACGTGACCGCCTTGGCGGCCTTGACCCCGAGCGGCAGGACGCCCGTTGCCTTCGGCCGGCAGGCCGCGCACACCGGCCCGCCGAGACCGACGTCGAACGCCGCCTCCGCCCCGGCCTCCAGCGCCCGGCCGCACTCCGTGCACCGGCCCATGTCCGGCCCGTAGCCGAGGCCCCCCAGGATGCGCCACGCGGCGGCCAGGGTCACGGCCTGGCAGGCCTCGACCTGGGCGGCGGCCAGGACCCGCATCGCGCCGACCACCAGGTCGAACAGGCCGGGTTGCGGGTCGGCCTCCGGCACCAGCGACGTCACCAGTTCGGTAATATAGCAGGCCCCGAAGTAGGCGGGCAACCTTTCTCGGAGTCCCTCGAACCGCTCGGTCTCGTAGACCTCCATGAGGGTCGCCAGGTGGGCGGGGTCGCGCACGCTGAAGACGGCCTCGCCCAGGGTCCAGCGGTCGAGCGGTCCGCCGAACGGGTTCCTGCCGCGGGCCGAGCCCTTGGCGAGGCACCGGAGGCGCCCGGCCTCGCGGGCCAGGAGGTGGACGACCTGGCTCGACTCGCTCCAGTCCTGGCAGCGAATGACGAAGACGGGGGACTTGCAGACGGCCACGTGGGCCTCCCTCATGTCGGCTCTGCCGGGCCTCGGGCGGTGTCGATGCGAAGCCGCCGGATGCGGCGCGGCTCGGCCTCCACGACGGTGATCCGCAGGCCGTCGGCATCGAGGGCCTCGCCGGCCGTGGGGATGTAACCGAGGCGCGAGAGGACGTAGCCGCCGATCGTCTCGTAATCCTCTCCCTCGGGCAGGCGGATCGACAGTTCATCGTTCACCTGGTCGATGCGGACGCGGGCCTCGACGTCCCAGGAGCCGTCGGGGCCGCGGCGGATCGGCTCGGGCGGCGCCTCCTCGTACTCGTCGGCGATCTTGCCGACGATCTCCCCGAGGATGTCCTCGACGGAGACGAGGCCAGCCGTCCCGCCGTACTCGTCCAGGACGATGGCGACGTGGACCTTCGCCGCCTGGAACTCGCGCAGCAGTTCGTCGAGTTTCTTCGTCTCGGGGACGAACAGGGGCTTGCGCATGACGTCCCGCGCCCGCAGGGCCACCGTCCCGGGGCCGCAGCCGCGCACCAGCAGGTCCTTTGCGTAGAGGATCCCGACGATGCTGTCGAGGCTCCCCTGGGTGACGGGGATGCGGCTGAAGCCGGTGCGGCTGATGACGTCGTAGGCCTCGGGCAGCGTGGCCTCGGCGTCGAGGCTCTCGATGTCGGTGCGCGGGGTCATGATCCGGGTCACGTCGGCCCGCCGGAAGCGGATGACGCCCTCGATCATGTCCTTCTGGTCCTCTTCGAGGGCGCCCTCGCGTTCGCCCTCGCTGACGACGCTGCGAATCTCCTCCTCGATGGATGAGAGGGGCGCGGGCCGGCCCGTGACGCCGGTCAGCCGGCGCACCAGGCGGTCCAGAAGCCGCAGCACCCTCAGGCCGGGCAGGAGGACCGTGCGGGCGGCCAGGAGGGCCGGGAGCATGGCCCGCAGGACCGACTCGGGGGCGTACTTGGCCCAGGCCGTCGGGATGGCGGCCCCGAAGACCAGGCCGAGGGCCGCCGCCAGCGCCAGGCCCGCGAGCGCCGCTCCCGCCGTGCCCCCGAACCGCGCGGAGGCCCAGGACTCCAGGCACCCGGCCGCGGCCACCAGGCAGACGACGTGAAGGGCGCCGGTGATCTGGACCAGGTCGTCGTGGTGGGCGTAGAGGGCCTTGAGGCGGCCGAGGCGGCCGCGCGCCCGCAGCGCCGCCTCCAGGCGGGCGCGCGAGAAGGAGCGCAGCGCGCACGCCGCCAGCGCACAGAGGAGGGCGAGCCCGGTCGCGCCGACTCCCGACCAGAACCAGGCGTTGGACGGCAAGGAGGGGGCCTCCTCCCTCGAACGGCGGGCGCCGCGCGGCCGCGGGCCGCGCTGTGTGCATACAGACGTATCAATGAATTACGGCCGCGTCCCGGACGGCGTACACGCTGCCGAACCCGAGGCCCTCCAGCAGTTCGTCCTCGCGCTCGTGCATGTGCTTCGCTTCCGACCGCGTTCGGTCGCCGTACCCCATCAGGTGGAGGAGGCCGTGCACCAGGTACAGCAGGAGTTCCGCCTGCGGGTCCAGCCCGCGGGCCTGCGCCTGCTGGGCCGCCAGTTCCGCCGACGCGATGATCTCGCCGTTGATGCCCCCGTTGCCCGGCCCGATGGGCCAGTCCGTGTCTTCCAGCGGGAAACTGATCACGTCGGTGAAGAGGTCGTGCCCCAGGTACTCCCGGTTCAGGTCGCGGATGTGGCGGTTGTCGGTCAGCACCACGCTCAGGCTCTTGGCCGTCCGGCCTTCCTCCTTGATCACGCGTCGGATGACTTGCAGGATGAGTTTCCGGTCCAGGCGTACGAAATCCTGAAGGTCGGTGATCTCGATCTTGGCCATGGCTCCTCAATACCCCGGGCACGCGGTTCGAGTCAAGCCCATGCGGCCGGACCCACCTGGTCGGACCAGGCCTCGCGCCCGCCGGCTCAGTCGTCCTGCTCCGCCCGGGCCCCAGCCTCGGGAACCTCGGGCGCCGGCCGGTCCGAGGGGTACGGAATGCGGTTATGATAAACCGAAGCCAGGGTCTTCGTCAAGGTCTCCTCGATCTTGTGGAGTTCGCTCAAGGAGAGGCCGCTCTCGTCCAACTGGCCGTCCAGGAGGCGCTTCATCACCATTTCCTCGACCGTCGCCTGGAGCCGCACGGCCGTCGGCTCCTTGAGGCTGCGGGTGGCGCCTTCGGCCGTGTCGGCCAGCATGACGATGGCGGTCTCGCGGCTGCGGGGCTTAGGGCCCGGGTAGCGGTAGTCCGTCTCGACGGGGGCCTCGCCGCCGCCTTCGGCCTGCATGCGCTCGGCCTCGCGGAAGAAGTACTCGACGACGGTCGTTCCGTGGTGCTCGGCGATGAACCGCCTGATGCTGGGGGGCAGACCCATGCGGTCGGCCATCTCGAGGCCGTCCTTGAGGTGGCTCTGGATGATGATGCGGCTCATGGTGGGGGTGAGGCCGTCGTGGGCCCGGGCGTCGCCCTGGGCGTTCTCGGCGAAGTAATGGGGCTTGTTGATCTTGCCGATGTCGTGGAAGTAGGCCCCGACGCGGGCCAGGAGGCTGTTGGCGCCGATGGCCTTGGCGGCGGCCTCGGCGAGGGTCCCGATCAGCAGGCTGTGCGCGTACGTGCCGGGCGCCTCCATCGCCAGCCGCCTCAGGGCCGGCTGGTTCACGTCGCACAGTTCCAGCAGGCTGATGTCCGTCACGATGCCGAAGACGCGCTCGATGAAGGGGAGGAGCCCCAGCACCAGGAACCCCGCCGCCAGGCCGCTCGCAAAGTACAGCAGGCACGAGCCGAGGACCTGGACCGCGGTCGTCTCGGCGTACGCGAGGTGCCACAGGTACAGCCCCCCGACCGCCACCAGGAGCGCGAGGCCCGCCACCGCCCCGATGCCGATGAGGCGCGACCGCTTGTTCACCTCGCGCAGGGCGAGGATGGCGGCGGTCGTCCCGGCCAGGGCCGTGAGCGCCCAATCGAAGTCGTTGCGCGTCGCCAGCGCGATCAGGAGGACCAGCATCCAGACGACGCCTATCGCGAAGACCTGCGAGTAGGCGATCGTAAGGACCATGGCGGCCGCCGTCAGGAAGATCGCGTGGAACTCGACGGGGCCGCCTGACTGGGCGATGGCCTTCGAGGTGCCCAGCACCGCCAGGCACAGGACCGCCAGGATCAGGCTCCGAGCGGGCGAGCGGGCGACCTGGGGCTGGAAGCGCCACGTGTAGGCCGCCAGCAGGCCGACGACCAGGGCGATGACGGCCGCCCCGCCCAGGCCTTCGCCGAACCGCCCCAGCCACCCCAGTTGCTCCCGCGACGCCTCCTCCTCGAGCGCCAGCAGGCGCAGGTCCTCGTCGGTCACCTCGACGCCGGCGCGCACGAGGGCCGTCCCCGCCTTGCGCTGGACGCGAATGGGCTTGACGGCGGCGGCGGCGTCGGCCCGGCGGTTCTCCGTCTCGGCCTGGTCCAGGACGAGGGTGGGGCCGATCCGCCTTGCCATGACGGCCGCCAGCGCCGCGACGGCCTTGGCCCCGAACAGCGGCTCCAGCGGGTCCCCGATCAGCCGCCCGATCCGCGCCTGGATCGAGTCCGGGTGCTGGTAGATGGCGAGGCGCGGCAGGGTCTGGTCGCCGGCGGGGGTCTCGATGCGGATGGCCTCCTCGGCCTGCTGGGGCGGCTGGAGGACCTCGGGCGGCAGGCCCGCGGGAAGTTTGGCGATGGCGTCGCGCATCTCCTTGCTGCGGAGAACCTCGCGCTCGTAGTCCTCGGTGCTGAGAATCGGCAGTTGCGTCGGCTGGGCCAGCAGGGTCATCGCCTTGTCGACGGCCTCGCGGGCGGCGGCCATCTGCTCGGGCTCGAGGCCGAGCGGCTTCTTGAGGGCGGTGAAGAGGGCGGCGTCCAGGTTCCACTCCGTTCGCATCGCCGCCGGCACGTCCTCCAGGGACGCCGCCTCCGACACCTTGGCCACCAGCGCCCGCAGGCCCAGCCGCAGCGCCTCCGCGCCCTTGAGTTCCGGTTTGTAGACGCCGCCGATGCGGCGGGAGGCCAGGTCGCGGACGTCGGCCGTGAGTTTCTCGTCGGTGTACTCGAAGTCGACGCGCGCCAGGATGGGGTGCTTCAGGCGCATGCCCTTGTGGACGGCCAGGGGCGCGCGGGGCACCTGGACGATGGCCAGCGCCGCCGCGAACAGGCCGGCCAGGATCCCCAGTTGCGTGAGGACGCGGCGGTCGCCGAGGTGGGCGTACCAGGGGGCCTCGCCTTCGCCGTGGAGGCGTTCGACGCGGCGCGGCTTGGCGCGCTTCCAGGGGAACATCCGAGGCTCCTAGCATTGCCACGCAACGTGCGCCTTGGCGCAGCGCTTCCGCCGGGTGCCACTGGCGGCTTGTCCGCCAGTGTCTCCCGAGCACTGGTGGGCAAGCCACCAGTGCTACCCGCCTATGAGAGGCCCGGCGCCTTTCTGGAGACTAGGCCCCCGGTCCGCGGAACCGGGGGGCGCGGCGGCGGCCGCGGCGCTCGCTCCGCTCGTAGGCGCTGACGATCTCCTGCACCAGCCGGTGCCGCACGATGTCCCGCTGCGTCATCTCGTGGAACTCGATGCCGGCGATACCGGAGAGTTTGTCCCAGGCGTCCACCAGGCCGCTCTTCAGGCCCTCCCGCAGGTCGATCTGGGTGATGTCGCCGGTGACGACCATCTTGCTCCGCATCCCCATGCGCGTCAGGAACATCTTCATCTGTGCCGTTGTCGTGTTCTGGGCCTCGTCGAGGATGATGAAGGCGTCGTTGAGCGTCCGGCCGCGCATGAACGCCAGCGGGATGACCTCGATGATGTCGGCATCGATGTAGGCGCGGACCTGCTGGAAGCCGATCATGTCGTGCAGGGCGTCCAGCAGGGGCCTCAGGTACGGGTTGACCTTGGCCTGGATGTCGCCGGGCAGAAACCCCAGCCGCTCGCCCGCCTCGACCGCCGGGCGCACCAGGACGATCCGCTTGGTCCCGTGGGCCTTCAGGGCGTGGACCGCCGTCGCGACGGCCAGGTACGTCTTGCCGGTGCCGGCGGGCCCGATGCAGAAGACGAGGTCGTTGCGCTCCAGGGCGCGGCAGTAGGCGAGTTGGCCGGGGGTCTGCGGCCGCACGGGCCGGCCCTCGGTGTAGACGTCGATCGAGAAGTCGGCCGGCGGCGCGCCCGAGCGGCGGACCGCGTCGACGACCTGCTGGACCTGCTCCTCGGCCAGCGACTGCCCGTCGGCCGCCATCCGCTCGAGTTCCTCCAGCACGAGGTGGGCGCGGCGGACCTCCTCGGCGGGGCCCTGGACGTGGACCTCGTCCTCGCGGGCCGACAGCATGACGCCGAACGCATCCCGGATTCGCCTGAGGTGTACGTCCCGCGGCCCGTAGATCAGGGCGCGGCGTTCGGCGTTCTGGAGTTTGAGGGTCTTGTCCATCCGTCTCCGCCCCGCAGGCCCGGTCCGACCCCGCGGCCTGTCGGGGACGCAACGCCCATTATGGGGTTTGCAGCGGTCCGGTCAATAGGACGAGCATCAGGTAGGCCACCGGCCCGGCCGCCAGCATCGAGTCGAGGATGTCCAGCAGGCCGCCGAAGCCGGGGATCGAGCCGCTGTCCTTCACGCCGCACGCCCGCTTCATCATGCTCTCGGCAAGGTCTCCGAGGACGCTGCTCACGGAGACGGCCGCCCCAAAGAGGAGCATCTCGCCCAGGCCGAACCGCCCCCAGCCGAGGCCGATGGCGACGGCCGTCCCGATCCCCGCCGCCAGGCCGCCGATGAGGCCCTCGACCGTCTTCCGGGGGCTGATGCGCGGCACGAGGGGGTGGCGGCCCACGGCCGTCCCGACCGCGTAGGCGCCGATGTCGCTTACCTTGACGACCGCCAGCGTCAGCACCAGGTACAGCAGGCCCTCCACCGGGTCGGCCGACAGGCACCGGACCTTGGCCAGGAACACGCCCAGCAGGCCCACCGTCAGGACCACCAGGACCGTGTAGGCCACGCTCAGCAGGGCGGTCGGCAGGTCCTTGCCGCGCTCCACCCGCCCAACCTCGGCCAGGAACGTCACGAACACCAGGCTCATGACCAGGAGGAGGTAGAGTTCCAGGTGCCGCGCGTGCAGCCACGTGCTGACGTGCGCCAGGTTCGCCTCGGTCCACGCGGCGGCGACGAACAGGCCGATGAAGATGAGGCCGTGGACGGGGCGGCAAGGGCGGCCGCTCCGCCGCAGCATCCGGAAGAACTCCCAGCCGCCCACCAGCAGGCACCCCGTCAGGATCGCCCAGAAGCCGGGCTGGAGAGGGCGGCCGGCCCAGGCGCTCAGGGGGACGTCCGCCGCCAGGACGGCCCCGACGCCGACGATCATGGCGGCGCCCACCGAGATGCGCGTCGCGACCGGCCTCATGCGCGCTCGTCGCCCCCCTCGGGTCCCAGGCCGCCGAACCGCCGCTGGCGGCCGGCGTAGTCGCGGATGGCGGCCGCCAGGTCCGCCTCCGTGAAGTCCGGCCACAGGGTCGGCGTCACGTGGAACTCCGCGTACGAGAGTTGCCACAGGAGGAAGTTCGACAGCCGCATCTCGCTCGCCGTCCGGACGAGGAGGTCCGGGTCGCTCATGCCGGCGGTGTCGAGGGCGTCGGCCACCGTCGCCTCGGTCACGTCCTCGGGTGCCAGGTCACCCGCGCGGACGCGCTGGGCGATTCGGCGGGCGGCGTCGGCGATCTCGCGGCGGCTGCCGTAGTTGACGGCCAGGCAGAGGCGCGTCCCGGTGTTGGCGGCCGAGTCGCGGATCGTCTGGTCCACCTCGGCCAGCACCGCCTCGGGGATGCCGTCGCGCCGCCCGATCGTCGTGAATCGGATGTGGTTGCGGAGGATCGTCGGCCGCTCCTGCACCAGGTGCGCCCGGTAGAGTTCCATCAGGAAGGCGATCTCCTCGGGCGGCCGCTTCCAGTTCTCGCTCGAGAAGGCGAACAGGGTCAGTTGCTCCAGGCCCAGCCGCGCCGCCTCCTCGGTGACGCGGCGGACGGTGTCGGCCCCGCGGCGGTGGCCCTCGATCCGCGGCAGGCCGCGCCGCCGAGCCCAGCGGCCGTTGCCGTCCATGATGATGGCGACGTGGCGCGGCCACGCCTCGCGGGGCACGTCGGCCAGGGCCTGCGGGATGTAGGGTTTCTCGGCCATCTTGCGCGGTTATGGCAAGGCCCTTCAACCGCAAAGATCGCTAAGAGCGCAAAGGTAACTCTTTTCAGAAAAAGAACTTGTTCCATAAAAGGATGGTGCTGTGGTTGTTCCCCAGGTTCGCCTTTCTTTGCGCTCTTTGCGTCCTTTGCGGTTCCCCAAACCGTTCTACGGCCGGAAGATCGTCTGTTCGCGATCCGGCCCGACGCTGATGATCCGGACCGGCGCGCCCACAAGTTCCTCGACGCGGCGGACGTAGCCTTGGGCGGCGCGCGGCAGGTCGTCGAACCGCCGCACGCCCGTCAGGTCCTCGCGCCACGGCTCCAGCGCCTCCAGGTCCGGCTCCACCTGGGCCAGGGCCTCGCTGGAGTCGGGCAGGCTGCGCAGGGCCTTCCCGCCCACGCGGTAGCCCGTGCACACCTTGAGTTCCGGCAGGCCGCCGAGGACGTCCAGCAGCGTGATGGCGATGCCGTCGAGGCCGTTCACGCGGGCCGAGTAGCGGATGGCGAACGTGTCGAGCCACCCGCAGCGTCGCGGCCGGCCGGTCGTCGTGCCGTACTCGTGGCCCTGCTCGCGGATCTGGTCGCCGATGGCGTCCCGGCGCTCCGTCGGGAAGGGCCCCTCGCCGACGCGGGTCGTGTAGGCCTTGACGACGCCGAGGACCTCGCCCACGAGGCGTGCGGGGACGCCCGTGCCCGCCGGGACGCCGGCGGCCGACGCGCTCGAACTCGTCACGTACGGGTACGTCCCGTGATCGATGTCCAGCAGGGTGCCTTGCGCCCCCTCGAAGAGGATCCGCTTGCCCGCATCGATCGCGTCGTGCAGGAGCGCCGTCGTGTCGGCGATCATCGGCCGCATCGCCTCGCCGTAGGCCGCGTACTCCTCCCACACCGCCTTCGCGTCCAGCCCGTCCTCGCCGAAGACCTTCTCGAACACGCGGTTCTTGGCCTCGACAATGGCCTCGACCTTCGGCCGCAGCGTCTCCGGCCGCAGGAATTCCCCCACCCGGATGGCGTGGACGCGGTTGGCCTTCTCGGCGTAGGCCGGCCCGATGCCCCGCAGGGTGGTCCCGATCTTGCCCTTGCCCTGGTACTTCTCGGAGAGGGCCTCCAGTCGCTTGTGCCAGGGCCAGATGGTGTGGGCGCGGCTGCTGACCTTCAGGCGGTCGCGGAGGCCCGGCGCATAGGGCTCGTTCTTCGCGACCTCCTCCAGGAGGACCTTCGGATCGACCACCACGCCGCACCCGATCAGGCAGGCCGCGTGGGGCCGAAACACGCCCGAGGGGACGAGGTGGAGTTTGTGGGTGCGGCCGTCGAAGCAGACGGTGTGGCCGGCGTTGTTGCCGCCGTTGTAGCGGACGACCACGTCGTGCTCGGCCGCCAGGATGTCGACGATCTTGCCCTTGGCCTCGTCGCCCCAGGTCAGGCCCACGATGCAGGTGTTTCCGCTCTTGCGGCTCGGCACGATCGGTCCGCCTCCTCTCTCGCGGTTCCTCCCTCGCGTCTTCGGACGGGCGCAAAGCGCCGGCGCTGCCCTGAGGTCTCCGGGGCACGCGCCGTCTTGAGAGTTTAGCGGCCGGCCGGCCGGAATGCCAGCCGAAAACCCCGGCGGCCTGCCGGCCACCCCCGACTGCCGTCGGGGGCTAGTTCAGGCTGGTCCGCGCGCCGTTGCCGTGACTGTTCAATCCGAAATCCGAAATCCCCAATCCGAAATGGCTTACGGCCCCTTTGGCTCAAGTGCCCCGTGCGTTCTGCCGATACGTTCCGCGGGCTGTGGGTCATCCCGACGTAAGTCGGGACAGCCTGACGTTGGGACCCGGGTAACGGCGAGCCCGGGTCCCTTTTTTTGCGCCCGCCGCGGCAGTCCGATCCGCCTGCTACAAGCGGGTTCTGTTACTGCGTCACTACGTCACTGCGTTACTTCGTCACCCGGCTTCGCCTGGCGGCTACGCCGGGGCAGGCCTAGTCACCCAGTTACCTCGTCACCCGCTTCCGTTACTCAGGCACTCGCTTACGGCAAAACGACCGCCTTCAGGATGCCGTCGGCGTACTCGGCCACGAGGTCGAACGCGCGCCGTGCCTCGTCCAGGGCGACGCGGTGGGTGACCCAACTGGCCACGTCCAGCCGCTTCGACGCCACGAGGTCGACCGCCTGGGTGAAGGCGTGGCGTGAGCGGCGGATGTGCTGGACGGTGAGTTCCTTGCGGCGGGGCACGTGGGCATCGAGGACGATCTCGTCCTCCTCAGGGATGCCGACCAGGGCGACCCGCCCGCCGACGCCCGCCAGGCTGTAGGCCAGGGGCGCCCCGGCGGCCCGGTTCGTGCAGTCCATGGCGAGGTCGGCCAGGCGGCCGCCCGTCCGCTTCGACAGGAAAGCCAGGGGGTCCTCGCGGGCGTTGTTGACGGCCTCGTCGGCCCCGAGGCGCTTCGCCAGGGCGAGGCGGTAGTCCAGTTTGTCCGTGACGAAGATCCGCCCGGCCCCGGCCACGCGGGCGACCTCCATGCACCCGAGGCCGATGCATCCGACGCCCACGACCGCCACCGTGTCGTCCGGCCGCACGCCCACGAGGTTGACCGTGTGGACCGCCACCTGGAGCGGTTCGAGCATGGCGGCCTCGTCGAACGAAAGGCTATCCGGGATGGGCTTGCACTGGTGGGCCTCGACCGGCGCGAACTCGCACATGAGGCCGTCGTGGGGCGGCGTGCTCGCGAAGCGCACCGCCGGGCAGATGTTCGGCCGGCCCGTGGTGCAGTACTCGCATCGGCCGCACGAGGCCGCCGGCTCGATGGCGACGCGCGTGCCCACGGGCGGGCCCGCGACGCCGGGCCCGAGTTCGGCCACCTCGCCCGCGCCCTCGTGGCCGACGATCATCGGCCGCTCGACGACCTGGTCGCCGATCCGCCCGTGCGTGTAGTAATGCACATCCGACCCGCAGAGGCCGACCGCCCGGACGCGCACCAGGACCTGGCCCGGCCCGGGCTTGGGCTTCGGCCGGTCTTCAACACGCAAGTCCCGGATTCCGTGCAGCACTAGCGCTTTCATGTTGTTGCTCCGTGGCCAGGTGACTCCGTAACGAGGTGACTCGGTGACCAGGTTGCTCCGTTACCCAGTCACCTCGTTACCTCGTCACCCAGTCACCCGGCGTCCCGCTCCGTTACTCAGGTACTCCGGTACTCAGGCACTCTCTTCAGAACTCCGCCGGCACTTATACCTTCTCGCTGCCTGGAACGCAACCGGCAGGCGTGCGGCCGGGTGCCTCCGGCCGGCGTCCTCGCGCCGGGAAACCGATGGCCCGCGATGAAAGGACACAAGGCATTTGACAGCCGTGTCGTTCTGGTGTATATTGCGGTTTGAGGGGAGTGTGTGGTTTCTTGGAGACCCAGCCGGCGCCCTCGGTCTGGACGTTTTCCGGGGACTGCGTGCGGCTCGCGTGGGGAGGGGTCCTTCCGCCTGCGCATCCTGAAACGATACTAACCGCTGTCCGAGAGCCCTGTTGCCGAGGGTGCCGTGGCGGGTCTATCGACCCGCGGGTTCCTCGGTCCGCGCGCGGCGCGGGGGCGGGGGCGTCGGCTTGGACCTTATCGAAGGGAGGGGGGACGATGAACCGCAGGGGCGTCGGGCTGTTTCTGGCGGTTGTGGTGGCAGGGGGGGTGTGGTGCGGTGCGGTCCGGGGCGATGGTCTGCTGGCCACGTTTCAGGGGCACTACTACGATGTCCTGACCCTGGACGACGGCACCACGTTCGACCAGGCGGCGGCCTTGGCCGCCTCGCAGGTGTACGTCGGCCTGGGCGACATCTACTATTACGGCCACCTGGGCACGATCACGTGGGCGGGCGAGGACGCCTTCGTTCGGACGATCCTGCCCGTCTACAGCGGCGTGCGCGAGCGCGTGCGCCTGGGCGGCTATCAGCCGGCTGGCAGCCCCGAGCCTGACGGCGGATGGACCTGGATCACGGGCGAGACCTGGTCCTACACCAACTGGTACCCCGGGGAACCCAACGACGAGGGCGGTGAGGATACCCTCGCGATCTTCATCGAGGGCAGCGCCCAGTACGGCTACTGGAACGACGAGAGCGGCACCGTGTGGCATTCCGGGTATCCCTGCCGCTATGCCCTGGTCGAGTACGAGCCGACGTACGTGGCGAACCACGACTTCCCGAAGGGCTCAGGGCTCGGGGACCTGGGCTGGTCCTTCACGTCGGCCACCGGCACGGGCGGCGCGGAGGTGATCACCGATCCCGTGGATGCGAGCAACGGCCTCCTGCGCCTGTTCGACGAGGCCTCGACCGGCGTCCTGGTCGTCGTCAGCCAGGACGTCGACATGTCGGAAGACGGGGTGGGCATCCGCTTTGCGTACCGGTTCCTGACCGACGGCAAGATCTCGGTCCAGATCGACGGCGCCGAGATCGATCAGGTGCCGAGCCCCGCCACCGGTGCGGGTTCGCCGGGCAGCACCGAGATGGGCTATTACGAGGAATGGTTCGACCTGGCGTCCCTCGGCCTGGCACCGGGCGAGCATACCCTGGGGTTGGCGCTGAGTAACGCGGGTGATCCCGAGGCCTACCTCGACAACGTGCAGGTCGCCTTGCTGCCGGAGCCGGGGACGCTCGTCCTTCTGGCGCCGGCGGCCGCGTGGGCCCTGGGGCGCAGGCGCCGCCGCAGCGGGGCCTAGAGGTGTGTCAACCGTGTGATGCGGGGGCCCCGCTCTCGCGCCGGCGCGAGCGCGGGGCCCCCGGCCTTCTCAGGCCGCCGCTCCGTCACTTCGTCACGGCGTCACTTCGTCACGGCGTCACTTGTCGTTCAGAACCCCGCCGCCCCCGCGAACCGCGCCCCCGGGGCGCGAGGCCCGCGAGGGCGCACCTTATACCGCGCCGGCGGGAAAAGGGCAACCGTCGTCGGCCGGGGCAGGGGGGCTTGCCTGCGGCGGCACCCAGGCTACAATCGGCCCGGAGGCGAGCCGCTGGAGGGCCGAACCATGCCAAGGCGATGGTCGGTGGTGCTGGTGGGTCTGGCGACCGCGGCCTGCCTGGCGGCCGGGTGCGAACCCAAGGCCCCGCGCGTGCCGCGCGACCTGGGGGCCGGCGTCCTCGGCGCGCTCGCCCCCAAGGCCTTGCGCGATGCCTACGGGACCCCGGCGTTCGCCGTCCGCGACACCCAGGACGGCCGGCACGTGGCGCTGCAGGACACGGAACTCCCCGCGGGTGCCGCCGTCGACGACTCCAACCTGCTGATCTACGTCGAGGGTTCCGGCGACCTGGTCGAAGTCTCCCGCCGGACGATGGCCCTCCTGGCAGCCAGCCCCCACGGCTTCCCCGAGAAGCCGCACTGCCTCGTCGTCGCGCTCCTCCAATGGGGTGAAAGCCACGACGTCGTCGCCGAGCACCTCAACCGCAAGGCCCAGATGGCCGGGGCGGCGCTGCTGAATCACATGCTGGAGGTCCACCGTCGGCGGCACGGGGAGCGCGGGCACGCCAGCGTCATCGGGTTCAGCGCGGGCACGCGCGTCACCCAGTGGGCGTTCGCGGGAACCGTGCCCGAGGGCGAAGCGACGCACCCCCAGGGCCTCGCGCATGCCGACCACATCGTCTTCCTCGGATCGAGCATCAGTTGCATGGACCCGGCGCCGTTCGAGGGGATCCGCGGCCGATTCCTGTGCTTCATCAACCCGCGGGACACGCACTACGGCGACCGGGCCCCCTTCGTCGCCCCGGCGGGGCTGGGGCCCCAGTTCGCCAAGTTCCTGACGCTCGAGCCCATGCTGCGGCACCCGATGTTCGGCGCGAGCGTCATCGGCTTGCGGCTTCTTCCGACGCTGACGCGCCCGGACCAGTTCGACGCCATCGAGCAGGCCCGCGACCCCGCGACGCGGAAGGCCCTCGAGCAGGCCTTCAAGCGGGTCAATGTCCCGACGCCAATCGACCTGGTGCCCTTCAACCTCTTCGGCGACGCCGTGGCGAACGACGACGGCGACGACTACCTCAACCTGGCCCCGAACCACTATATCCTGGTCGGCCGCGGTCCGGCTGGCCGCATCGACGATCCCGCGTTCCCCCAGTACCGGGCCGCGGCCGAGGAGTTCGTCACGGAGCACGTCGCGGCGGCGGCGCTCGAGGGGCGGCTCTACCGGTTCGACCTGAAGGCGCGGCCGCACAGCGCAAAACTCCTGGACGTGCCCCTCCCCCTGCCGTGGGCGATCATCAACCCGCCGGCCGAGAAGAAACCGGTCCCGCCAGAGGAGAAGCCGACGGCCGTCCCGGACGGAGAGCCGAAGTAGCGCGGGCCCTTCAGCGCACCCGGAAGCCCCCGCGGATCCCGCCATCGACCGGCGGCGCGGGATGGCCGGGGTTCCGTTTCCACGCCGAACGACGGTTCATGTCGCGCACGAGGTCGATCGGTTCCTGCGCCAGGCCCTCGGCCAGGAGTTCCGCGTCGCTCCGCCCTCGCTCGAGGGCGTCCAGCACCAGGTCGATCCGATCGTAGTCCAACCCGAGGGCCACCTCGTCCGTGATGCCGCGCATCATGTCCGGCGAGGGCGCCTGGTCGATGATCTCGGGCGGGACCTCCACGTACCGCGCCAGTTGGCGCACCTGCGCCTTGTAGAGACCCGCGATCGGCGAGTAGGGGAGGTCGTCCACCCCGTCCCGCACGAACCAGCCGGTGAGGACCTCGGAGCGGTTGGCCGCGCCGAGGAACAGGGCGCCGTAGTCCTTCGCCTTCTGTTCGAGGCGCTCGCGCCGATAGAGTTGCCGCCCGTTGAACGCCCGCTCCACCTTCCCCGAGGTCAGGTCGTAGAAGAATTGCCGGACGGGCTCTCCGCGGAACTTCTCCTGGCGCAGCGTGGTCATGAAGGGCGTCTCGCCCGTCACGAGGTGGTGGGCCTTGTGGATGACGCTGCGGTTGAGAACCTGTGAGAGGCCGATCAGGCGCATGATGAGCGGCGAGTACAGGCCGCGGGCCCGGATCGCCTCCGCGATGTCCTCCACCTCCAGTTCCGCGCCCAGCCACTCGGCCATCCGGCGCGCGTTGCGGAGCGTCTCCGTCTCGTTGTCCCGGTCGCGCAGGAAACACACGTGCAGCAGGTCCTTGCCGAGCGCCCGGACCACCAGCGTCGACAGCAGCGCGGAGTCCAGGCCGCCGCTCAGGCCCATCATGATGCCCCCCGGATAGGCGGGCGTGCGGACCTGGCGGATGTAGGCCTCAAGGGCCTCGACGGCCCGGGGCGCATCGATCTCCAGAACGCGTTCGGCCGACAGCGTCGCGGTCATGCGTGTCTCCGCTTCCCGTTGCTTCGAGCGGCCGCCGGCCGCCCGTAACTCCGTCACCGCGTCACTTGCCGTTCAGAACTCCGTCGTCCCCGTGAACTGGACGGCGCGCACCCGCATCGCCGGCACGACGCACGGCCCGCGCACGAGCACCCGCTCGCGCGAGAGGCCGTCGGCCCGCCCGAGGGCCTCCAGCACGTTCTCCGTGTACCGCAGGTTCCGCACGGGGCCGACGACCCGGCCGTCCTCCACCAGGAACGTCCCGTCGCGCGTCATCCCCGTAAGGACGGTCTTCATCGGGTCGAGGATGTTCGTGTAATGGAACCGCGTGACCAGCAGGCCGCGCGCCAGGCCCGCCAGCAGGCTGCGGCGGCTCTCGCGGCCGCCGCGCATAAAGAGATGCATCGGGATGCACTCATAGGAGGTCGAGGCGGGCAGGGCGTGGCCCGTGCTCCGGCGTTTTCCCAGCCGCCGCGCGCGGTAGGTGTTGGTGGCCACCGCCTTGGCGACGCCGCGGTCGATGAGCGTGGTCCGCCGCCCGGGCATCCCCTCGAAGTCGAACGGCTCCGGCAGGCCGCGCTTGCTGCACGCGTCGTCCCAGATGGTGATGGCCTCGCCCGTCACGCGTGCCCCGAGTTTGCCGCAGAGGGGGCTCTGGCCCTCGTCGTAGAGTTTCCCGCTGAAGGCCATGTACGAGAGGAACTGGACCCACTCGGCCGCGGCCGCCGGTTCGAGGACGACGTCGTAGCGGCCCGGGGGCAGGGGCTGGGGCTTGCGGCTCGCGGCGGCCTTGCGGGCGGCGACGCGGCCGACCCGCGCGGCATCGAGGTCGCCCACGCCTGCCGCGCACGCCTCGGCGTAGCCCGAGCCGTCCTCGCACGTGACAACCGTGTGGAGCGACGCCTGGGTGCGGCTGGCGGCCACGGCCACGCCGCGCGAGTTGGCGACCGCCATCGAGCGGTCCTCGGTTTCGAGGGCGCCGGCGGCCTCGCCCCGCCGCGCGGCGGCCTCGGCCACGAGGGCGGCCACGCGGTCGGCCCGGGCGTCGGGCGTGTCGGCGGCCGTCGCCTCGTCGTAGGCGTCGGCGGCCCGGACGGGGCGCGGCCCCGGCAGGCCCGGCCAGTCGTCGATCGGCTCGGTCACGCGCGCGATCGCCAGGGCCGACTCCAGCGCCCCCGCCAGGTCCTTCGGCGCCAGGCTGGACGCCGTCGCCACGCCCACGCGCTTCTTCGTGGTCACGCGGACGACCGCCCAGGCTTCCTCGGTGCCGACGTTCTGATGGATGCGGTTGCGGCTGAAGCGCGTGAGGAACGCGCGGCCGTCGGCGAGGAGCACTTCCGTCTCGTCCGCGGCCGACGTGCGGACCAGCCCCTGGCCGATCTCAAGGAGTCTCGCTTCGCGCTCGGTCGGGCTCATGCCTTCACCCCCACGCGGACGTTGCGGAACCTGGCCGGCGCGACGCCGTGGCCCACGCGCGCCGTCTGGCCCGGCTCGCCCTTGCCGCAGTTCGGCGTTCCCCAGAGGCGCCACGCCTCGGGCCCGCAGACGGCGTCGCATGCGCCCCAGAACTCCGGCGTGATGCCGGTGTAGGTCGCGTTGCGGTAGATGCGCCCCAGGCGCCCGCCGCGGATCTCGCGGCACATCTCCGTGCCGAACTGGAAGTTCAGGCGCTTCGAGTCGATCGACCAGGAGCGGTTCGTCTCAAGGAACAGGCCGTCGTCCGTGTCGGCGAGGAGGTCCTCGAGCCGCCCCGCGCGGCCGGGCAGGAGGTTGACGTTCGTCATGCGGATGAGGGGGATCCGGTTCCACCCGCTCGCGCGCATGGCGCCGCTGGAGGTGCGGCCGATGGCAGGGGCCGTCTCGCGGCTCGAGAGGTATCCCACGAAAACGCCCTCGCGGACGATCGGCGTCGCCTGGGCCGGGACGCCCTCGTCGTCGAAGCCGAAGGTGCCCAGGCCGCCGGGGGCCGTCGCGTCGGCGGTGACATTGACCTCCGGCGATCCGTAGCGGAACGTGCCCAGTTTCTCGGGCGTGAGGAACGAGTCGCCCGCGTACGAGAGTTCCATCCCCAGGACGCGGTCGAGTTCGATCGGGTGGCCGCACGACTCGTGGACCTGGAGGGCGAGTTGCCCGCCGTCGAGGACGATCGTCCGGCTCCCCTCGGGACAGGGCGGGGCCGAGAGGAGCGCCTCGGCCTCCTCGGCGACGCGCGGCGCCTGGCCCACGAGGTCCATCGCCTCGACATATTCATATCCGGCCGTCGCGAAGTTGCCGCGGAAACTGTTCGGGTACGAGCGGACCTGGAGGTCGCCCTCGGCGATGGCCGTGGCGGCGATGCCCCCGCCCGTCTGGACGATCCGCTGCGCGATCCGCGCCCCTTCGGTCGAGGCGAAGTGCTGGCGCGCGTCGAAGGCCGCGAAGAACGCCTCGGCCAGTTTGACGCGCGGCCCTTTCATCGCCTTCGACGCCGCCACCAGGAGCGCAAGTTTGGCCTCGAGGGGCACGGCGAAGGGGTCCTTGGCGTGCGGCGTCTCGTACCGCGCGGCGGCCGGGGCCTGGGGTGCCAGGACCACCGGCTCCCGCCTGAGGCGGGCGCTCGCCCGCGCGATGGCCGCCGCCTGGCGGACCGCCGCCTCGACGTCCGACGCCTCCAGCCGGTGGGTCCCGAAGAACCCCCACGCGCCGTCCACCAGCACGCGGACGCCCAGCCCCGCGCTCCGCTCGTCGGCGACGTGCTCGGGCCGGCCGTTCTTGACCGAGATGCTCTCGCTGCGGTCCTCGCGGACGCGGACGTCGGCGTACGACGCCCCCGCCTGGCGCGCCAGGTCGCACGCCCGATTCAGCAGGTCCTCCACGCGGCGTTCCTTTCCGTGGTCGGAGACGGGGCACAGTATAGGCCCCGCGCCCGGGGCAGGCAAGGTGGTTCCGCGCGCGGCCGCCTGCTGCCTTGACGCGCGCCGCGCCGGGCGCGTATGCTCGTAGGCGCTGCGAAGTGCCGTTTCCGGAAAGGTACTGGCACTCCCGGCACATGGAAGTCACCGCACCTTTCTGGAAACGGTACCACGGAAGGAGGCTACACATGAGGCAAATCCGCTGGTCGCGTGGTGCGATCCTGGGGGTCGTCGTCGCCGTCGCCTGCGGCGTCGCGGCCGCGAGCGCCCGGGCGGCCGTCGTCGCCGAGCCGTGTCCGGGGTTCCACCGCCTGGGCTTCCTGCCGGGCGGGGACGCGAGCGGCGCGACCGGCATCTCGGCCGACGGCGCGGTCGTCGTTGGCACGAGCGGCTCGAAGAACGGGCCGCGCGCGTTCCTCTGGACCAAGGGCGAACTCATGACCGGCCTGGGCGACCTGGCGTTCGGCAAGTCCGAGAGCGCAGCGCGCGCCGTCTCGGCCGACGGGACGACGGTCGTCGGCTACGGCTCGTCGGCGGACGGCCAGGAGCCGTTCGTCTGGTCGAAGGGCAAGGGCATGGTGGGCCTGGGCTACGACTACGTTCTGGGCAAGGAGAAGGGCAAGGGCAGGCCGCCGGCCATCGCGACGGGCGTCTCGGGCGACGGCCTGCTCTCCGTCGGCTACCTGCGCGCCACGGCCGCCAGCGCGGGCGAGTTCGAGAACGCCTTCGTCTGGACCCGGTCGGGGGGCCTCGCCTGCCTCGAACTCGACAAGGACCGCTCCGACATCGGCCGCGCCAGCGCCGTCTCGGCCGACGGCCGCACCGTCGTCGGCGTCTCGCTCGGGAGCGCCTTCCTGTGGACCCAGGACAAGGGCGTCGAGCGCATCGGCGGCCTGCCCGGGGGCGACGTGAGCGCGGCCACGGGCGTCTCGGCCGACGGGTCCGTCGTCGTCGGCGAGACGTCCGGCGGCGACGGCCGGCAGGCGTGGATATGGACACGTGCCGATGGATTCAAGGCCCTGGGCGACCTCTCGGGCGGCAGGGTCGACGCGCGGGCCCTGGCCGTCTCGCCCGACGGCACGGTCGTCGTCGGCACGAGCGACTCCGAGGCCGGGCCGCAGGCCTTCGTCTGGGACGCCGCCGACGGCATGCGGCCCCTGGGCGGTCTCCTCCGCAAAACCCACGGCATCGACTTGGGCACATTCGTCCTCCTCTCGGCCGACGCCGTGACCGCCGACGCCGCCAAGATCGCCATCGTCGGCCAGGGCAAGGGGCCGTACCCGAAGAAGCCGAAGGGCAAGTTGGAGGCGTACCTGGCCGTCCTGCCCCGCGCGGCCCCGTAGCGCTGCCGCGCAACTCTGCGCGGCGGGTCTCCGCACCCGCCGCGCAAGCCGCGAGTCGCGTTGCCGCGGCAGCGGCGTTTTCTTCCAGCCGGCCCGCCCGGGCGGCCGATTCTACCCGTTGAGGCCCGTGGCGGGCCCGCGAGGAGAGTCTGCGCTGTGTTGGCCGACGTCTATCTCGGCGACCACATCCTGCTCGCGCCGGCGGTGTCGCTGGCGGCGAGCGCGGCCGCGGCGGCGCTGGTCCTCGCGGCGCTCCTCTGGACGTGGGTGCGCCGGCGGCCGGCCGTCTCGGGCGCGGGGCGCGCGGTCCTCGTGGTCCTTCGCGCCGCGATCGTCCTGGCGGTGATCGCGCTCCTCTTCCGGCCCGTCCTCCTGTGGGAAGGCCGCGAGGCGGTGCGGCCGGGCGTGGCGATCCTGATCGACGCGACGCGGAGCATGACGATCCGCGACGCGCCGGCGGCGCAGGGCGGTGGCGCGCCGGCGTCCCCCGCGGCGCCGCTTTCGCGGAACGAGGCGGTCCGCGCGGCCTTCGCGGCGGCGGGCGGGACGGACCTCGCCCTGGCGCGGTCGGCCGACGTCGCCTGGTTCGCCTTCGGGTCGCACCTTGCGCCGATCGACGGGTTCGCGCCGCCGCCGGAGGATCGGCGGACCGACCCGGGCGGCGCGCTCGATGCCCTGGCCGACCAGGCCGGCGACGGGCTCGCCGCCGTCGTCCTCATCTCGGACGGACGCGCGAACCGCGCCGCGGGCCGGGCGCCCGACCAGGCCGCGCGGGTCCTGGCGGCGCGCGGCGCCCGCGTCCACACCGTCGGCGTCGGGAGCCCCGCGCCGACCGCAGCCGTGCGCGACGTGGCCGTGCGCGACCTGCGGGCGCCCGGCCGCGTCTTCGCCGGCGACCGCGCGACGGTCCGCGCCGTCGTGGCGGCCCTGGGCCTGGAGGGGCGCGAGGTTCGCATCGTCCTGAAGGTGAACGGCCGCGCGGCCGAGGAGCGCACCCTGAGGCCCGCGTCGAACCTCGTCACCGAGGAGGTGGTCCTGGCGCCGCGGCTGGAGGCGGCCGGCCTGGCGCGGCTGGCGCTGGAGGCGGCGCCGCTGGCGGGCGAGATCACCGACGCCAACAACCGGGCCGAGACCGCCACGCGCGTCGAGGAGGGCGGCGTCCGCGTCCTCTACCTGGAGGGCGAGATCCGGCCCGAGGCGAAGTACGTCGCGCGGGCCCTGGCCGACGCGCGCCAGATCGACCTGGAGCGCCGCATCCTCGTGGGCGCCGGTGCCGGCGCGGCCGCGCCGGCGCCGGCCGACCTCGACGCGTTCGACGTCCTGGTCCTGGGGGACCTGCCGGCGTCGGCGCTGCCGGCGGCGACGATCGCGCGGGCGGCCGAGCGCGTGAAGGCGGGGCAGATGGCGCTCCTGGCCCTCGGCGGGCGGCGGGCGTTCGGCGCGGGCGGCTGGGCCGCCACGCCCCTGGCGGACCTCCTGCCCTTCGCCATCGGCCCGGGCGATGCCCAGGTCGCGGGCCCCGTGCGGTTTGTCCCGACGGCGGCGGGGCGGCGGCACTTCATCCTCGGCCTGCCGGGCGGCGGCGACGCGTTTGCCGCCCTCGCGCCGCTGCCGGGGGCGTGCGGCGTCGGCGCGCTCGACCCGGCGGGGCGCGTCCTGGCCGCGTCGGCCGACGGGAGGCCGATCCTGGCGGTCCGCGAGTCGGGCGCCAGCCGCGCGGCCGCCCTCACGGTCGACTCGACGTGGCTCTGGGTCCTCTCGTCCGACGATCCGCAGGGGCCCGAGCACCACGCCCGCCTGTGGCGCCAGTTGATCCTGTGGCTCGCGCGGCGGGACGGTCCGCCGCGCGACGACCTGTGGATCGTGACGGACCGGTTCCGCTACGAGGTGGCCGACTCCGGCGCGGCGCCGGCCGTCCAGGTGGCGGTCCACGCGCCGCCCGGTGCTGAGGGCAAGCCCGCGGCCGCGCCGGCCGTCCGCCTGCGCGGGCCCGACGGTTCCGTGGCCGACGTACCGCTCCAGGCCGCCGGCGGCCCGGGCGACTGGCGGGCGACGCTGCGGCCCGACCGCGCGGGCGAGTACGCCCTCTCTGCCGAGACGGCCGGCCCCGGCGGCCCGCCGCGGGCCGAGACGCCGTTTGTGGTCGAGGAGCAGGACCTCGAGACGGCCGAGGTCCTCGCCGACCACGACGCGCTCCGCGCGATCGCCGCGGCCGGCGACGGGACGTTCCGGACCCTGGACGGCCTGCCGCCGCTCCTGAAGGAGATCGCCGCCGGCCTGCATCCGACCTACGTTCCCACCGGCCGCAGCTTGCCCCTGGCCTCAGGGCCGGCCTTTCTGGCGGGCGTCCTGGCCCTCCTGGCGGCCGAGTGGGCCCTGCGGCGGGCCTGGGGCCTGGCGTAGCCCCTTTTCGCTTGAATTCGCGGCCCATTCCGGTAAACTAGCCCGACGCTGCGTGCGGCAGAAGGAGGATTGTCATGGCGAACGTCTACCAGGGCCGGCTGGTCGCGGGCAAGCACCGGTTCGGCGTGGTCGTGTCGCGCTTTAACGAGTTCATCACGTCGAAACTGCTGAGCGGGTGCCTGGACGCCCTCGAGCGGCACGGCGTGGACCCGGACGACGTGGACGTCGCGTGGACGCCGGGGTCGTTCGAGGAGCCGGTGGTCGCGAAGCGGATGGCGGAGAGCGGCCGCTATGCGGCGGTCATCTGCCTGGGGGCGGTGGTGCGCGGCAGCACGCCGCACTTCGACTACATCGCGGCCGAGGTCTCGAAGGGCATCGCCCAGGTGGGCCTGGCGACGGGCGTGCCGACCGTCTTCGGCGTCATCACGTGCGACACCCTCGAGCAGGCCATCGAGCGGGCCGGCACGAAGAGCGGCAACAAGGGGGCCGACGCCGCCACGAGCGCCATCGAGATGGCCAACCTCCTGGACGGGCTGCCGGCGCGGAAAAAGTAGCGCCGCGCCGCGGCGGCCGCCTGCCCGGATTATCCTATGGACCTATCCGATACCGACTACGTCGTCATCGTCCAGTGCGACATCGTCCGCCAGCGATGCTCGGGCTACTTCTGCGAGAAGGCGTTCCACGAGCGGGCCGACGGCTTTGCCGCCTACCCCGCCAAGAAGCCCCTGCGGGCCCTGTACCTGACGTGCGGCGGTTGCTGCGGCAAGGGCGTCCAGCGGCGGCTGACGCACCTCGGGCGCCTGATTCAGAAGCACGAGGGCATCGGCCGCGACCGCATCGTCGTCCAATTCGCCTCGTGCATCACGCGGGACAACTACCACAGCCCGCGGTGCCCGTTCGCCGACTACATGAAGGACCTGGCGGCCCGCGCGGGGTTCCGGTCGCGCGAGGACACGCACCTGAGCCCCCTGGCCGAGCAGCGCCGGGCCGAGGGCCGCTACGCCCGCCGCCCCGCCGCCGCGGACAGGCCGCCGGACGCCGGAGACACGTGACCCGATGAAGCGACGCGAGCAGGCCCGGACGATCGCGCTCCAGGCCCTCTACCAGTTGGACGTCCGGGGCGAGGAGTTCCTGCCGGACCTCGTCGAGTTCCTCCGCGAGAGCACCAAAGAGCCGGAGGTCTACTTCTTCGCCCGCCGCCTGGCGGAGGGGACGTGGCAGGCCCGGGCCGAGACCGACGACCTCATCGGCCGCGCGGCCGAGCACTGGCGGATCGAACGCATGGCCATCCTCGACCGCAGCATTCTGCGCATGGGGACGTTCGAGATGCTCCACGCGCCCGACGTCCCGCCGCGCGTCGTCATCGACCAGGCCATCGAACTGGCGAAGCGGTTCGGGGCCGAGGAGTCCGGCGGGTTCGTCAACGGCGTCCTCGACCGGATCCTGCGCCTGATCGAGGCCGAGCGCCCGTCGGGAGCCTCTGGGTCGAACGACGCCGCCGCGCCCCGCGCCGACGCCGCCCCGGGCGCCTGACGCGCCCGCGCGCCGGGTGCCGCGGCGTCGCTCTAGCGCGGGCATACGCCCGCACCGTCTGCGCCGAACCCTCACGCGCGGGGGATAAACCCCCGCGCTACAGGGCTGATGCAGAGCGTTCGTCTGCCGGAGGAGAGCCGTAACATCATGGCATTTAAATGGCTTGGCAAACTGACCCAGGGCCTCGCCAAGACCCGCTCGCGGCTGGCCGACGGCGTCAAGGGCCTGTTCCGCATCGGCCGCAAGGTCGACGCCGCCTTCCTGGAGGAACTCGAGGAGACGCTCCTCCTGGGCGACGTCGGCGTGGCCGCCACCCGCCGCATCGTCGACGACCTCAAGGCCCGTTACCGCGACCGCGAGATCGGGCCCCAGGACGACCTGCTGGGCGTCATCAAGCGCGACCTCAAGGAGACCCTGGGCCAGGCCGATCGCGCGACGCGCTTCAACCCCGACGGGCCCACGGTCGTCCTGGTGGTCGGCGTCAACGGATCGGGCAAGACGACGGCCGTGGCGCGGCTGGCGCGGCTGTACCTGACGGAGGGCCGGTCGGTGCTCTTGGCGGCGTGCGACACGTTCCGGGCCGCCGCCGACGAGCAACTCGCCATCTGGAGCGAGCGGGTCGGCGTCGACATGGTCCGCCACAAGATGGGGTCCGACCCCGGGGCCGTCGCCTACGACGCCGCCCAGGCGGCCATCGCCCGCAAGGTCGACGTCCTCCTCGTCGACACCGCCGGCCGCCTGCACACCCAGGACCACTTGATGCGGGAACTCGGGAAGATCCGCAAGGTCCTGGCGGCCCGCATCCCCGGCGCGCCCCACGAGGTGCTGCTGGTCCTGGACGCGACGACGGGCCAGAACGCGATCGCCCAGGCCCGCGAGTTCCGGGCCGCCACCGACGTCACCGGCCTGTTCCTCGCGAAACTCGACGGCACCGCCAAGGGCGGCATCGTCCTGGCGGTGAAGCAGGAACTCGGCATCCCCGTCAAGTTCGTCGGCGTGGGCGAGTCGGCCGACGACGTGGCGCCCTTCGACCCCGACGCCTTCGTCGAGGCCCTGTTCGGCAACGGCGCCGCCTAGCGCCCGCGCGCCGGGTGCCACGGCTGCGCCGTGTGCAGCCGTGCTTGTGGCGGCGCCAGGCACGGTTGCTGGACAGCGCAACCGTGGCACCCGGCCTTGCGTGAGCCGCCGTGCCGTGGCCGTTGCCGTTCACTCCGCACTCCGCATTCCGTAAAGGTCTTGACGCCGGGCCGCCCGGCGCCTAAAAAGAGGGAAGCGGATCGGTCTTCGCCGAAGCGGCCGGCGGCCGGTCCGGCGAAGCCGCATGCACCCACGCGCACGGGAAGGGGAGAACCCATGGCAAAGGACGCGACGAAGGTTATCGACCTGCTGAACGTGGGCCGGGCGAGCGAACTGACGGCCATCCTCCAGTACATGGCCCACCACTACGAACTCGATGACCAGGACTTCGGCAAACTGGCCAAGGTCATGAAGGCCACCGCCATCGCCGAGATGAAGCACGCCGAGGCCCTGGCCGAGCGCATCCTGTTCCTCGGCGGCACGCCCACCTCGAAGCCCGACGGCCAGGCCAAGAAGGGCCAGAAGATCGCCGAGATGCTCATGACCGACATCGGTCTCGAGGCCGGCGCCGTCAAGATGTACAACGCGTCGGCCGTCGCCTGCGCCGCCGCCGGCGACCAGGTCTCCAAGGACCTCTTCGAGAAACTCCTCGGCGACGAGGAGGACCACCTCGACGCGTTCCAGAACCTGGCGGACCACGTGGCCCAACTCGGCGACGCGTACTTGGCCACCCTGACGGGGCCGGGCGAGTAGGGCCGAAAGCCGGATGCCGTTGCTCAGGCACCCGGCTTCGCCACGCCACGCCGTGGCAGGCTCAGGTACTAAGGTACTCAGGTACTGTCTTCACAGGAGGACACCCACGTGGCCACGCAGGCGAAGAGCGTCATCGACTTCCTGAACGCGGCGCGGGCCCGCGAACTGACGGCCATCCTGACCTACCTGGCCCAGCACTATGAACTGGAGGACCAGGACTTCGGCCGCCTTGCCAAGATCATGAAGGAGACGGGCATCGTCGAGATGAAGCACGCCGAGGCCCTGGGCGAGCGGATCCTGTGGCTGGGCGGGACGCCCACCACGACGCCCGACGCCGCCATCCCGAAGGGCCTCTCGATCCCCCAGATGCTGGCCGCCGACGTCGCCCTCGAGGAGCAGGCCGTCCGCATGTACAACGAGGCGGCGGCCTTCTGCGCGGCCGCGCCCGACCAGGTCTCCAAGGACCTGTTCGAGAAACTCCTCGCCGAGGAGGAGGACCACGTCGACACGTTCCGGAAGATCGGGGAGCACGTGGCCCAACTCGGCGACGCGTACCTGGCGACCCTGGCGGGGTAGGTCCGACAGTTCCAGACTGCAGGTCTGCGCGGCGGGTCTCCTGACCCGCCGCGGTCTTCTGGCGCCCGGCGCGGTCGGCCTGCCTACCGGTAGGCAGGTCAGGAGACCGACCGCGCGAAATCGGGGCGTGCGGCGCCGGCCGAAGTGCCCCGACGCTCCCGCGTCGGGCTCGAACAGGGCCGTTGCCTCCGCCGCGTCCCGGCGGTATAACGCCCTGGGTTCGACCAGGGGAGCCGACCGGCCATGATCGTCGCCGACCTCGCCGCCATCGAAGGGCGCC
>CAYGZE010000021.1:0-26476 GCA_964354185.1 uncultured Anaerolineales bacterium | reverse complement strand
TCGAGAGCGTGCAGGGCCGGACCACGACGGCCAGCCGGCAGATTCTGGTCACGCATGTCGGAGAGAAGTCCCCGGCGGACGGCGTGATGAAAGTGGACGACGTGATCCTCGGCGCCGGCGACAAGCTTTTCACCGACGACGCCCGCAGGAGCCTAGCCGTGGCGATTCAGGAAGCCGAGAAGGCGGCCCATGGCGGTGTCCTGAAGCTGACCCGCTGGCGGGCAGGCAAGACCGAAGAGGTGCAACTCAAGCTGAGAGTCATGGGGACCTACAGCGACACTGCACCCTACAATTGCCCCAAGTCCAAGCGGATCTTCGAGGACGCCTGCCGAGTGCTGGAAAAGGAACCGCTCAACGAGGATATCTGGGGCGCGGTGAACGGCCTCGCGCTGATGGCGACCGGCAATCCGGACTACCTGCCCCGGGTGCGGGAGTTCGCCCGGAAGATGGCGCCGACGACGCTGAAGCTGGAATTGAAGGACGGGATGGTGACGTGGGACTGGGGATACCGGAACCTCTTCCTCTGCGAGTATTACCTCCTCACCGGCGACAAAGAGGTGTTGCACGCCATCCAGGAATACACGGTCTCGCTCGCGAAGGGGCAGAGCATGTATGGTACCTTCGGGCATGGCATTGCACCCCCGACTCCCGAGGGCAAACTCCACGGATCGATCCCTCCCTACGGCCCGGTGAACGCGGCGGGGCTGGTGGCGAATCTCGCGATCGTTATGGGCAAGAAGTGCGGCGTGAAGGACCCGGAGATCGATCCTGCCATCAACAGGGCCTCCAGGTTCTTCGGCTACTTCGTGGACAAGGGAGCGATTCCTTACGGTGAGCACATGCCGTGGCCCTACCACGACAATAACGGCAAGAATGCCATGGCCGCCATGTTGTTTGCCGTTCAGGGAAACCGGGTCAGGGAAACGCAGTACTTCGCGAAGACGGTCACCGCTTCCTACCAGAACCGTGAATACGGACACACCGGCCAGGGATTCAGTTACCTGTGGGGCGCCCTGGGCGCGAATACCGGCGGACCCGATGCGGCAGCCGCCTTCTTCAAGGAAGCCTCCTGGCACCTCGACCTCGTGCGCCGCTGCGATGGATCGTTCACCTACGATGGCGGCGAGCAGTACGGCCCCGGCAAGACGGAAGACAACACCTACTACGGCCAGAGCGGCTACTACGGCCTGAGTCCGACGGCCACTTATGTCCTCACCTATTCCCTGCCGCTGAAGAAGCTCTGCATTACCGGCAGGGACTCGAACCAGGCGAACTGGCTCAGCAAGAAGGACGTGGCCGAGGCCATCACTTCCGGCCGCTTCGATCTGGACCGCAAGACGAAGAGCACGGAGGAACTCCTCGCCGCCCTGGGCGACTGGTCGCCGATCGTCCGCGGTTGGGCGGCGGAGGAACTCGGCCGGCGCCCCAACCGGAAGGAACTGGTCGCCCCGCTCATCGCGATGGCAGGAGGGCCCGATGCCCGTAAGCGCCAGGGCGCTGCGGAGGCCCTGGGCTATCTGGGCAGCGCCGACGCCCTTCCGGTGCTGGTTCGGCTGCTCACCCACGAGGACCGCTGGTTACGGGTCAAAGCCGCGAATGCCCTCAAGAACCTGGGCGATACCGCGAAACCCGTCGTTCCCGACATGCTCAAGGCGGTCGCCCTGACCGCGGAGCCCCTCCAGCCGATCGTGTGGGACGATCCCATCCAGCTCACCCATGGCGAGCTGGCGGCGGCCCTGTTCAAAGGGCTGTTGCGGAGTTCCATCAAGGACATCGATCCCGAACTGCTCTACCCGGCGATCCGGGCCATCTCGAAGAACGCGGACGGCATGGCCAGAGCCCAGCTCACTCATACTTTCACGAACCTCCTGACCCTCGAGGACGTGCAAGCCCTGGCGCCGGACATACTGGCCGCGGTCAGGACGCGGTGCCCGGCGGACACGATGTTCGGCAATGAGATCCGCATGGCCGGATTCAGGGCCTTGACGAAATACCACTTCAAGGAAGGCATCGAAGCGGGCGTCCTCTTCGCGAAGACCCAGGGCGGCCACGGCAGCGAAAGTCGAACCGGGGAAATCATGAAGGGGATCATGAGCTATGGCACGGCTGCCCGCGAAGCGGTGCCGGGGTTGAAGGAGCTGATCGTGGCCCTGAACGATCAATGCAAGAGGGGGGAGTTCCCCGCCGGCGAACTCAATAGCCGGCGAGTTGCCGCCGTCGAGGAAGCCATCAAGGCCATCGAAGCCGCAACAACGCAGCCGGAGCTGCGCAGCATCGCGCCGCTGCTCGAGAAAGCGAAATAGAGGGCGGCAGGATGGCGCAGCAGCCGACAGTCCCGAGCGGGCTCTGGCGAGCCGGCCTCCTGTTGGCCGCCGTCCTCGTCGTCGGCTGCAATTCGCCGTACCCCGAGTCGGAAGAAGGGCAAAACATCCTCTACAGTACGTTCGAGGAGGAGCCCAAGCACCTGGATCCGGCCCAGGCCTACGCGGCGGACGAGTGCGTGATGATGGGCCCGATCTTCGAGCCGCCGTTCCAGTACCACTTCCTGAAACGCCCCTACGAACTGGCACCCCTGACCGCAACGGACATTCCGAAGGCAGAACGCCGCAGCGTCACCTTCCAGGGGAAGGAGGTCGCGGCGACGGTGTACACGATCCGACTCAAGCGGGGCGTCTTCTACCAGGACCACCCCTGCTTCGTCGAGGCCAACCGGCGTCTGACGGAGGAGTCGTTGCGTGGCGTGCGAGCGGTCCAGGACATCCGCCCGACGGCGACCCGGGAACTGGTGGCGGGGGACTTCGTCCATGCCATCCGCCGGCTGGCCGACCCGTGCCTGGCCTGCCCGATCTTCAGCACGCTCGCGCAGCACCTCGTGGGCCTGCGCGAGTACCAGGCGTCGCTCCAGGCCGTGCTCGACCGGGAGCGGGCGAAGCGCAAGGCCGCTGCCGGGATTCTCTACAACCAGGAGAAGGACGAGCAGTACCACCCCATTCCCGTCGACTACGGCGCCGGCGCAGAGTGTTTTCCCTTCGTGCGCGAGGTCGATCCCTACACGTTCGAGCTGGTCCTGCGGCACCCGTATCCGCAGATGCTCTACTGGATGGCGATGCCCTTTTTCGCCCCGGTGCCGCCGGAGGCGATCGCCTTCTTCGACCAGCCGGTCCTCCTGGAACGGAGCCTTATCTTCGACAAGAATCCTGTCGGCACGGGGCCCTACGTGCTCAAGGAATTCGACCCGACCAACCAGATCGTCTTCGAGCGGAACCGGAATTTCCACGACGAGCGATTCCCCGAGCTTCCGCCGCCCGCCGTCGGCGAAGGGGCCGCCCAGGCGCTCTATGACCAGATGAAGACGGCGGGCCTCGATGAGGATGCCGGGAGACGCCTGCCGATGATCGACCGCGTCGTGCTGCGGATGGAGAAGGAATCCATTCCGCGCTGGAACAAGTTCCTCCAGGGCTACTACGACGCCCAGGGGATTCCCAGCGACGTGTTCGACCAGGCCGTGAAGCTCACGAGCCAGGGCGATGCGTCCCTGGCGGACGAGATGGCGGCGCGAGGGATCCAACTGCGATCCTCGTACTCGACGACGTCGAGCTTCCTCAGTTTCAACATGGGCGACCTCGTCGTCGGCGGGTACACAGACGCCGGGCGCAAGCTCCGGCAGGCGATCAGCATCGCCTACGACTCGGAAGAGGAGGTCGCGATCTTCCTGAAGGAGCAGGGCGTCCCGGCCCACAGCCCGATCCCGCCCGGGATCTTCGGCTACCGGGAAGGCCGGGAGGGGATCAACCCGGTCGTCTACGAGTGGGACGAGCCGCGCGGCCGCGGCGTCCGACGCTCCATCGACGAGGCGAAGAGACTCCTGGCCGAGGCCGGCTATCCGAACGGCTACGGGCCGGACGGGCAGCGGCTCGTGCTCCGTTTCCCCGTGTCGGGCGGCACGCCGGAAGGCGCGACCTGGCTGGCCTTCGCCAAGAAGCAGTTCGACAAGCTGAACATCGGCCTCGAGATCGAGGTTTCCGACTGGAACCGCTTCCGCGAGAAGATCGACTCCGGCAACTTCCAGCTCTCCGGAGGGGGCTGGATGGCCGACTATCCCGACCCGGAGAACTTCCTGTTCCTTCTCTACGGCCCGAGTGCGAAGATGGTGTCGAAGGGCGAGAACGCCGCCAACTACAAGAACCCGCGCTTCGACGAGCTTTTCGAGAAGATGCGGAGCATGGAGAACTCGCCCGAGCGGCTGGCCCTCGTCGACGAGATGGTCCACCTCCTCCAGCAGGACGCGCCGTGGGTCTTCCGCTATCACCCCAAGTCCATCGCGTTCTACCACGGGTGGGTGAAGAACGCGTGGCCTCACGCCCTGGCGTTCAACACCTGGAAGTATTGGCGCCTCGACACGGTCACCCGGACAGCCTACCGCCGCGTGGAGAACCAGCCGCGGTGGTGGCCCATCATCGGTTTCGCGGCGGTCCTGGTCCTCGGGAGCCTCCCCGCGCTGCGGGCGGCCCTGCGACGGCTGAGGGAGAGCTGACCGGAGGCTGGCCCACCTGATTCGACGAGCCCTCTACGCCGTGCCGATCGTCTTCGGGATCGGGGTGATCACGTTCGTGCTGTTCTTCATCGTGAACAAGCCCGAGGACATGGCGCGCCGCACGCTAGGCCCGAAGGCGACGCCCGAGGCCGTGGCCGCCTGGGTCCGTGCGCCTGGGTACCTGTGCGTCCCGAAAACTCCGTCCGGAGTCTGCAGGGTGGGTGACGGGTGTCGGCGGCCGTGTGGGCACCGATAACCGGCTGACGGATTCGGAAGCCAAGGCCAAGCGCAGCGAGGTGAGGAGAGCGTCGACGCTTGGCCCTTGTCTTTTTCCTGGCCGATGCGCGAAGAGCGGGGCAGACAAGAGACGTAAGCGCTTGTAGAATAAGGCGGACGGAGTATTCGGGATGGACAACCGGAATCAGGCAGTCACATGCGACGATGCGGGCGAGACGCGTGGGGAAGCCGCGGAGCGTTTCGGAGTCAGCACGGCGTTCATTCGCCGGCTGCTTCAGGGCGTCGCACGGCGGCTGCGACGGAGGGGGCGGCGGCTTCAGGGCAGGTGTGCGCATCCGTCGCGCCAAGCCGCCGCCATGTGGCTCCTTGGGCTGAGGAAGACGAAACACTAGCGTAGACGAAACTCTGAAGGAGATCCAACACGAGAGCCATCTGCGGACTGCTGGTCGTCATAGGGCTTAACGCCGGCGTCCGCGCTGAGGAGGCAAAGCCGGACATGCCGCCGATCGCGCCGGGGCCGTTCAAGCCGGCGGTGGAGTCGCTGAAGCAGTACGCCGTGCCTGAATGGTTCATGGATGCCAAGCTCGGCATCTTCATGCACTGGGGCCGTGCGCGGTGGGAGGCATGCATGGCTGGTATGGGCGGGAGATGTACCAGCAAGGCTCGGCTTCGTACAACTTCCATGTCGCCAACTTCGGGCACCCGTCAGAGTTCGGCTACAAGGATATATGCAAGCTTTTCAAGGCCGAGAAATGTGACGACGCGCAGGCGGATATGCTGGTGAAGCTGTACAAGAAAGCGGGCGCACGCTACGTCGTTTTGGTGGCGGTGCATCACGACAACTTCGATATGTGGGACTCGAAATATCAGCCGCGCTGGAACGCCAAGGCGACCACCGGCAAGGACATCCTCGGCATGTGGAGGAAGGCGACCGAAACGAACGGACTGCGCTTCGGCGTCGCCAGCCACGTCGCCCGCACCTATCGTTGGTTCCAGACTTCACACGGGGCCGACACCAAGGGCCCGCTCAAGGGCGTGCCCTACGACGGGCAGGATCCGCAGTACGCCGATCTTTACAGCGTGCCGTGGACGGCGTCGGGAACCGATTACGAACAGGCCAGGGACGTGGGGCCCGTGGAATGGGAAAAGCAGTTCGAACGCCGCATGCGCGACCTGTTGGACCGCTATCAGCCCGATCTGTATTACGTGGACGGCGGCATTCCGTTCCACAGACATCCCGCCGGCTTGAACATCCTGGCCCATTACTACAACTCGAGCATCGCCAATCACGCCGGTAATCTGGAGGCCGTGGCCACCATCAAGCTCGACTGGCAGCCCAACATCGCCGTGCTGGATTACGAGTTTGGAACCGCAGGAGGCATGCCGGAGCACTACTGGCAGTCCGACAAGTCGGTCAACGGCGAATGGTTCTGGATGCGCACGGATAAGCCCGAGGCGTATGTCTCCG
The DNA here is from genome assembly GCA_964354185.1 of uncultured Anaerolineales bacterium. GTDB lineage: Bacteria > Planctomycetota > Phycisphaerae > FEN-1346 > FEN-1346 > CAYGZE01. Next base: position 20,237 of record CAYGZE010000021.1, on the reverse strand, counting down.
CCCATCGGGTCATCGCCACCTTGATGGACAACATCAGCCGCAAGGGCAATCTGCTTCTGAACCTGCCGTTGAAACCCGACGGCACGTTTGATCCCGCGGTCATCAAGATCCTCGAGGAAATGGGCCGATGCACCAGCACCATCGGCGAAGCGATTTACGCTACCCGCGCGTGGGAAGTCTACGGGGAAAGCCCGACCAATTTCCACGAAGTCTTTCCGGCCGGTACGGCCCGCGACATCCGCTTTACGCGCAGCAAGGGCAATGCGGTCCTCTACGCCACAGTGCTCGCGTGGCCCGGCGATGGGGCGACGCTTTCCATCACGACCTTGAAGTCCGGCAGCTTCGACGCCAGCAGGATCGCGTCGATCACCATGTTGGGTGCGCCGGGCGAGTTGAAGTGGACGCCGGACGACTCGGCGCTGAAAGTGGTCATGCCTGCGCGGGCCCCGGGGGCGTGCGCGTACGCGCTCAAAATCACTTTCAAGACGCCTACCATTCCGAAGCTTGACCTTTCGATCAAGGCTGCAGCCGACGGGAGCATCACGTTGCCGGTCGCGACCGCGGAGCTACACGGCGGCGTGAGGCGGCAGATCACTGCCGGCAAAGAGAACATCGGATGTTGGGACCGTGCGTCCGACTGGGTGTCGTGGCGCATGGCCTTCGAGCGGGCCGGCACCTTTGAAGTCAGTGCGGTGTATGCAACCGCGGCTGGGGACAGCGAAGTCATACTGGAGGTGGACGGTCAGATACTCTCTTCTCCGGCACCGAAGACGGGAAGTTGGGAGGACTACCGGACGCTCAGTCTTGGCAGGGCTGAAATCAAGCGGCCTGGCGCGATAGAGATACGTGTTCGCCCCGCGGCTGCCCAGACCTGGCGCCCGATCAACCTGGTGTCGGTGACGATCAGGCCCGTCAAGTGACCGTTCCATTCCTGGATGCCGCCAATGTCACCGAATCCGCAAAGGACATCGCCCAAGCTGAAGGGGCGGAGTCTCCCCCATCTTGACAAGTCACGCCGGCGGAATGAAGATGCGGTTGGCGGAACGGACACGAGTTTCTGAGGGCAGCCGCGCGGTGTATGCCGTCGGATCAGACACCTACACTGTTCACACTGCGGGCAAACCGAGTAAGGCATGGGTGACACGAGAAGACCGACGCCTGAACGAGACCGCGCAAACGCAGCGGTCTTCCGGCCTGCTCGGCCCCGTGCGGATCGTGGCGGCCGAAACGGCGTCGGCGAGATCCTGAGGCCGTTGTCAGGGCCCTGCGGCACCAGTGCTCTACGGACAGGCATGAGAAAGACCCTTCGAGGCTCGGCGTTGATCCTCATCCTGGCGGCGCTCGGGCTGGCGGGAGCAGCCCGGGCAGAGGAACCGGGTGCGTGGGCGGATATCCAGCGCGACTTCAAGGATCCGCCGCTGCGGTGCAAGTCCCGGCCGCTCTGGTTCTGGAACGGGCCGCTGAGCGCCGAGAAGACCCGGAGCATTCTGGAAGGTTGCAGGGCGAGCGGCTACGGCGGGGTGGGGATTCTGCCGACGCCCGACATGTCGCCCGCGTTCATGTCGCCCGCGTATCTTGACCGGTACAAGGAAGCCGTGGACAGGGCGGCCGAGCTGGGGATGAAGTGCTGCTTGTACGACGAGTTCTGGTTTCCAAGCGGTTCCGCCGGGGGCGAGTTGGCCCGGAAGTATCCCGAGGCGCTCGGCAAGCGCCTGGACATGACGGCCATCGACGTCGCCGGCCCGACCAGGCTCACCCGCGACGTGCCCGGCGGCACGTTCATGGGTGCCGTGGCGATGCGTCCGGATGGCAAGGACCGCAGGGACATCAGCGCCCACGTGCGTGAAGGCAAGCTTGTCTGGGACGCGCCGGACGGCTCCTGGAAGGTCATGCTGTTCACGTGCGTGCGCGACGGCGCCCGGGGGCTGGTGGACTACCTCGACCCCGAAGCGGTCAAGCGATTTGTGGAGCTGACGTACCAGAAGTACTACGACAGGCTCTCCGGCCATTTCGGCACGACGATCGACAGCGCGTTTTACGACGAGCCGACGTTCCACTGGGTCCAGGGAGGCCGGGTGTGGACGCCGGCCTTCAATGAACGGTTCCGGGAGAAGTACGGCTTCGATCCGGCGATCTACTACCCCGCGCTCTGGTTCGATATCGGTCCGGAGACCCCGGCCGCCAGGAACGCCTTGTTCGGCCTGCGGGCGGAGCTGTACGCCACGGGCTTCCCGAAAGTGCTGGATGACTGGTGCGCCGAGCACAAGATCAAGCTGACCGGCCACGTGGACCAGGAGGAGATCGTCAATCCGGTGGGCCTGTGCGGGGACCTCATGAAGGCCTTCAAGCACCAAGCGATCCCCGGCATTGACCAGGTCTTTGCGTACAAGCGCGCGTCGAAGGCTTACAAAGTCGTCAGCTCGGCCGCCTGCAATTACGATCGTCCGCTGGTGGTGACGGAGTGCTACGGGGCCATGGACAACCTGCCGGTGGCGAACCTGTACAGGGAGGCGATGGACCAGTTCGCCAAGGGGATCAACCTGATGGTGCCGCACGCGGTCTGGTATGATCCTTCGCGCCCCGCGTTTCCGCCGGAGCTCTCCGGGAGGGATGCCACCTACGGTCCGCACCTGCCGGAGTACAACCGCTACGTGGGGCGGCTGCAGCGCCTGCTCCAAGGCGGCCGGCACGTCGCCGACATCGGTGTCCTGTATCCGATCGCGACTTTGCAGGCGGGGTACTACTTCGGCGTCGGGGAGCCCTACCAGGGCGGCGTCATCCCCCGGGAAGCCGATTACATGGACATCGGCGAGCGGCTCGCCTTGCAGGTCCGGCGCGACTTCACCTTTGTGCACCCGGAGGTCCTGGAGGAGAAGTGCACGGTCGAAGGCGCGGAGATCCGGCTCGACAACAAGATCAACCGGGAGCGGTACAAGGTCTTCGTAGTTCCCGGCTCCCGGACGATCCACTGGAGCAGCTTGCGCAAGCTCAAGCAGTTCTATGACGAGGGCGGAAAGATCATTGCGACGACGCGACTGCCCGAGAGCTCTGCGGAGTTGGGCAAGGACGCCGAGGTCCGTCAGGCTGTCCTGGAGATTTTCGGTCCGACGGCGCGAGAGGAGAACGGCTATCCGAAGGCGAGCGCGTCCAGCCAGTGGCTGGCCGGAGGCTATGAGCCGCGCCATGCCGTGGATGGCGACCTCGGCACCCGCTGGAACGCCGCGGACGGGACCAAGGGAGGGCAATGGCTCGAAGTGGACTTCGGGGCCGACAAGACGTTCGCCAAGACGGTCATCCGGGAGGCGTTCGACCGGGCCACGTCCTACCGGGTCCAGTATTGGGACGGCGCCAAGTGGGTGGACGGCGTGATAGGAGTCCGGATCGGATCGCAGAAGACCGACACGTTCAGGCCCGCGACTGCTTCGCGTGTCAGGCTCATGATCGACGCCATTGCCTCGGACAGCGTTTCGATCGTTGAGTTCGAGGTTTACGATGGGCAGGGGCGCAACCTGGCCGCCAAGCCTGGGGGCTTCCGCGTCCACGCCGGCGCCAAAGGCGGAAAGGCCTACTTTGCAGAGCAGCCCACGGCGGCGGTGCTCAAGGCCATGCTCGACGATGCCTTGGCCGTCTGTGACGTGGAATTCGAGGACGACCCGGCTCTCAAGGGAGGCAGTCTTTCCTACATCCACAAAGAGGTCGAGGGCCGGGATGTCTACTTCATCGCGAATTCCTCCGATAACGATCTGGTCACGCACGTCCGACTGCGTGGCAAGCTCAAGCCGCAGCTCTGGGACCCCCACACGGGCCAGACCGCGCCGGCGGAATACTCCTACGTGACTCTAGGCGGTCAGGATGTCACGAGAATTCGGCTGCGCCTCGAGCCGGTGCGGTCCATCTTTGTGGTTGCCCCAAGGGTCTAACACGGCCGTATCCGTCCGGTAAACCCACCATTGCGGCGGCTTGATGAGATGGCAAGATGTGGTCATGATTCAGGGAGACAAGGCCGAGACCGAGACAAGCGGGAAGCGGAAGCGGGGCGGCGGGGCCGCACAGGTAAAGGCGCGGCGGGAGCGGTGGCGAGGGGTCAACGAGGCGCGGCCGTGCTGAGCCTGCTGGCGGCGGTGCGGATCTACCCGTGCACGGTGCCGACGGATCTCAGGCGTGGATTCGACGGCCTGGCGGCGAGGACGCGGAACGTGCTCGCACAGGACCCTGTGCTTCCCGAAAACTCCGTTGTTGGCCGCAGGGTGAGTAACGGCTGTCGGCGGGTGTTATCCGCCGCAACCAGATGACGGATTCTGGCGCGATGCCAATCGCAGCGAGGTGATGAGAGCGTCGACGCTTGGCCGTTATCTCTTTCCTGGCCGATGCGCGGGTCAAGGCTTCCGGCGGCCGAGCCCCACGCGAGGACACAGGCGAGCCTCGCCAGGGAGATGGCGTGGAGCAGAGCGGACTTGACGTGGCGGCTCCAGTAATTGGGGAAAAGCAGGTTCGGACAACGGTGGTTCTCGGGCAAATCAGCCTCCGAGAAGAAGTTGGGATCAGACACCTCGGAGGCTACCATAAGTGATGACAAAGAAACAGGTTACGCCGCCAGGCGGTGGGCGCAAGAATCGGTGGACGAGCACAGGGGCCGTGGTTTCTCCCTTCCTGCCAGGGCCCTCGTCGTAGAGGTGTACTGCGGCAATGCTCCCCCAGGCTCTTCCGGGACACTCTCAGGGCTTCTCGGCTTTCACGGTTTTTGTCTGGCCGTTCATGCGGACTTTGACTTCATGCGGCTCGGCGGAAGCGATGCGGTATGTGGCGACCTTTCCGTCCTTCCATTCCATATCCACCTGGAAATTGCCGCGGGCGCGGAGTCCACTCACCTTGCCGGTGTGCCATGACGCCGGCAACGCCGGCAGGAGTTCGAGCACGGGCTCGCCGTCATTCGTGGTTTCCTGGCTCTGGAGCAGCATCTCGGGCACGGCCGCGCAACCGCCGAAATTGCCGTCGATCTGGAACGGAGCATGGAGACAAAACAGGTTCGGCGCTCCGCGGCCGATCAGCATGGCGAGAAGCTTGTTGGCACGGTCACCGTCATGCAGGCGCGCCCAGAAGTTGGCTTTCCATGCCATGGACCAGCCGGTGGAGGCGTCGCCGCGCCGCTCCAGCGAAAGACGCGCGCCCTTGTAGAGCTCCGGTGTTGCAGGGTGGATCTCGCTGCCGGGACACAACCCCCAGAGATGCGAGCAGTGGCGGTGATTGATTTCCGTCTCCTCGAAATCCTCCTGCCACTCCATGATACGGCCATCGGCATTCACGCGCGTGGGCGCGAGCCGGGCGCGGGTGGCATCAAGACTCTTGGCAAACGCCTCGTCCATACCCAGAATACGCGCGGCGGCTGCCGTGTTTTTCAGGAGCTCGCGGGTGATTTGCTGATCAAAGGTCGAGCCCACACACAACGCGGTCCTTTGCTTCTCGCCGCTCTTGTCGGTGTAGGCATAGCTGTTCTCCGGCGAGTTGGAGGGCAGGACCACCAACTCGCGGGTTTTCGGATTCTCAACCAGCACGGCTTGCATGAACTCGCTGGCTCCACGCAGAATCGGATAGTACTCGCGCAGGTACGCTTTGTCCTGTGTGAACGCATAATGCAGCCAGACGTGCTGCGCCAGCCAGGCGCCGCAGGTCGGCCCTATGCAGGCAGGCAGGAAGCTCGGCGCGGTGTCATACCACGGGTTCTGCGTATGATTGGCCATCCAGCCTGGCGCGTTGAAGTAAGCCTTGGCCGTCTTCTGACCTTCCGGAACCATGTTCCGGATGAACCGCAACAGCGGCAGATGGCAGTCGGACAGGTTGGCCGTTTCGACCGGCCAGTAATTCATCTGAAGGTTGATGTTGCTGTGGAAATCACCGCGCCACGGCGTGTCATATTCTTCAGCCCAGATGCCCTGCAAATTGGTCGGCAGCTGCGAGTCGGGCCGCGAACCGGAGACGACCAGGTGGCGCCCAAACTGGAAGTACAGAACCGCGAGCGATGGATCAGGAGAACCCTCCTGCGCCTTCACGCGGTCCGGTGTGGGCCGCTTGGAGTTCGGCCCTTCCGGAAGAGTCAGCTTCACACGCTCCATATACCGGCGGTGATCGGCCACGGCGCCGTCCCGAATGGCGTCGAACGGCTTGGCCAGCGCGGCATCGAGGCGCTGGCGCACGAGACTTGCGAATTCCCTGTTGGTCCAGTCCGTGCCGGCGGACACAATGAGCGTGACGTCGTCGGCGCCTTCCACGGCCACCCCCCGCTCCGTCGCGGAAACCCTGCCGCTCTTCACGTTCGCACCCAGTAATGCCAGGTAGCGCATGCCCTGCCCACCGCCACCCGGCTTATTGAACGGCAGCTGCCCCTCTATCCGGTGAACGTTGCCTTCGGCGCGGGCCGTCGCGTCTTGCTTGCGCGCAAGAGCGGCGGTGAACGTGAGCGCGCCCGGCTTGTCGGCCTTCAGTCTCAGGGCAATAACCTCGTCCGGCTTGGAAACCACCAGCTCACGCGTGAACACGACGCGGTCCTGCACGTACCGCGTGGTGGCCACGCCGGTCATCAGATTGAGATCGCGGCGGTAGCCGTCGGGCACAGACTGGGGGGCTGCCACGTCGATGCCGGCCAAGGCGATTTCCGCCACCTGGAAGTATGCCTCTTGCGGAGTGAACGTGAAGCGATAGAGACGGAAGGCGACCGGCTTCGCAATGTCGAAGGTCTTGGTCTGGTGACGACGCTCAAAGGGTTTGCCCGGACTGCGGCGGTCCAGTTCGGTCCATGCCTTGCCGTCCGCCGATCCCTCGAGAACCCACACCTGCGGGTCGCGACTCGGCACGTCATCAGCACTGGTCAACGAATAGGAGGCGACAGCCTTCTCCTTGAGCAACTCGATCTGCCAGATCACCGCCTTGCCTGCCTTGTCCACGCACCACTTCGTGCCGCTATCGCCATCCACGCAGTTCGCGATCGTTTTCCCGTCACCGTTCTCGTGACCGCTGGGAGAAGAGACCTTCGTCTCCGGCGCCTGGCTGCCGAAACTCACCATCAAATCCCCGAGCGTCTGGTAACAGCCAAACTGGTTGATGTCACCCCACCCGCTTACGCCCTCGGCATATCGAAAACCCTTGTTGAGCGCGCCCCAGGCCCCGGAAATGTCACCGGCCAATAGCTTTTCCCGTACTTCAGGCAGGCATTTGTAAGCAGCGTAGTTGTTGCCGTCATAAGGACCGCCGGACCAGAGCGAGGACTCGTTGAGCACAATGCGATCCTTGTGAACCCCGCCCAGATCCATGGCGCCGAGACGACCATTGCCCAGCACGCATGACTCGTGGAACGTCCTACCCGGCTTGTCGAACCAGACGCTCATCGGTTCATCGGGCGCAGGCACATCCGCAGCCTGCCCAATGCCGGCCGAGGCCGCAACAACAGCCAAGACCACACACGAAACATAAAATAACCTGCTGCTCATCTTTCATCTCCTGATTGTGTAGCGGCCCAGCCGTTTGTGAGCCCCCTCCATTATAGCCGGGCGAAAGCTCATTCCTCTATAGGCTGCAAACCACCCCAGAGCAAGCCATTTTGCGCGTTCATGTCGATCCCGTCAGCGCCCTCCGGTGACAGCACGCCCAGAAGTCGGGTTCGTGTCCTTCCTGTCGTATTCCGTTGAACCTGTGCTATACTTCCCCCGCTGACACTTCGGTAGACGTTCCGCCAATCGCCGTGGAGAGGACGGGCAAAAAAGGCGGGGGCCGCGTAGGGCGTGCCGTCGGCCCGGAGGACCGCGCAGCGCTGAACCCGCCTACCCCGGCCCATAGCCCGCCTCGGGGCAGGGGGGATAGCTGCTGGACGGGTTCACGTGCAGACCAGCACTCGCCTCAGGAAGCCGCGCGGGACAGGCACGGCCAGCGTTTGCGGTAATCGTATACTTGATTGAGGTGGAGGGCAAGTGCGGGCACGGGCGGCGTCTGGTTTCCATGCCCGGCGCCAGATTGGGGGGCGGTTCTTGGTCGAACCCGTGCGGGAACCGGCGACGCTGGGCCTTGTGGTGGTTGTGCTTCGAGGTCCCGTCGTCCATCAGATGCTCAACGGCCCGCTGCATGGTCACCAATTCATCATTCTGTTCATTCTCGCTGCGCGTTGATGCCCGGGTTTGGCTAACGGCCTCAACTCTCGGGTAGTGCGGTCGGAACAACCGTGCCGCCTGGCTCGCTTGAGCCGCGCAAGGGGCTATGCCCGCCAGGCAGCAAAGAAGGGAACAAGCGTGGCCCCTTGACACGCCCTGTTTCATGGGAGGCCCAGATGAAGTGCAGCCTCTCCTTCATGTGCCTGCTGCTGGGCATTGTCGGGGTCGTCCAGGCCGAAACGGTCACGTTGCCGGCGACCGCTAACGCGGGCCTGTCGTCCATCTACGAGGAAAGCGCCCAGAAGAAGCCGGACCAGCAGAGCTGGAGTTGGCGCGGCAACGAAACGCTGGCCCTCCGGCAGAACCAGAACTGGTCGAAATTCGAGAACAAGACCGTCCTCCTGAAGTTCGACACGACGCGGATCCAGGGCTGGACGGTCAAGGAGGCCTTCCTTCACCTGGCGCTCGCGAAGGACGATCTCCACGGCGTGGGCGCCTGCACCGTCCTCAGCGATTGGCAGGAAGGCCGTCTGGACGGGCAGCGGGAACCGGGCGCGCCGTCCTGGAACTACCGCGCCGGCCCGGAGACCGGACAACCCGCGGCGGAGCGGCACCTGTGGGCGTGGCCGGGGAGCGCGTTCTACTCGGTCGCCTGGCTTCACCCGGCCTTGCGGTACTCCCACGCGGGCCCGGACCGGATCACCCGATACACGGACGCGCAAGGCGTCCGCTGGCTGAAGATTCCGGTCGAGCCGTCGCTCGTGCACGCCCTGGCCATCGGGGCGTCCTACGGCCTCGTGCTCACCGACGACAAGGGCCAGGTCGCCGAGGCCAACATGCTGGAGAAGAATCCGAAGCCCTATGTGTATGACCCGAGCTTCGAGATCGAGGTCTATTCGCGCCAGGCCAAGGGCGGCGCACTCGCGCCAAGGCTCGAGGTGACGGGCGAAGCGAGCGACCGCGTGCCCCCGGCCGCGCCGAAGGCGGCTCGGGCCGAGGCCCTGGTCGAGGGGGCTGGCGGCACGGTCGGCATCGAGTTCATTGCCCCCGGCGATGATAGCATGACGGGCTGTGCGCATGCGTACCGCGTGCGGTATTCCGAGAAGGCCATCACCGAGGCCAACTGGGCCCAGGCGGCCGAGATTCCGCGCTACGCGTTGCCGCTGCCCCGGTCGGGGGGCGAGAGGCAGCTCCTGCATCTCATGACGCTCAAGCCTGGCTCGTGGCACGTCGCCATCCGGGCCGTCGATCAGGCCGGCAACGAAGGGCCGCCGTGCGACGTCGAGGTCAAGGTGCCCGAGCCTACGCACCGGCGTTTCGTGGAAGTGAAAAGGGAGGACCCCAAAGGCGTCAATGGCTGGAGTTTCGATGGGACCCTTGCGGTCTGGGCCGTTGACGACCAGTGGAAGGTCGACCCGGTCGCGCCGGCCGGGCAGCCCGCGCCATGGAAGGGCAGGGAGGTCGACGGGCGGAAGGACCCGGGCGCCGTCCAACTGAAGGCGGCCCGTAACGAGGTGGTGGCCTTCCAGTTGGTCCTGGAGCGACGGGGCGGTGCGGTCGGCGAGGTCAAGGTGACCGTGGGCGACCTCCAGGGGCCCGGCGGCGCGGTGGTGGCCGCCGCCAGGCATGTCGAACTGTTCCGTGAATGGTACTTCGCAACCGACGGCGGGGCCGGATGGGCGGCGGACGCATGCCTGCCCCTGGTGGCGCCGCTGCCGGAGACCCTCCAGATTCCCGCCCGGGACAACGTGGGCGAGACGCAGCAGAACCAGGCCGTGTGGGTCGACCTCTACGTTCCGAAAACGGCGGCGCCGGGCGAGTACCGCGGAACCATCACCCTCACCACGCCAATGCTCAAGGAGCCAGCGGTAATCAACCTGGCGCTGGCGGTCCGGGCGCTCACGCTGCCCGATGAGATCACGTGGCCGGTCGAGCTGAACACCTACGGTGGGATCGGCGCCTTCGCCGGCGTGGACATCGCTCGCGAGCCCGATCGGTATCTGAAGATGGAACGCTCGTACTACCAGTTGGCGCACAAGCACCGCTGCACGCTGAACATCCTGCGCTACAGGCATTCGGGAACCATCACCGAGAACGGCGCGCCACCACTGGAAGGAGAAGGGGCCGCGCGTAGCATCGCTGATTGGACCGCCTGGGACGCCCGCTTCGGGCCGTACCTGGACGGCTCGGCCTTCACCGAGGCCAACGGCTACTACGGCCCCGGCGCGAGCACGCCCGTGACGCACTTCTACCTGCCCTGCCACGAGAACTGGCCGATGGACCTGGACCGGTACTACGCGGACCGCGCCGATTTCCCCGACCGCCAAGCTTTCGCTGAGTGGGCGAAGAGAAGCCGGCGGCTGGACGAGACCGTGGCGCCGCAGTACGTCGCCGGCTACAAGAAGGTGGCCGGCGAGATGATGCGGCACTTCGCTCAGAAGCGGTGGACGCGCACCGCCTTCCAGTTCTTCCTGAACAACAAGTATTACTACAAGTGCCCCTTCTTCGTCGAGCCGGGACTGGGCATGTCCGGCCACGGCACGGGCCGCTGCTACTGGCTTCTCGACGAGCCCATCGACTTCGACGATATGGACGCCAACCGATTCTTCCTGTCCTTGGGGCGGGAGGCGGTGAAGGAATCGGGCGTCAAGGACCTCCGGCTGCACTTCCGGGTCGACGTCTCCAATCCACAGATGGTCCGGGGGCTGTGGGATGGCGTCTGCAACCTATGGTGCTCGAGCGCCCTCGGGGAAGTCGCCGCGACGGCCCGTGTGAGGCGGATGTGGATGCCCGGTGAGGAGTGGTCCACCTACGGGGCGGGCATCACGGTCTCGGACCCCGCCGTCAAGCAGCTCCAGCTCCTGCTCAACCGGTACAGCCTCGGTGCCGTTTGCGTCCTGCCGTACTGGACCAACTTCGGGGCGGGGTGGCGCAAGGCCGACAACACGAGCCTCTACTACCCGGGCGCCCATTACGCCGGCACCGACAAGACGTACGACGGGGCCTTGCCGGGCCTGCGGATGAAACTGCTCCGGCGAGCCCAGCAGGACATCGAGTACCTGAACCTCCTCGGGCGCTGCCGGGGCTGGGACCGCGATCAGGTTGTACAGGCCCTGGCGGTCTGGGCGGACGCACCGGATACCGCTACCGGACTCGCCTTCAGCCGGCTCTCTCCCGAGAGGGCCGCCCAGCTCCGAGAAGCCGTGGCCGCGACGATCGAAGGGGAGAACCGGTAGCGGGGGCCATGCCCGTGCCCTGCGGAAGGACAATCAGTTGGCCGCCTGTCTTTCAGGAGAACAGACAATGGGCCACACGAGGAGTGTTGCTGCGGCGATCCTGCTTGCGTCGGCAGTCTTGGCCCTGCCGGTCGGTGGGCTGGCAGCGCCAGAGGCCGCGCCACGGGGCGAGCCCGCTGACGTTCTCAAGGCATCGCCGGCATCGCCGCCCGCCGTGGCGGAGTATGACGCCCGGTTCGTCAGCATGGAGGCCCCGAAGCAGGTCCTGACGGACCAGGTCTTTGCGGTGAAGATCACCATGAAGAACACCGGCAGCAAGGCCTGGGAAGGCCAGGCCCACGCGCACCTGCGCAGCCAGGACCCGCCGGACAACACGACGTGGGGGACCCACTTCATCTTGCAGGGGCAAGGGACCAGCGTCGCCCCCGGGGCGGAGAAGGTTTACCAGTCTCAACTAAAGGCTCCCGGCACGCCCGGCGAGTTCCGTTTCCAGTGGAGGCTGGTCCAGTCGCAGCAAGGCACCCTTTTCGGCGAGCCCACGGCACGGGCAATGATCAAGGTCGCGAAGCGGCCCGAGGCGTCGCCGGTGTCCCGGGCTTCGCAGGACGCCAACGAGAAGCGCGTGCTGTCGTTCGACGACTTCGAGTACGCCGGTTCCTTTCGGCCGCCCTGTGGGACCTGGACGGAGACGGGCCTGGCCTTCCGGAGGATGAAGGATGGCGCCCGGCGGCTGTTCGTGAACGAGCGAGGGATCCGCGAGATCGAGGTCCCGCCCCTCGTGAAGCTCGACGGCGCCAACTTTGCCGCGCTCAGGACGGCGGAGGTCAAGAAGGTCTGGGGAGACCTGGGGATCACGATCCCGAAGGTCCAGGACGTCGAGCGCATCGGCCCCAACGCCGGCTTCTGGTGGGACGAGGCCAAGCGGACTCTTTACTGGACTTGGTACCACGGCTACTGGACGGGCGGGCCGTTGCCCGTGCTGGGGGCGTCCCGACTGGCCGACGACGGCACGATCACAACCAGCGGCCCCTGGACGGTGCCCGGCATGAAGCACCACTGGGGCGGCGTGACCGGCCTCTCGAAGGCCTTCGCGGACGCGTACACCGACGGACGCACGCTGGCGATGGGCTTTGGCGGCTATTACAGCATCTGCGCCCCGTGCAGCCGAGGGCCGGCCCTGGGCGCCATTTCCGAGCCGGACCCCGAGAAGCAGACGGTGGACTTGGTGCCTTTACTTGCCTACGTAGGCGGGGCCGCGGCGCCACGAGACGGGGACTACTTCTTCGGCTGCGGCGGCTTTTGGAACGATTCTCCGGACAGCCCGACTGAGGGCCGCTGGGCGTTTGACGACTGGTGCCGGAGCGGGGTGTTCATCGATCTGCCCGACAAGCACGGCTACATCGCCTTCGTCAAGCTGGGCACCGGCCGGATCGGATACGACTACGGGAGCATCACTTCCGGCGGGACCAGTCACTACTGGTACTTCTACAATCCCAAGGACTTGGGCGAGGTGGCCAAGGGGCGGGTGAAGGCCGGCCTGATCTCTCATTCGATGACCAAGGTTACATATCCGGGGAACAACGGCGGCGCCGTCAGCGCCATCCTGGGCGCATGCTTCGACCCGGACGAAAAGCGGCTCTACCTCTACAAGCCTTTCGGGTTCCAGCTCAGCCGAACGGAGCAGCCCCCGCTGATCCACGTCTACACAGTGAAGTGAGAGGCACGCGGCGCCGGGGCTCGTGCCTCGGCACAGGCCAAGGTTTTCCCGCCGGCCACCGTCCCGCCGCTATTTCGTCGGTGCGGCGGTTGGCCCTTCGCGCGGCACGATGCGCCAGGTCGGCTCGGCGAGCATTCCGCGGAAGCCGCCCGTCGTGTCGAGCACGAACTTCAGGGCCTCGGCGGCCTTTGGGAACCCGGCATCCACGCCGCAGGTCAAGGCGAGGTGGGCCGAGTAGTCGTAGCCCAGTCTCTGCTTCCCCGACTTGTCGGGCGGGTTGAGCCGGGCGTTCTCGTCGCCTAGCCTCTTCCAGTCTTCGTAGAAGACGATCTTCTTGTCGGGCCCCATCTCACCGACCACCATCCGGTACGGCGCCCCGAGCAGCGGGTCGTACTCGCCGGGGTGCGTGAAAACGCCGACCCGCCAGCGAAGTTCGAAGTCGCGCGGCCGGGCGGCGTCGGCGTAGCCGAGTTCCGTCAGGTGGTGCAGGCTCCAGATCAGGAAATCGTGCTCCCACGGCGCGGTGACCATCCAACGCGGGTTGGCGGGGTTGCCGATCCGGGCGTCCTCCACCGTCCGGGCGCCCCAGAAGCCCATCGCGTTGTACTCCGGCGGCCCGTACATCTTTGCGGTCATCTCGGCGAGGTTGTTGCGGATCCGCTCTTCGAAGTACCTGACCTCCGGGTCGCCATCGGGCGCGATGAAGCCTGCGTCGGCGATGTTCCGCAGGCCCCACGCGTTGCCGCGGATTTGGTCGGACATGATCCCCTTGCCGTCTTGCCTCGGCGCCGACCACTGGGCGAGCAGAGTGAAGTTGCCCCAGAAGTAGGCCTCTTCCAGGTAGTAGTAGTCGCCGGTGACCAGATAGGGCACGTACGCGAACGAACCCATGTGAGCCACATCCGGGCTGAGGTAGTAAGGGTCCTCCTTGCCGTCGGGCCGCTTGCGCGGCGGCGGGGCCTTGCGGTCCGGTTGCCAGAGCGGTCGCTCCTTGTCGCCTTCCCGGTATCCGCCAAGCCAGAACTTCGGCCGCTCGTCGAGGGTCAGGATGCGGCCGGTCTTGCTGCTGCGGACATGGATGGGCCACGAGCCGGCCAGGTCGCCGTTGCCCAGCACGACGGCCTTGGCCCGTGCGTCCATGCTCAGGAGGTATTGGACGGTCCAGTTGGGATACGGTCCGATCTCCTCTCGGCCGCCGGTCGTCGGCATGTACTTGGTCAGCGAGCCGGAGCCCATGATGTCGGTCTCGGCGCTCTTGGCCCAGCGGACGGCCAGATCGGCCAGGGCCTTCTCGGGAATGGTCATCGACCGGTCGTAGTTGGGCAGGGCCCCGCTGGCGCTGACGTAGGCCAAGTCGTGCACGACGTCGACCTGCGGCGGGGCCGCCGGCCACCAGACATCCTTTCGCCAACGGCTCAGCCGGCGATGGTCGACGCCCTTCTTCTCGTAGACCGCCTTGCGCTCCTTGCCGACTGCAATGGCCACCTCGTAGCCGATGTTCCCCGCCCATGTGTCCAGACAGTTCTCGACCACGACGGAGGTGCGGACAGCCTTGCAGCCAGCATGGGCCCGGACGTGAAACTGCACCCGCAGGTCGGGGTCGGCCTTGCCGTCCTTGTCGACCAGCATGCCGTCGAGCAGCCACTCGGTGGCCACCGGTCCGGCCAGCCAGGTCCTGGGCGCCGCCCCGGCGGCCTCCAGCAGTTGGCGGGCGCTGGCCGATCGCTCCGTGCCGTCGGGGAACCGGAGCGTGACCGTCGCGTCGAAGTCGGTCTTCAGGAGGTCGGCGGCCTGCACCGGTCGCGGCTTGCCCTCCTGCACCGGGGTGCCGTCGGCGAGCTCTACCGAAGTCTCGCCGGTCAGCTCGGGTATCGCGAGCGAGAGGATCGCGAAACAGATCGAGCTGTCGTCGTACTTGCGCTTGACGTCGACCTGGACCGGCGCGTTGGGGGCGCTCGCGAGCACGCCCTGCTTGATGTCGCCCTTCTTGAAGACCTGGCCGAAAGTCACGACTGCGCCCTTGGCCGGCTGGCCGGCCGGGGGGCGTAACGTGACCTTGGTCACCGGCGCGGCCGCGGCGTCCGAGGCCGACAGGACCAGGACGCACACCAGCACGAACGCTGACTTCAGGCAGTTGCTCATCTCGGTTTCCCATAAGAGAACGGGCCTTTCCGTCCGGCCCGAATGAACCAGACCGCGCCTTTCCTTCTGCACTCCATCAAGGGTGGCACAGCCAGCCCGGCAAGCGCGCCGACCGTTGCTGCTCGCATGGTGCATTTCTCCGCAAGCAGCCGATCAGCTGCCTGGTCTTGACCAATCGGTCCGACTGTTGATTCCGCCAGCGATCCATCTTATTGGCGTCGTCCACGGCCGTCCAGAAATTGCTGACAGTATCGCGCCCGCGGCGAACTGCGTCGCCATAGCTCCCCTCATGACTCTGGCGACCGGTCCGGCAGACACCCACCGCCGGCCCTGAGTGAAGGAAAAGGGGGAGGGTCACACCTGCGAAGTCGATTCCGACTTCCTCGAGCATGCCCGCCGCGAGCAGATCGACCAGCCCGAGCTGCCCTGGGAGTTCTGAACCGCCTGCAGTCCCTGCCAAATCGGCCCTTGACGGTGCCGAGATCGGCGATACATTGTTCTTGGACAGCTTCGGGACGGTCCCCGGGCCATTGCGAAGCCGCGAAACGGGCCGAACGCGTGCCCCCGGCGGCGGGAATGGGTGTCTTGGAGGGCAAAGATGAGCACCGAGATCTCCCCCTCTCAAGCAACCCATCACCCCCGGACCACCCACGCACACCTACGCAGAGTCAAACTCACTATCAGTTAGAAGCCCGCCGCCAAGAAGGCCACGTAAGGCCTTCGTCGGATAGAACATTAACTCAAAGGGCGTGCTGATTTCAGCATGCCCTCTTTATTTGTACGATCGGTCATGAAGGGAAAAACATGAACCATCCCCCGGCAATTCTCACCGTCAAGACATGGAGCGATGAAGGGCCATCTCCGTCTGATCCGCTGACCCGCAGAACGCAGTCCGACCCGCACAAGCTCTGTTTCGCTTCCGGCTGCGGGTCTTACCGGGCGAGGGTCGATGTTCCGGGTGATGGAACCCTGGTCATGAACTTTGCCTGTCCCCGGCCGTTCCGGTTGAGCGTCAACAGTGTCTTGGTGTCTGATCAGCCCCTGTTCTGGCGATCGTTTCAGCGTCAGATCGTCGGTGCGGTTGCCCTGCCCGTGAAGCGGGGCGAGCTGGAACTGCTGGTGGAAGTGGGCGACCGTCCACGACACCCCGAGCCTATCGACCGCGACTGCCCCTCGCGCAACCGCGACGCGGTGATGCGGGACGTGCTGGCGAAGATGCCTGACGGCCTGGATCTGCGGATTTCCCTGCATGACGGCCCGGCGCCTGCCGTATCGGCGCGATTCGAGCCGTTTCAATTCCGCCAGGATGGGATTGTCTACCAGCACGTGTTGCTGCGGGATCTGCAGTCGCGATTCTCGCCGCCGACGCAGGACATTGCGCATCCGGGGGAGGCCCGGCGAACGTCGCTGATTCTCCATTCCAGCGTTCTTCCGCGCACCGCCATGGAGATTACCGATGACAAGGATCGCTCGGCGGGCCTGGTCCGCTTTGCCGTGCCTGTCGCCGAACCGCAGGACTTCCCCGCGCCGCTGCGCAAAATCGGCGTTGATCCCCGGCCGGAACCGGCCGTGGAGATTGCACGGTGGCTGGATTTGCGTATCGATTCACCGGTCGGCGGTGTGACAATTGCCATGCCGGGTTACGAAACACTTGGCCGCAATGCGCCCAGGAAGCAGTATCGAGAGCTTGCCTGGCCCAAGCCGGAGGAATTTCTTGCCGGTGTGCCGCTGGTGGTTCTGCCGGCGTCGATGTCGCGCTATGGCAAGCTGTACCGCGCGGCGTGGGAGATGTTCCTGCAACTGCTGCGGTTCCCGAAGAAGGAATCGGGCGTCGTCAACTCGTATATCTCGACCGGAGCCCAGTTCGGGCTCTACCAGTTCGTCTGGGATTCGTCCTTCACAACGATGGCCGCGTCGTATGGCTGGCGGACGCTGCCGGTCTATGCCCAACTCGACAACCTCTACTCGCGGCAGTTTGATGGCGGGTACATCCATCGCGAGCACAACTGGGACACGGGCATGCCCGAGATGTTTGAGCCGGACTTCAGCCCCAATCCACCCATTATGACCCTTGCCGAGTGGCAGGCGGCAAAGCTCAACGGGAACCTGATGCGTCTGCGCGAAGCGTATCCGGCGCTCAAGGCGAATCATCAGTGGATCTACCACAACCGCCGCCTGCCCGATGGCACTTTCTGGACGACCGGGCTGGCCAACGGTCTGGACAATTCTCCCTCGCTGGGCGACGGCTATCCCGATCTCTCGGCACAGATGGCGCATGAAGCGGAGGTTCTTGCCGGCATCGCGCAGCTCATCGGCAACGACGAAGATGCACAACGGTTCCATCGCGAGCGGCAGGAGATCGGCGATGCCGTCAACCGTGTGCTCTGGAGCGACTCCATGCGGATCTACTCGACCTCGTTGCCCGGAGGTGGTCATAATCCCAATAAGGTGGTGACCGCATTCTGGCCTCTCTGGGCGGGCATCGTTCCGTCGGATCGAGTGGAGGTCCTGGCGGGGCACCTGTTGGACCCAAAGAGTTTCTGGCGGCATCACCCGATCCCAAGTCTCGCGGCCGACTCGCCCCACTTCAAGCCCGACGGCAACTACTGGCTTGGCTCAACCTGGGCGCCAACGAATTACGCGGCAATCAAGGGGTTTGACCGATCCGGCCGGCATGATCTGGCGGTGAAGACCACGTTGCGGCACCTCGACTGCATGTCCGATGTCCTGGAATCGACCGGGCAGATCTGGGAGAACTACTGCTCCGAGCGTTCAGATCGCGGCAACTGGTCAGGTTCGCCGTACTGCTGGTCGGCTCTGGGACCGATCTCGCTGCTGCTGGAGGTGATTATCGGCCTGGAACCCGATGCCCTTGCCAACCAAGTCGCCTGGACGCTTCCGGATGTTGATAACATCGGCGTGCGCAACTACGCCTTTGGGGCCAACACCCTGTCGCTCATCCAGCGGATCACAGACGGCAAACGTCAACTCCAGATTCGCGCTGAGCTGCCGTTTGCCCTCGATGTGATCACCGGAGGCCAGCGGCGAAGCTTTGCCTGCCCTGCGGGTGAATCGACACTGAGCGCGTAGAACTTGCGTTGACTGGACTGCAATCACCACCGACCGCACAGCTCACTGCAATGGATGCCGCCGGAGGTGACAAAATGAAACACTAAAGGAGACTCCAGTTGAGGCACCACGCCATACGCCGCTTTGCGGCCAGCGTCATCGCTGTGGCAACCCGAACGGCACGCTCGCGGAATGGCCGCCGTGGCTTCTCGAAGGCAAGCCCAGCCCTGCCGGACGCTTCACGTTTACCTCGTGGCGGCTCTGGAAGAAGGGCGCGCCGCTTCAGGAGTCCGGCCTGCTGGGGCCGGTGACGCTACGGGTCGCCCAACGCTGGGAGACGAAGTGAAACGGCCGGGCCCGTTCGAGAACCGGCGGTCACTTCAGCTCGACATTCTGCTTGCCCGTGCGGGCGCCCGCGAGGAACGGATTGCTCGTACGCCTTTGGCGTGCGGACTGCGGTGAGTTTTCAAGTTTCAGACGCTGAGTCCGGCGTTGCGATTCATCTTGCTCTTCATTGTTGGTTCCCTTTACGCTACTGGTTGTTCTGCTCGTCCTTAACGGTTGGCGTTGCAGGCGCATCACGGGCCGCATTGCGGTCCACTTTAACCTTGATGCAATTCTCCTGACGCACCACGGCGTCGAGTTGTGATCGGTCGACGGAGTTGTCCTGGATATCAGCGTGGCGGGCATGGTCGAGGTCCACCGCGACGGTGCGATTGCCTGCGGTTCCCAGATTGCTGGCTGTATTGTCGCGGCAGTCAAGACCATCGACCCATTGGGCCTTGATGGCGGGGGCCGGACAGCCCTCGATGCGGTTGCCCGTGATCGTCACATGCCCGCTGCCCGAGACGGCGATGGACCCGGAACTAGATCCCTCGATGCGGTTGTTGCGGATGACGATGTCGCTGTTCGGATAGCGCCCGGGGAAGGCGGCGATGGGTTTGATGCCGCTGTGAACGGTGATGGCGGCATTGCCCGAGCCCCACAAGGCGCCGTAGCTGCAATCGATGAAGACGTTGTCGGCGATGAGGGTATCGTGGACCGTTTCGCCCTGCCACCACCAAGCGTCGGTGCAGACGTGCAGGCCGCTAGCGATGCGCACGAAGGTGTTGTTGGTCATCTCGATCTTGCGTCCGCTCTGGACCATCACCCTCACCCCGCAATCGTACCATGTGCAATTGCGCATCACGACCTCCATCTGGCGGTTGGCGATGTCCTCCACCAGGGTGCCCGGTTCTAGGGCGAGATCCTTATCGAAGGTAAGGCGCCAGAAAGCACGGCCGCCAGTATGATCTTTGAAGCCGAGCTCATTGCGGACGAGTTCCGCAGCCGGTTCCACCCAGGGTTTGGACTGATCATCGGGAATACGCTCGATCGACACCCGCTTCGCATCGGTGACGGGGGTGAAATCCTTCTTGTAGAAGACGAATGTGATGGCCGGCGGCGTGATTGATCGTGTTGTATTCCCCCGCCCAGTAGACATCCGGCAGGAACTCGTCCACGATGAAACCGACGGGCGTCTGTTTGATACGTTTCCGATACGTCCACCAGCGGAAGTAATACGTCTTCTGGATATCCTCGTCCGGGCAATCGAGCAACGGGATGTTGTCCTTCAGGAAATCCCAGGCCGCCGCGTTCGGGGAAAACCCTTTGTAGAGTTCATTGTCGTTCCGGTTAAAGTCCTCGACGTAATGCCGGAAGTCATCGGCCTTGAGCACGAGCGGTTGCGGGTGGATGCCATTCGCAGTGGAATCGCCGTCTTTGGCATGGACGGGGCCGGCTTGAATGGTGGGTTGGGACGCCTCGGCAGCCGAGACCTCTGCCAGCGGAGCCAGCAGAAGGGCGGTGAGGAGTATCTGTTTCATAGTATTACTCAAACCCCAAATCCTCTCCTTCGTGGAGCACGACGCCGATTTGTTCCAGACTACCATGCCGGCC
>CAYGZE010000020.1:0-26495 GCA_964354185.1 uncultured Anaerolineales bacterium | reverse complement strand
AGCCCGACGCCGCATGCGGCCGCCGCAGCCGGCCGAAGCCAGAGGGTTATTCGGATAGGCTCTTAGCCGGGCCGGCGGCCTTCGACCGGCCGGCCGGGCGCAGCGGCTTGGCGTCGCCCGAAAGGACGCGAACGCCCAGGCCGCGCAGGGCGACCCCGCAACTGTGGAGGATCAGCCCGGGGCACTGCTTCTGGGGCAGGCGGCGCTTGGGGTCCTCCGAGAGCGCCGAGACGGGGCCGGACCAGGCCACGAGCGGCGCGCCGTCCAAGTCGAACGCCAGGTCCGCCTGGTCGCCCTTCAGGAGAACCCGGACCTTCAGGGTGTGCTCCACGTCGTTCGCGAAGGCTTCCAGCGGCCCCTGGAGGGGTTTCCCCGCGACCAGGTGCAGGTAGTACGCGGGTGCCTCGTAGTCGTTGAGGGCGAGCGCGAGGGACGTCGACCTGACGGGCAGGATGACCATCAGGCAGTCCACCTTGCCGGTGCGGACGAGCGTCAGGCGCAGTTCATAGGAGCCGTCCAGCAGGACGGGGAAGACGAGGCTGGTGTTCGGGTGGCGGTTTCCCACGACCGCGTCGGCCTGCCGGGCCCAGGGGCCGCCGGACCCGTCCTTGACGGGGTCGATCCACGCCAGGAGGTCGACGAGGGGGCGGCGTTTGCGCAGGGCCGGCGGGACCAGTTTCGCCAGTTGCTGCTGGATGTCGCTCAGGGCGGCGACGACCCGGGTCCGGTCCATGTCCTTGGCCGGGTGGGTCTCCACGAAGCGCTCGTAGTAGCCTTCGGCCCGCTCGAGCATCGCGCCCTTGGCGCCCGCCGAGGCCTCCTGGGCGAGTTTCGTGCAGTACCAGTCGCCCAGTTCCAGGCAGGCGCGGGACGGCGCCGACTCCAGGGGCCGACAGGCGGCCGGGACGTACTTCCTCAGGTCGCCCTCGTCCAGGCCCTCGAGGTGCTTGCGGGCCTCGGTGGGGTTGTCGAGTTCCACCAGGTACAGCCGCACCAGTTTCTCGCGGAGCGCCTTCGCGCCGGCGTCCTTCTCCAGTTGGGTCTTCAAGTCCTCGGCCTCGCGCGCGCTCTTGAGGCAGAGGCCGAGGACCTTGACGCGCGCGTCGACGTGGTCGGCCAGGGCGCTTCGGACGGCACGGGCCACGGGCTGGGCCCGCTTCGTGAGTGCCAGCGCGTCGGCGTAGGCGCAGGCGTCGGCCTTCGCGGCGGCGGCCGCCAGCAGGGCCTCGAGGAGGTCTTCGCCGGCCTTCGTCCTGGCCGGGCCCCTGCTGAGGTCGTACTGGCCCTGGCGGACCTTGACCGCCTTCTCGGCGCAGTCGCCCGCCTTGTCCGGCAGCCGCGCCGCCAAGAGCGACATGGCCTCCAGGGCCGTCTTGGCCCCGTCGGCGTACGGCTGGGCCAGTGCGTACGCGTTCTCGCACAGGAGGGTGAGGAAGGCCGGTTGGATGTCGGCGGCCTTGGCCGCCTTGAGCATGCGCTCGGCGAGTTCGATGGACTCGCGCGCCCCCTTGGCCGCCTTCAGATCCGCGCCATAGACCTTCTCAAAGGCGGCGGCGGCCTCTTCGGCGTTCTCGTCCTTGGCGGCCTCGGCGGCGCCCAAGGCGGCGGGCCAGCAGGCGGCCGCGAGGGCAAGCGCCAGCGCGCCCGAGATTCCCACCTTCCTCGCCATGGCGACCCTATCGGAGAACCCGCGCCTTGCCGGAGAGCATTCGCAGCCGGGCGCTCTTGAACACGAAGACCGACCAGTTGCCCGCCAGCCCCGGGCACCTCGGGGCGGCCAGGCGGTACTCGTCGAACACGGACAGGGCCGACTGCGGCCCTTTCCAGTGGAGGAGGTCGTTGCCGTCCAGGCCGACGGTGATCTCGGCCTGGTCGGACGTGAGCATGACCCGGATGTCCAGTTGGTAGTCGCGGCCGTTGTCCAGTTTGAGGCTCACTTCCTTGAGCCGCGGCCCGGCGATGCGGGTCAGGTCGCAGCCGCCGTCGGCGCTGTTGAGGAGCAGGAGCGACCCCTGGGTCCCCGCCGGCAGGTAGACGCCCACGTCCATTTCGCCCTCGATCCGGGCGATCTTGAGCGACATCTCGTACGAGCCCTCGACCGCCAGGGGCACGGCGATGCGGGCCAACTCGGACTTCCCGCACAGGAGGCCGTCGCCCTCGCGCCGCCAGACGCCGCGGACCGCGTCCCGCACCGGGTCGGCCAGCGGCACGAGATCGATCCACTGGTCGGGCCCGAGGGTCTTCAGGGCCGTCGTGAGGGTCGCCTTGCCCAGATCCTCTTCGACGCGGCGCAGGGCCGTGGCCGCCTCGCCCCGGGCCGTGTCCGTGGCGCGGTGGACCTCGAGGAACCGGGCATAGTACGCCCGTGCCCGCCGGAGCATGGCCGCCTTGGCCGCCGCGCTCACACTGGGTCCGGCGGCCAGGCCGAGATACCAGTCTGCGATCTCGCGGCACGCGAGTTCGGGCGTCTCCTGGACGCCCTGGACGACCACCGGCAGGTACTTGCGCATCGCCTCGTCGCAGGACTCATCCAGATAGCGATTAGCCTCCACGGGGTCGTCGGCCTCGACCAGGAGCAGGGGGACCAGTTCGCCGCGCGACTTCGCATCCTGGAGGTTGGCGTTGACCTTGGCCTGGAGGTAGGCCACCCGCCTGGCCAGGCGCGCCCGCTCGGTGCAGGCGTCCAGCCGGCGCTGGACGTCGCCCGGGTCCCAGCCGATGGCCTTGGCCGTCGCAAGGGCCTTCTTGCCGAGGCGGCCGGCCTCGGCGTCGTCGCCTCGCTGGACCTGGGCCTCGGCGGCCGCCAGGAGGGCGTCGATGTAGGCGCTTCCGGCGGCCGTGCGCTCCTGGGGCTTCCGTGCCGCCGCAAACTCCCTCTGGCGGAGTGCCGCGATCTTATCGAGGCACGTCAGCCGCTTGTCGGGCGCCTGGGCGGCCAGGAGTTCCATGGCGTCGACGGCCGCCGCGTAGCCGCGGGCGTGCTTGGCGCCCAGTTCGTAGGCCTTCTCGCACAGAAGGGCCGCGAGGGCCGGAGAGTCCCCCGACCGGCGGGCGGCCTCCACGATGCGGCCCGCCAGTTCCGCGTCATCGACCGTCAGGGGCGACGCGGTGACCTTCTGGTACTCGGCGCCGAACAGGGAGTTGAAGGCGTCCTCGGCCTCGTCGGCCCAGGCGCACGCCCCGACGAGGAGCACCGCCACGAGACATGCGGAACGCATGAGGTCCCCCCGCATTGAGGGTTGGAGGGTTGGCATAGGCGACCCGCTCATTGTCTTTCGGCATGGCAGGCCTGTCAACACGTTTCTCCCGCGTTTCTCCCGCGGCCGGCCGCGAGGGGGAATCTCGCCTCGGGCCTGGCCGTGGGGAGGCCATGGCAGGCCGGGGCCGGCCGGCGTTCCCCTCTCGGCCCCAGGCCCTTCGGAGGCGGCCGCCGCCGCGCCCCCCCGCGCGCACCGGCGGAAACGGCAGTTGACCCGGCGGGGTTTCGGGCTATAATCCCCATCGGTCGTCCCTGCCTGCCGGCCCAGGAGGCGTGGGCGGCCATCGATCGGGGCGTAGCGCAGTCTGGTTAGCGCGGTCGCCTGGGCGACAGGTCGCGGGAACGGGAGGGTGTGGCGTAGGACGTGAAGAGAATCTTCGGGGCGTAGCGCAGTCTGGTTAGCGCGCTTGACTGGGGGTCAAGAGGTCGCTGGTTCAAATCCAGTCGCCCCGACCAGAACGCAAAGAAGGCCGTTCGGCGAGCGCGTCGAACGGCTTTCTCTTTTCCACGCGAAGACTTACGTCGCTCAATGTGCGGTTTGAAGTCACGCACGCGACGATCTGGCACGCCCTACCGTCGCTGAAGGTCGAGCGCGGCGTCGCGCCGCGACCTCCCTCGCCGGGCCCCCAATAGCAGGTGGTCGGGCGCGCCTCACGCAGCCATCCCGGCAACAACCGCCGCCTTGACCAAGGACTCCAAACTCGCGTGCGCCGCTGCGACCGTCGCCCGTGATGCCCACCGGCTGAGACGCCGCAGGAGCCCGCAGCGTTCTCCGGGTGCGCCAGTCCGAATTGGAGCGTCGCCTTTTCGAAGGTTGGCGGGGCGGTGCGGGATTCCTTAGCGTTTGGCGGACGCACGTGTTAGCGTGCAAGTTGTAGTTCAGGCCCACCGGCCGGGAGGCGACGCCGTGGCACAATCGGGCGCGGGGCGTGTGCTGAAAGTCTTGACCGGGCTGGCGCTCGCGGCGTCCGGCACGCCCTACGCTATCGTCCTTGCATCCGGCGGATTCAGCCTCGGCGCCGCCGAGGGCGGACCGGTTCTGCTTTTCATGTTGATCGGCGCCTTGGCCGCCCTGCTGGAGATGGCGCTGCTGCTTGCGCTTGTCCTGGGCGAGTGGCGCGGCGTCGTCACCTGGCGCTGGGCGGTGCTGTGCCTGTTGGCCATTGCGCTGGCCTCCCTCTGTCCCGCGCTGCTGTACCCACCGCTGCCCGTGATCGTGACGCTGGGCTGCCTGTTGCTTTCCGGCATCTTCCTCGGACGAAGGGGCACGCGGTTCAGGTCGCTTCCGTCGGTGACGGCGGTGGCCTCCTCGTGGCGCTTATTCCGGCAGAAGAGGGACGGCAAGCGGCCGCGCTATGCCTGGAGGACGGCGCAGTCCCTCGTACCGGTGCTCCTCGTGGGTTTGGCCTGCCTGTTGGGGTATGCTGGGGCCGTCGTGGGCGGAGTCTCCCAAACCGCTGTTCGCGTGGCCACGTCACCGGTCATTCCCCGCCTGCCGGGCCCTTACGGGGACAAGGTCGTGGGAACCGCCGTGTACGCCCCGCTCGTCATGAGCTGCGTCTTGGGGGGCTGCGCGGCGGTCTGCCTGGTCTTGGCGGCCATGACATACCCTTGGGCGCAATACCAGTATGCCACCGTCCTGGGGCGGTTCGGCGTCGGGCTTCGCGGCCCGAGCCGGAAGGCTTCCGTTCTTGCCGTAGCCTGCCTGATGCTCCTGGACCTGTTGCTGGCTGCGGTGGCGCTCTCCCCCTTGGCGTCGTTTGCAGTGGTTCTGGAGCGGGGCTATCCCGAGGGTCTGCTGGTCGTGCACCTGTTCGCATGGCCGCTTCTGGTGGCGTTCATTCTGCTCTTCAGGTGGCACTTCCGCGAGGTATACCT
The DNA here is from genome assembly GCA_964354185.1 of uncultured Anaerolineales bacterium. Classification (GTDB taxonomy): domain Bacteria; phylum Planctomycetota; class Phycisphaerae; order FEN-1346; family FEN-1346; genus CAYGZE01. Next base: position 21,358 of record CAYGZE010000020.1, on the reverse strand, counting down.
TTTCCAGGGCGGGGGCTTGGGAATGGCCGTGAAAGCCCTGTGGCGCCTGATCACCCGCGACCTGTTCGAGTTGGTCCGGGGCATGACGGTCCAGGCGTTTTACTTCGCGGGGGTCCTGGCGTGGGCCTTCCTGGTTGCGGCCCTGCCGGCCTTGGTCGGGGTGCTCGTGCTGGCGTTGCCGCTGGCCGGCATCCACGCGTTCGTGTACTGGGGCCTCGGCATGCAGGGCCCCGGGCACCTCTACGCCGGCGCCGCGGAGGCCGCACTCCTCCTTTTCATTTTCATGATCATCTGCGGTCTGCTGACGTCTCCGCTGTTTGTCCTCGCGGCCCTGCACCGGGCGGAATACGTGCGGGCCATCCTGGAGGGCCCGGCCTCGCCGGCGTAAGGCCATGCGGCTGAGGTGAAGTGCAGAAGGCGTCTACGAAGAGCCTGACGGGGTCCCGGCACGGTTCGAAGTTCGGCCAGTCGCCCCGACCATTTCGGCTCCGCTTTGCGGAGCCGAAATGGTAGAGCAGGGGAACAGATGAGCAGGAGAGCAGGTGAAACGGCAGAGGCCACTGCGAAAAGAGAAAGCACCAGAAGGCTGAGAAGCCTGTTTCCCCGCGGTCTCCTGTTCACCTGATCACCTGTGCTGGTCCACGACGCGGCGCGGCCGAGGCGCCGCGCAGCGAAATCCAGCCAGCCCGACGCCGCAATGCCAGGCGCCTCACGTCCTCTTGCGGTCCATGAGCAGTCGCATGTCACGGCCCTTCGATCGTCGATCGCCAGGTTGATCGCCAAGCCAGCTTGCCAAGGGCTCGTTTGCGTGGTATACTCGCCGTGCAGAGGGGGTTGAGCTAGTCTAGGCCAAGTACGCTCGGGGGAGATGAGCGGGCTTGGCCATTTGAGTTTCCGGAACGAGAACCGGGGGAGGTCGGCCTTAAGCGGCCGATCTCCCCCCTTTTCTCTGCCCATCACGAGAACGGGAGGGGAAACGTCGATGAAGAGGGAGAGGCTGAACCCCGCGCGGACCGCCGTTTCCGGCCTTGCCGTCTTGGTCACAATCCTGCTCAGCCAGCCCTGCCGCGCGCAGGAGTCGCCTGCCATTACCGGCCACAATCAAAGCAGCAGGGTCAGCGGCATCGCCTGGAACCTCACGGAAGGTTGGCGGTTCACCGCGAACTCAGACATCCAGGTGATGCGTCTGGGGGTCTGGGACCTCTCGAGCGACGGCCTCAATACCTCCCACGACGTCGGGCTCTGGGACCCGTCGGGGAACCTCCTGGCCTCGGGCACCGTCGCCGCCGGGACGGCCGGCGCGCTGATCAACGACTTCCGCTACGTCTCGATCGCCCCGGTCGACCTGGAGGCCGGGCACGAGTATCTTATCGGCGCCCTGTACGTGCCGTCGCCCATGGACAACTTCCTCGCCGGCGACAGCAGCAACACGTTCACGAGCGACCCGCGGATCACCTGGCGCAATCACGTGAGGTACTCCGCCCTGCCGGATGCGCCCCTGACGTTCCCGTCGGAAGAAGGGGGCATCTACGCCGGGGCCTTCGGGCCCAACTTCACTTTCACGCCCGAGCCGGCGACGCTGACGCTGCTGGCCCTGGGAGGGATGGCGATGATGGCGCGGCGGCGGAGGAACCGCTAGTTGGCCGATTCCTCGCCCCATGGTGGCCGGGCAGCCACCCCAAACGGCTCGCGCCCAAGCCTCGCCGCCGTAAGGAGATACGGCTGCGCGAAGCCTGAGAAGGTGGTCACAAAGCGCCTGACGGCCGGCGGGCGCCGTTCGAAGTTTGCCAGGTCGCCCCGACCACTTCCTCCCTGCCGCCGGCCACGTGGCGCCGTGTCATCTCACCCGTGACGGGCGCAAAGTAGCGGGCGACCCCCACAAGGGCCGCCCGTTCTGGTCCGTTGCCAGTGCACGCACGCTACGCGCGGCGGCGGAGGAGGAGCCCCAGCCCGCCCAGGGCAAGCAGCCCCAGGGTGGCCGGCTCCGGCATCACCACGCGTCCATCCAGATCCAGCCCCTGTGTGGCTACGCCCATGTACTCCAGCGTCGTGACGGCCACGTCGTACACGCGGGGCTGGCCGAGGTCGGCGCCGACCCCGACGCCCGGGCCCGTCGCAACGTAGAAGGTCTTCTGGATCTCGAGCCTCTCCGCGTCCGTGAGCGACGCGTCGGGCAGGTGGTGGCTCCCGCCGTGGCCGCCGTGGTCGGTCACGGTGAGGATGAGCCACTCCTCCGAGCCGTCGATGTACCCCGGCCGGCCATACAGCGCGTCCAGGACGTCACCGTAAAGGGTGTCGGCCTGCTCGATGGCGGCGATGTACTCGGGAACGGTCGGAGAGAAGCCGTTCGTGTGGCCTGCGGAGTCCGGGGCCGAGATCTGCCAGAAGATCACGTCCGGGTCGCCCGCCTGGAGGAGCGTGACGATGGCGGCGGCGTTGCCGCTGTCACTGCTGGCCCCCACCTGGTCGGCGTAATGGTCGGCCTCGGTGCCCGCGTTGATGGGGCCCCATCCGCAGAACTGGGCGGTGTACATCGCCCCGGGGTCGAGCGCCTCGATCCGCTTGAACATGTGCGGCCACAGGTCGAAGTGGCTCCCCGCGAAACTGTTGTCCGTGACGCCGTGCTTGGGCCAGTTGACGCCCGTCAGCATGCTCGAGTAGTTCGGGCCGCTGTCGCCGTAGTCCAGCACGTTGCGGGCGTCGAAACTGAACGCGCCGGCGGCGATCAGGGCGTCGACGTGCGGCGTGTTGGCGATCTGGAGGGCGTCGGGACGGCAGCCGTCCAGGCTGACGGCGAGGACCTTGTGTTCCGCCATCGCAGGGGAGGCCGCGAGGAGGATCGACAGGCAGGCGACCGCAAGCGTGATCCGGGTCATGTCAGGCCTTTCCGACGGCGGAGGGCCGCCGTCTCGTCTGGTTCCACCGCTAGGGGATTCCACCGATTCCCGCGCGATGCTCGGATTCCGTTTCTGCGTCGATGTCCGGGGCCACAAGGCCTAGAAAGAGGGCGATCCGGGCGTCTTCCCCCGAAATCGCCCCGCCAATGCTGCCCTGGGACTGTCAGCCTGCGCGCCGGCACCTCGGTTCCGCCCCCAGCGGACCCGCCGGACCGGCATACTCCGGTAGCATAGTGTACCCCATGCCTCAGGTAAGTCAAACGGCTTCCCACGCCTGTGTGGGCGCGCATGGATGGCTCGCCCGAGCCCGCCACGCTGCCGGTGCTGTCCCTGGGCAGCCGGGGGGCGCTCCTGTGCCGCAGACGGAAGTGAGCGGCGCGGCGGATTGCCTATCCGCAGGCGACTGCCGCCCCGCTCTCGCGCCCAAGCCGCGCCGCCGCAAGGAGATACGGTTGCGAGAAGCCCGAGAAGGCGGTCACGAAACGCCTGACGGCGGCGGGGCGCCGTTCGAAGTTCGGCCAGTCGCCCCGACCAACGCCAAAGACCGGTCCTTCGGGCCGGTCTGGCCGAAGGCCCGGTTCAAACCAGCGACAGGCACGCGAGCCTCGCGAGCGGGACCCTCGCGGGTCAACTTGCAGCAAGCCCTCCGGCGAGAACGTCGAGTCGTGGGCGCGGGTGAAGAGCCATGCCTTTGACTTCTCACGAAACCGTGGTACACTATGTCTTGAGAGCATCGATGCCCACCCTGGCGCGGCATCGGGAGTAGCGGGGAGTGGGCCCTGCGCGCCGCGCGGCGTTCACCGTGGACCAGGTACCTTCCCTGCCGCACTCTCGAACCATACCGGGCTCTGGGATGCTGATGCCGAGGCCGCGCGGGCCGCCTTCGGGCGGCGACCGGACCCCAGGCGGGCATCAGCCCGGTGAACCACTTGGGAAGGGCAGAACGTCCGGGGGAGGGGGAGCGGACCATGCACGTCCTCAAGCCGCGTCGGGTGACTTCCTGGCTGGCCTTCGTGACCTTGTGGGTGGCGGCCCTCTCGCCGGCCTGGGCCGAGGATTACACCTGGACCGGCTATCTGGGCGGGAACACCAACTGGTTTGGCCTGGTTTTCGTCGGCGACCCGCCCACCCAGCCGATGACCAACTGGTGGCCGCTCTACTGGCCGGCGACGGCGTCGGACAACGCCGAGATCGGCTTCGCCGGCGCCGTCGTGGACCTCTACGACGCGGTGACGATCAACAACCTCAACATCAGCCACGCCGGGGCCTCCCTGGGGATCCACAACGTCGTGTTGACCGCGGCCAACGCGGCGAACACGGGCACGCTGACGCTGGAGAGCGTCGGCGGCGAGAACACCAGCGGCCTGAGCCTGAGCGGCATTCTGTGGAACTACGGCACGATCAACTCGAATGTCGGAAGCGGGGGCGACCGGATCCTGAACGGCGGCATCGCGAACATCGGCACGGTGCATGTCAACATGTGGACGCAGGTCACCGGCGTCATCGCCAATGCCGGCTCCATCGACGCGTTCGGGGGTTCGCTGAGGCTCTCCGCCGGCAGCACCTTCCAGCAGTCTGCCGGCGGGTTTAGCGGCCAGGCCTGGCTGGACCACGGCCAGTTCACATGGGATGGCGGCACGGTCAACGGGCAGGTCCTTCTGGCGGACTCGACGCTCGCGCTGAACGTAGCCGACGGGGGCGGGAGTGCTGAGTTCACCTGCTGGTACGCCTGCGAACTCCAGACCGACGTGCCGGCCAACACGTGCGTGGTCATCGAGGGCGCCGGCGGCGGCCCTCCCACGAGCACCCTCACCGTGCCCTCCGCCGCCGCCAACAACGGCCTGGTAGTACTCCAGGGCGGCGGGGCGGCGTCCGCGGATCTCAAGGTCGGGGCCGACGGCGCCGGGACGCTCACCAACCGGGGAACCCTCAAGTCCCAGAGCACCGATCCCTCCTTCCCGAGCTCGTTTCACGGCCACCTGGTCAACGCGAACACCGGTGAGGTCAGGGTGGCCCAGGGGACGCTCGCCATCACCGGCTCGACGCTGGCCAACGACGGCACCATCACGGTGATCCCCGACGGCCCAGGCGTCGCGGAACTGCGCTTCGACTCCGACGTCACCCTTAGCGGCACCGGCAGCGTGATCCTGTTGGGTTTCAACGGAACCGCAGAGGTGAGCACCACGGGCGCGGCGACTCTGACTCAGGCGGCCGGGCACCGAATCCGCGGCTACGGGCTTATCAGCGCCCGGCTGGACAACGCGGGCACGGTGATCAACGATTCGGCCGCCGGGCTGTCCCTGGCGGGCAGCGACAAGTCCAACACAGGGACGTTCCAGTCGGGCGGCCTTGGCCTGCCGTCGCTGCTCTATGTGGAGGGGATCACCGTCACCCAGTCAGGGGCCGGGCAGATCCTGGCCGACGGCGGCGAGGTCCTCCTCACGGGCGGCGCGACCATCGCCGGCGGCATGCTGAACACGACCGGAAGCGGCGCTATCTCGAATTACTCCGGCACCAACACGCTGACCGACGTGACCAATCTGGGGGCCCTCGACGTCCTCGACGGCACGACCCTCGCGGTGACGGGCTCCACGCTCGTGAACAACGGGACGATCACGCTGCATCCCGAAGACAGCTTCAATGCAACAGCGACTCTGAGGTTCGACGACGACGTCGCGCTGACTGGCAGCGGCAGCGTGGTCCTGCACGGCGGCCTCACCGATCCGGGTTTCTCCTATGCCGAACTGGGGACGGGCCCGGGCGCGACGGTTACCCAGGCGTCCGGTCATGCCATCCGCGGCCGCGGGCGGATCACGGCCGCGCTGGACAATGCGGGTCGTGTGATTGCCGACGACGGGTATCATGAGCTGGTCCTGACGGAGGGGCCGAAGGGGAATTCCGGCGCCCTGAGGGCCACCGCTGATGGCAGGCTACACATATACCAGACCACGGTCACTCAGACCGGCGCCGGAGAGATCGCGAACGCTGGCGGTGCCGTATATCTCACGGACGCCAGGATCGTCGGCGGAACGCTTCGGACGGCGGATGACAGCTTCCCCATCGAGGTTTTCAGCGGTATCGGCACGGAACTTACGGACGTCACCAACCTGGGGACCTTTCTGGTGCGCAACGGGACGGGGGCACACGTCAGCGGCTCCACGCTGGTGAATGAAGGAATCATCAAGATCAACCCGTACGCCGGTCCCCAGGATACGTTCTTGACCTTCGACAGCCCGGTCGCCCTGAGCGGCTCAGGCCAGATCATCCTGGGGGCCTCCGGCCCGTATGCCCAGTTGAATACGGGCCCGGGCGGAGAGGTGACGCAGGCCGCGGACCATACCATCCGCGGCTACGGCCAGATCAACGCCGCCCTGACCAACGCCGGGACGGTCCAGGCCGACAAGAACGGCGAGGCGCTGTACCTGGGCACCTACGACATGGCCAACTCGGGCACGTTCAAGGCGACCAACAACAGCGACCTCGACATCCAGGGCATCGCCATCACGCAGTCGGGCGCGGGCCAAATCGTGGCGGAGGACGGCGACGTCTGGCTCTCGGGCGGGACGCGGATTATCGGCGGGACCCTCCGCACGGCCACGGACCGCAGGATCGTCAACTTCATCGGCGCCAACGGACTCATGGATGTGACGAACCTGGGTGCCTTCGAGGTATACGCCGGCACGACGCTCGCCGTGACCGGCTCCAGCCTGGTCAACGACGGGAGGATTACGGTGAACCCAGGCGGCTTCGCGGCGGACACCGTGCTGGAGTTCAACACCGCCGTCACGCTCGGCGGCACCGGCAGCGTGTTCCTCTCTGCCGTCGGCTCAAGCGCCCAGTTGAACGCCGGCCCGGAGATCGCGCTGACCCAGGACTCCCCACACACGATCCACGGGTTCGGCCAGGTGAACGCCGACATGGTCAACTACGGCCTGGTCCAGGCGGATGTCAGCGGCGAAGTCCTCGAGGTGAATGCGCCGACTGGTCTCGAAAATCACGGCACGCTTCGGGCCACGGAGGGCGGCATCCTTCGCTTCGTCGGCGGGTCCGTCATCAATGCGGGCGACATCGTGATCCCTGAAGGCAGTACCTTCACGAGCGTCCTGTATTGGCAGACCGCCGGCTCGGTCACCGTGGACGGCGCTTTCGAGGTCGTCGCCAACTTCGCGGACATCCTTGGCGGCGTCGCGGACTTCAACACCGACCTCGGCAGCGAGACGGCAGCCGACCTGACGCTCATCGTGGGCGATGCGCTGGTGAACTTCGGATCGGACCAGCACCTGGAGACCCTAGCCATCGGCGACGGCGGAAAGGTGGTCCTGAAGGGCGCCCATGTGGTGGTGCTCAACCAACTCGTGATAGACGGGTCCGATCTCGGCGCGATGACCTTGACGCCCGAGCCGGCGACGCTGACGCTGCTGGCCCTGGGCGGGCTGGGGGCGCTCTTGCGCTGCAGGCGGAAGTGAGGTCGCCGGGAAGGTTCGCTATCAACGGGAGACTACCGCAAGGAGCTCGCGCCCAAGGCTCGCGGCCGCAAGGAGATACGGCTCCGGCGAACCGCAGAAGGCGCCCACGAAGGGCCCGAGGGGCTTGGCGTCTGATTCGAACGAGTGCCAGTCGCCCACCACCCATTTGACATTGGGCGATCTTCGGCTATAGTTGGGTAGGAGCAGGGGGACGTAGACGATAGTTTGTCGAGCCAGTCTTCCATCGGGGAGGCTGGCCCGTTTTTTTGCTGCGAGATTGCTGGCGGGTCGGCGGAGGCCGGCCTCCGGGGGTAACTCCCAGGGGCCGGCCTCGCCCTTTGCGGAGAGGAGCGCAGCGGCGTCCGGAAGACCGAGGGCGGCGCTGCCGCCGGCCGCAACGCACACGCACGAATCAACCGGAGGGGCGGGATCCTGTACGGCGCTGCCGCCGGCCGACCGCCCCCGAAAGGAGACGCCTCATGAGGTGCGCGACAGTCCTGGCAGGCGGTCTTATGCTTCTGCTCACGGCCCCAATGGCCGCGGGAGCCGATTGGATCCCCGGCCCGGGCACGGGGGAAGCGGCGGCTGCGATGTCCACGGTGTACAACAGTTTCGGGCCTGGCCACGGCGGCTGGGACTGGATGTACAACAGCGGCTGGGCGATCCGGGGGGAGGGCTTCTCGGGCCCCGGCCTCTACGGAGTCGAACAGGCCTTCGCTTTCGTCTCTCCGACAAGCGGCCCGGCGACGGATGTCTGGATCGGCCTCTTTGCCAACCCGACACTTCCCGAGCCGGATGAGGTCACTATCCGGCTCGCCTGCAACCCCGCCGGGTACCCGCCGACACCCGCGGATGTCATGGAGGAATGGACGCTTGATACGTTCCCGTCGTGGGACGCCTGGAGTCCTCCCCGGCACCTGGTGGGCAGCGGGGCCTCCGTCCTTCAGGAAGGGCATTCCTACTGGCTTTGGGCGACGGCGGGCGAGACGACGGAATGCGGTTGGGGGCTCAACGGCGGCGACAGCTACAATCCCCAATTGCTGCTTCCCCACACCCTTCGCCGGGAGGGGCAGAACTGGCTTCCCATCGCCAACGAGACCGTGAGCGCCTTCCGGGTGGACGTTCTTCCCGAACCGTCGACCCTTGTCCTGCTCGGCGGCGGCGCCATCAGCCAGTTGGCCCGCGCCCGGCGACGGCGAAAGCGGGCCGCGTAGTGCGCCGAGCCCGCCACTCGACGTGCGGCGGGGTCCGGGGAGCCTCCACGCCGCGGGGAGACGCGGCCCCGCTTTGCCGCAGAAGGCGCTGACGAAGGGCCTGGCGGGCAGCCTGGCCGTTTCGAACGAGTGCCAGTCGCCCCGACCAATCTTCAAAAAAGCCCTTTCGGCGAGAACGTGGAAGGGCTTTCTCTTTGTAACGTAAAGGCTTACGTGGCTCAGGACGCAGTTCGAACAGACGCACGGGATGATCTCACGCCGGGCCAAGCAGGCCGACAACTGCTCTCGGGCGACCGCGGCGTGGGCCTCAACATGCTCAGGAGCCTGGGCTTGCTCAAGGACGGGCACAGGCGGATGATCTGGTAGAGCACGGGAGCATTGGAGCAGAAGAGCAGCAGAGAACGGCAACGGCGCAAACGGCAGCAAACTCCAGATTGCCCGGCGGACCGCTCGCTCGCGGTCTCCTGTTCACCCGATCACGTGGTCAAGAACGGCCTTCGGTGGGTGCGTCGGAGGTTCTTTCCCGGGATAGTACTTCCCGCGTGCCGGATTTGGGGGAGGCCATATACTCGGGGATAACGACTGCGGGGTCCCGCGCCGACGTGAAGATTTTCCATTTGACTATCGTGCGTTCGTGGGTTATAAATACGTTCGAGAGTGGGGAAGTGTGTGAACTCGGGGCTGGGTCCGCGTGAACGCGGGCGCGGCCCCTTTCTGTTGCGCCGTTCCGGGGGCAAAGGGGCAGCAGAGGCATTCGGACTAAGTGGCCCATACGGAAGCCCGAGGCTGTTGCTCAAGGGGAAGTCGCGGGAAAGGACAGAGGAGGTGTCGAGTGAGAACGGTGGCAACGGCGACAATGGTGGCGGTTCTGCTTCTCTCGACGACAGCGGCGGGCGGCCAGGGCCAGTTTGGCATTGGCTTCGACATTGGCAATGGCGCCCTTGTTCTGGACTATGAGGAGGCTAGTCCATACCCGGAAGTCACAGGGTGGCTACGCAGTGGACGTAACGGAGGAACGTGGGATGGGCCGGGCATCATGAGCAGTGCAGCCATCGCCGACCGCCTCCGTTTCGGTTTCGAGATTACAGGGGTTGGCTCTGCGCAGAACGACCTATTGCCCGTGCCGTATGCCACGTTTTGTGGCACTTCTGTGGACCTCACCTGCGTGCTGGCGGCGTACACCGTGGTCGCAGATGCGAACCTGGACTTCGTTGTGGATGAGGCGGACCGCCAGATTCTTCTCCTGTACTATGATGGCGGCATCCGCGAGGACCGCTACTGGTGCCAAGGCGACTTCAACTATGATGGCAAGGTCGATGACACCGACGTGAGCGTCCTGAACCGGATGTATGGTACGTCGCTGGACAATCTCCCTGAACCTATGACCCTCTCGCTTGTGGCCCTGGGCGGCCTGGGGGCTCTGCTCAGCCGCAAGCGGAGGTGAACGGCGCGGCAAGTGGCTGATGGCACTCGGCGGGCGGCTCGCCACGCGGGCCGTCCGTCTTGCTGCGCGCGTGCCTGGCGGGCCGGCGCGTTCCCCGACCTGTCGGCCCGGCCACGGCACGGCTCGCCGGCCACGGCGCGCCTCGTGGCCGTGCCAGGGTGGCCGTGACGGGCAGGCAGGCCGGAAAACCTCTTTTCCCGCCGGTGCCCCGAGCGTATCATCACCGCCGACGCCAGGCAGGAGGCGACCATGAAGCACTCCCTCCCGGTACTTTTTCTCGGCCTCATCGCCGCCGCTGTGCTGGCCCGCGAGCCAAGCCCCCCCGCCGTCACCACGGGCAGCCTCCTCGGCGAGATGACCGACCTCGGACGGCTGGCGCGACGGCCTGTGCCCGCCTACCGCACGGTCCAGTTCTCGAGTTTCGACCGCCGCTCGACGACGGCGGAGTCGCCCGGCTGGTTCGAGAACGCCGACGGCTTCGGCGGCGAGCCCATCCCGGGATTCGCGAAGGTCCTTCGGGAGCCGCGCGAGGGCGGGGCGGGACTCTACCTGGTGGCCGACGTCCGCGGACCGGGGGCCATCGTGCGGGGCTGGTCGGCGGGGATGGGCGGTGTCCTGCGGGTCTACCTGGACGCGGACCCGAACGCCGCCGAGCCGGACCAGAAGACCCTCGTCTGGGAGGGCCCCGCCTACGACTTCCTCGCGCGGCGCTCGGCCGCATTCCTTCGCGCGGCGGGCGTCGACCTTGATGCGGCGAACGCCTTCAGCCAGGAGGACGCCGACTACCTGCCGATCCCGTTCGCGCGGGGCCTCAGGGTGACGTGGGAAGGGAAACTCGGCGAACTCCACTTCTACCACCTCCAGGTCCGCCTGTACCCGGAGGGCACGGCCGTTCGGACGTTCGACCCCAAGAAGGACCTGAAGGAGTGCGAGGCGGAGGTCCGCGCCGCCGTGGCCGGCCTCGTGAAGCCGCCGAGCCCCCCGCTGGGCTGGCCCGTGGCGCTCGAGGGCGATCTTGCGCCGGGCCGCCCGTGGAGTTGGTCTCCCGAGAAGCCGGGGCCCGGGGCCGTCCGGGAACTGAGGCTGCACCTGCGGGCGGACCGCCTGGACGAGGCGCTCCGCGGATGCCTCCTGCGGATCGCCTTCGACGGCTCGCAGCGCCCCCAGGTGGAATCGCCCGTGGGCGACTTCTTCGCCTCCGGCCCGGGGGTCAATCCCTTCTCGAGCCTCCCCTTCTCGGTGGAGGCCGACGGCACGATGACCTGCCGGTTCGTCATGCCCTACCGCGAGGGCGTGCGGCTGGAGGTCGTCAACACCACGGCGGTCCCCGTGCGGCTCGACGGGCGGGTGGTCCTCTCGCCGTGGACGTGGGATGACGCCTCGATGTACTTCCGCGCGAAGTGGCGCAGCGACCCGGATCTCCTGGGCGGCAAGGGCATCATCGACCTCCCGTACGTGGTGGCGATCGGGCAGGGCGTCTTCGTGGGGTGCGCGGCCATGATCGTGAACCCGTCCGGCGCGCCGATGGCCTGGGGCAACTGGTGGGGCGAGGGGGACGAGAAGATCCTCGTCGACGGCGAGCAGGCGCCCTCGATCTTCGGCACCGGCTCCGAGGACTACTTCAACTATTCCTGGAGCCGCCCGGACCTGTTCGCCCATCCCTACTGCGGCCAGCCGCTCGATTCCGGCCCTGACACGTCGGGCTACGTCTCGAACCACCGCTTCCAGGTCCTCGACGCGGTGCCGTTCGACCGGTCGCTGGCGGTCTACCTGGAACTGTGCACGCACAACCCCACGCCGGGGCTGAGTTACGCCCGGATCGCCTACCATTACGCCCGGCCCGGCGCGGTCGACGACCATCGCGGCCTGATGCCCTCAGACCTCAAGGTCCGCCCCCTCCCGAAACGGCCGTTCGAGGCGGTCCACGGGGCCGCGGGCGCGACGTCGTTCCCGATGGCCGACCTGAAGCCCGAGGTCACCGCGGGGCGCCTGGAGACGGTGCCGTTCGCCCTCGCCCCCCAACTCCAGGTCGCCGAGTGGCGCGCCGAGAAGGGGGCGAAACTCACCTTCGCCCTGCCCGTCGCCAAGGACGGCCGCGCGTCGCTTCACCTCGTGGCCGTCCACCGGAAGGACGGCGCCACGGTGCGGGCCTTCGTCGACGGGAAGCCCTTGGCGACGGGGGACGGCGCGGAGGAGATCCGCCTGCGGGCCGCCCACGCGCCGCGGGTCCTCAACGTGCACCTGCGGCCGGTGGACCTGAAGGCCGGCGCGCGGCAGGTCGTCCTGGAGTGCGTCGAGCCGGGCGTCGTCGGCCTCGACTCGATCTGGGTGAAGGGCGAATAGGGCCTCGCGTCATGCTGGCGGAGAGGAGACGGGCATGGGAGATACCGACATGGACCGCCGCCGATTCGTGAAGACCCTTGGGGCCGGGGCGGCCGCCCTCGGGCTCGGCAGCCTGCGTGGGGCCGGGGCCGCGGAGACGGCCGCGCCGGCGACCCTCGAGGTCGACCCGGCGCCGAAGTTCGACCTCTCGCCCTATCTCTACATGCAGTTCATGGAGCCGCTGGGGACGACCGACAGTTCCGTGGAGGCCGGCTGGGACTTCGTGGGCCGGCGCTGGCGGCCCGACGTCCTGGAGGCCACGCGCGACCTGGCGCCCACGCTCGTCCGCTGGGGCGGCTGCTTCCTCGCCTACTATCGTTGGAAGGAGGGCATAGGCCCGCGCGCGGCCCGCCGCCCGATGCTCAACCTGGGCTGGGGCGGGATGGAGTCGAACCAGGTCGGGACCATCGAGTTCCTCGACTTCTGCGACGCCGTCGGGGCGAAACCGCTCATCTGCGTCAACTTCGAGTCCGAAGGGCAGAAACGCTGGACCGAGATGGTCGGCGGCGACGTCCGCTCCGGCGACCCCCAGGAGGCCGCCGAGTGGGTGAGTTACTGCAACGACCCCAAGAACGCCCTCCGCCGCGAGCACGGCTTCCCCGAGCCGCGACGCGTCGACCTGTGGCAGATCGGGAACGAGACCTCGTACGACCCGAGCGGCTTCGACCTGGAGACCGCGGCCCGCCGCACCCTGGCCTTCGCCGAGGCGATGCATAAGGCCGACCCGACGATCGCGCTGATCGCCTGGGGCGAGAGCGGCTGGGGACGCCGCATGATGGAGGTCGCCGGGAAGCACCTCCGGTACCTCGCCTTCCACCACATGTTCAACCCCGACGAGGGCGACCGCGACTCGCCCCTCCAGGGCATTGCGTACCGCAAGGACCCGGCCCGCACCTGGGAGCGGCTCATGGCGGCCTGGAAGACGCACGACGCCCGCATCCGGCGGATGCGCGAGGAAGTGAAGGGCCTGGACGTTCCCCTGGCGATGACGGAGTGCCACTTCGCCCTGCCGGGGCGGAACCGCTGCGAGGTGCTCTCGACCTGGGCGGCCGGCGTCGCCAACGCTCGCCTGGCGAACGTCCACGAGCGCCACGGCGACGTGCTCAAGATCGCCACCCTTGCCGACTTCTGCGGCACCCGCTGGCAGGTCAACGCCCTCATGATCCCCGTGCCCGGCGGCCGGCCGTACCTGATGCCGGTGGGGCTCGTCATGGCCCTCTATCGCAAGCACTCCGGCGAGAAGGCGTGCACCGTCGTGAAGGCGCCCGACGGCCTCGACGTGACCGCCAGCCGCACGGGCGACCGCGTGTTCCTGCACGTCGTGAACACGCAGCGGACCCGCGCGGTCGCGGCGCGGATCGGCGTCGCCGGGCACGCCGTCCAGGAGGGCAAGGTCTTCGCCCTGGCGGCGGACCCCGAGGCCGAGGTCATGGAGACCGATCCCGACGTGGTGCGGCTGTCCGAGAAGGCGCTGTCGGCCGACGGGGCCTGGGAGTTTCCGGCGGCGTCGGTCTCCGCCGTCGAGTTGGTGGTCCGGCAGGGATGAAGCGGGCGCTTGCCGCGGCGAGCGTCCAGACATAGAAGGACGGAGATGCGTCTATGTCGGCAGCGCGATGTGCCCTGGCGCTGGCGATCCTGATGATGGGGGTGGCCGTGGCTCACGTCGGTGCCGCAGGGTCGGACGACGACCTCAATCGCGCGATCCGGCCGTACTCCGCGCAGCAGATCGTCTCCCTGAACCCCGGCGAGACGTTCGCGTTCCGCCTGAAGAGCGGCGCCGAGCGCGTCATCCGCCTGGTCTCCGCCCAGGAGCACCGGGACAGCGTCATCCGCCTCGCGCGGCGGGCCGACGTCTGCGTCGAGATCGACGGCCGCGCGCTGGACCTCGTCTGCGGGCCGTACGTGATGCCGACCGAGACGGCCGGCCTCCGCATCCAGGCCGACTCGACCGCCAGCTGGGGCAACGTGCCGAAGCAGGTGCAACTGTCGGTCTGGGACGCCGCCGACCCCATCGTGGACACGGCGCGCTTCGGGTACCCGCTGCGCGACTTCCGCATGTTCGCCCAGGGCACGCAGGCGTACAACGAGCCGGTGCACCTGGGCCAGGGCGACGGCGACCCGGACGGCCAGCGGTTCCACCACGACTACGGGTTCGACCAGGCTGGCTTCGAGGGCCGCGAGGAGGTCGTCTGCGCCGCCGAGGGTAAGATCATCGCGTTCTGGCCCGGCCCCGAGGACATCTCCTCGGTGCTGGTCCAGGACCCGGGCGGAATGGTGTGGGAGTACGGGCACCTCTGCGCGGTGGCGCCCGAGACCGTCGTGGGCGCCGCGCTCCCGGTCGGCCGGAAGATCGGCATCCTGGGGAGGACGGGCCCGTCGGGCAACTTCTCGCACTTGCACCTGGGCACCTACCTGGCGCGCGACGACTTCGGCGCCAGCAGCCCGAATCGCCGCCTCAACCTCTATCCGTGGATCGTGACGGCTTACCGGGCGCGGCACCCGAAAGGGCTGCTGGCGGTGGCCCGGCCGCACCAGACGGGCCTGACGGGCGAGGGGATCACCCTCGACGGCTCGAACTCGCTCGCGTTCGGCGGCGGACGAATCGTCGAATGGCGATGGGTCCTCCCCGACGGTCGGACGGCCAAGGAGGTCCGGACGCCGTGGCAGTCCGACCGGCCCGGCGCCTACGTCGCCGCCCTGTGGGTCAAGGACGACGGGGGCGCCGAGGACGTGGACTTCTGCCAGGTCAAGGTCTTCTCGAAGGCCGACCCCGAGAAGGCCATGCCGCACATCTTCATGACCTACACGCCCGCCCGCGACGTCCGGCCGGACCAGCCGGTGACGTTCCGGTTCTGGTTCCAGGGCGACGGCGGCGGGCCGATCGCGGTCGATTTCGGCGACGGCACGCACCTGGCGGACTACGAGTCGTACGCCGAAGTGCGCCATGCCTTCAAGACGCCCGGCATCCATGTCGTCACGGCCCAATGCGAGGCCGGCGGCAAGCCGATTATGCAGCGGCTGAAGGTTCTCGTGACGCGGGCCCCCTGACGCCGCCCGCACGGCCGAGAAGGACTCGGGAACCTTTCGCGGCCCGCGCCGTCTAACTCCTCAGGATCCTGCAAAGGAGGACCTGCCATGAGCATGTCGCAGGTTGTGGCCAGGGCGAAAGGGTTCGCGGTGTGGGGCGCGGCGCTGGGGCTCATCCTCGGCGCCGGCTCGGCGGCCGGCGCGGGCGCGCTCGGGAAACTCTCGCTCCAGGACAAGCCCCTCGAGTTGCTCGGCGGCCGCGTGCTCGCGAGGATGCCCGAGGGGGCCAAGGTCGAGGCTCGCAAGGCCGCCAGCATCATGGGCACCGACCCCTCGGCCGAGGAGGAGGGCCGCGTCGTCCTCGATGCAGGCAACGAGCGCTTCGTCCTCATGGCCCAGGAGACCTTCCAGTGGGCCGACAAGGATTTTCAGGAGGTCCTGGCGAAGCGGTCCGCAGACTGCGCGATCACGCCCCTCCGCGGGGGGAAGGAAGGGCCGACGTCGTACCTGCTGATTCCGAAGGCGGTGACCGTGAAGGGGACTGCCACGGGCGTGGCGTTCGGCTGCCTGGTTCTGCCCGACAAGACGGTCGTGCGGCTCGGGGCCTACGTCAACCCGGAGGCCTGCGAGGACCTTCCCGGCTGCACGGCGCTGGCCAAGGAGGTCCTGAGCCGTGCCGCCGCCGGCAACGTCCCCCTGAAATGCGAGGCGGGCACTCGGCGGCTGAGGGCCGGCGTCCAGGGCAAGGAGTTGCAGGTCGACCTGCCGCGCGACTACATCGTGACGTTCCAGCGGGGGCCGGACTTCTGGGTCTACTATGTGCGTCCGCTCTCGCCCTTCGGCACCGTTCCGCCGACGGTGCTCCTCTACCAGGGCGCCCACCCTTCGGCCTTTCAGAAGAAGGGCGAGGACGACGGCGCCGACCCGCCGGAGGTCACGTCGGCCGACGGGACCTTCCTCGGGCAGAAGGCGTCGTGGGCAAGGTGGACGAGCGGGGCAGGGGACAAGGCCCGAATGTGCGCCGAGACCATCGTCTCCTCCGGGGACCTCTGGAAGTTCCACGTCTACTTCTCCGGCCGCAGTGCCGAGGAGATGGCCGCGTGCGAGAAGATCGCCCAGAGCATGGCCCTCGTCGACAAGCAGCCGGACGCCGCGGCCAAGCCCGCGCCGGACGCAGAGGGGGCCGCCCCCGGGAAGTAGTCCTCCAGCGCCACGTTGGGCGGCGGGTCTCCTGACCTGCCGCGCCTGCCGCGTCCTCGCCGAGGCAGACGGTGGCGCCGCTGACCTCGAGAGAAAGGACGGCGCCGCCCGGTCCCGGCTTGCACCCGCGGCATCGGTGCCCTACCATTTCCAGACCAGGCAAGCCGGGTGACATGGGCCGAACGCCCGGCGTGGCGCAAGGGAGGCACCCGCGTACCAGTTGCCAGTGTGAGGACCCCCATGAGCGACGAGCCGCGCGTTTCGCGTCGGGATTTCCTCGTGCGGTCCGGGACCGTCGGCATCGGATTGGCCTCGGCCGCCGGATTGGGCCTGCTGCCCGGTCGGCTGCGTGCGGCAGATGCCCCTGCGGACGGGTCGGCCTTGGTTCCCAGGATTGCGGACGCCGAGATCCGTGCCGGCGTGGAGGCCGCGATTGCCAAGAACCTCATCCCCGCGGCGACCGAGCGGCAGTACCCGGGCCATTTCACGATCAGCGCGGATGGCGGCGCTTACGGCGGCGATACCACCTGGCCGGGCTTGGACTCGTGGCAGATGACCGGGGCGTACCTGCTCCTCGGCCGCACGCGCCTGGTCCTCGACTACTTCGAGTTCGTGCGGGCGTCCCAGCGAAAGGACGGCAACATCCCGTTCGCCATCTTCACGGGCGACACGCAGCCGGGGGGATGTCTGCGCGGCCTGAAGCAGCCGGACGACGTGTTCACCTACAAGCCGCCGAAGCGCGACGGCCTGCCCGCCTCCAGCCAGGAGACGCGGAGGTGGATCGGGCTGTTCGAGCACTGGCAGCCCAAGGCGGATCCTCTCGGCGCGCTGGGCGCCGTCTGCTACATCCTCACGGCCGCCGAGATCTTCGACGCCACCGGCTCCCTGCCGTGGCTGAAGGAGAGGCTGGCGTCGCTGGAGGCGGCCGCCAAGTACCTCCTGGGCCGGAAGACCGACGACGGGCTCATCAGGGCATCGGGCTTCTATGTCGAGTTGCCGCCGCGCTACGGGTGGGACGGCGTGACGCAGTGTTACGTCGTCCACGCCTTCCGGCGGCTGGCGGGGCTGTTCGCGGCGGCCGGGGACAAGGCCGGCGAGGCCGCGTGGTCCGGCCAGGCCGACGCCCTGGCGAAGACCTTCGCGGCCGCCTTCTGGCGCGAGGACCACTTCGTTGAGTACGTTCACGCGGAACGCGGGCTGGTCGATTCGCACGGCCTGTCCGACGTGAACTGGGCGGCCGTGGCGTTCGGCATCGCCGTCGATCGGAACCTCGGCCTCCTCTGGCCGCGCCTCCTGAAGGAGCCGGGATTCTGGCTGGGGGACATGCCGACGCAGACCGTCACGAAGCCCTTCGCGTACGAGACGTGGGAGTACAATGAGCCGGTGCCGTTCGAGGTCTCGCCGCTGCACGACGTGGCCGCGATGGGGCGGGTCTGGTACCTGGAGGCGACCGCCTGCCGTCGCATGCACGCGAACGACCGCCTGGTGGAGTCGGTGCGCAAGGTGTGCCGGGCCGGCAAGACCGACGGCCACTGGCGTGAGCGGTACCATCCGCGACCCGACGGCTCTGTTGTGCCTGCCGGCGCGGCGAAGTACTGCGAATACGCGGCCGTCCTGGTGCGGGTGGTCCTGGGCAACCCGGGGGTTTTCTGCCCGTAGGCCGGGCCGCTTCTCCTCATTTCCCCGCGGGCAGCAGGTCGATCGCGTCGAGGCCGAAGCCGAAGCCCTTCGAGGCGGGGTTCTTGCCCGCGGCCGTGAAGCGGAGCCGGTGTGGGCCGGCCCCCAGGCTGTACCTGCCCAACTCGAGCGACCCCGCCGGGCTGACACGGCCGGAGTAGAGGTCGAAGTCCGCGTCGAAGGGTCTGCCGTCGATCGCGACCCGGACGATGCCGTAGTCCGGGGCCGCCGTGGCCAGGACGCGCAGGCGCCGGCGCCCGTCCTTGAGGACCGTGAAGGCGACCTCCACGAAACCGCCCTTCTCGGCTTGGCAGAGGAGTTGCTTGCCCCCGCTCCACATCGGGCCGCCCATGTCCTGGACGGAGGTCTCGCACCGGCCCTTGGCGGGCACCTCCAGGGACTCGGCCTCGAAGCGCTCGACGGGCACCTCGGACTTGGGCGGGCCGATCCGCAGCCCCACGGCGTCGTTGGCGTAGGCGCGGGCGTAGGCGTAGGACATGACGCCGTAGCCCTCGTTCCCCCACCCCGCGCCTTCCCAGTTGCGGAAGGCGAAGGTCCCCCCGCCGCCCTGCTTCGGGTCGTCCTCGTAGCCGACGAAGACGACGCTGTGGCCGTCGTGGACCTCCCCCGGCGGCGGCACCTCCAGCAGTTCATGGCTGCGCGGCGACTTGGGCCAGCGCAGGCCGCACGCGACGGGGTGCCCGTCGGCGAGCGATGCCTTGACGGCGAGCAACTCCGCATCGTCCATCGGGCGCTCGACGTTCCACCGCCGGAGCCACCGGACCTGCCACCGCGCCTTGCGCCTGGCGGCGTCGTCCAGGGCCTCGGGCGAGGGCTTCCGCCCGGCGTCGCCCGTCTTCTTGTAGGGCATGAGCGATTCGGCGCAGATGCCGAAGGCGTTCAGGCCCGAGATCGCCTCGTAGAACATCGCCGGGTCGTCCGAGCGTCCGGTGGCCTCGTTGGCGGCCCAGATGAGGAACTCCTCCGAGAATCGCGCGTGGGGCGGGGGCGTGTTCCGGGTGCACTCGAAGTCCGCCAGCGCGGTGATGGCGAACACCGAGCACGTGTCGCGCCCGCCCTGGACCCGCGGCGCAAGGCCCAGCCGCCGGAACTCGGGCACCAGGTTGACCTTCGGCGGCAGAGGCGCCGGCCCGGCCCGGGCGACGCCGGCCATCACGATCAGAAACGCCCATCCCAGGATGAGGTCACGCATGGGCAATCCTCCACGGCGACCAGTGCCGCCCCGATCATCGGTTGATATGCACCACCTTGGCCGGCGGGAAGCCGTTGAACCAGGTGGAGGAGGCGTGGCTGTAGGCGCCGATGTTCTCGCTGTACACCAGGTCGTGAAGTTCCAGGTCGGGCAGGTCCTCCGCCAGCGACACGGTGTCCAGGGCGTCGCAGGTGGGGCCGTAGACGGCGCTGATCTGGGTGGGGCCCCGCTTGAAGGCCTTCACCGGGTACTTGCAGTGGTCGAAGAGGACCCCGCTGTAGGTGTGGTAGACGCCGTCGTTGATGTAGTAGCACGTCTTGCCCTCGCGGACGGCCTTGCCGATGACCTTGGCGACGAGCGTGGCGGCGGTGGCCACCAGGAAGCGTCCCGGCTCGGCCAGGATCTCGATGTGCTCGGGGAACAGCCGGTCGAACTCGGAATTGAGCCGGTTCGCCAGGTCGCGGAACGGCTTGATGTTCCTGTCGTAGTGGGCAGGGAAGCCGCCGCCGATGTCGAGGATCTTCACCTGATCGTAGCCGCTGCCCCAGGCCTCCATGAAGATGCCGGCCACCAGGTACAGCGCCTGGACGTAGTTTTCGAAGTGGGTGCACTGGCTGCCGACGTGGAAACTGATGCCCTCGACCACCAGACCCGCGTCGAAGGCGGCACGGATCAGGTCGATGGCCTCGCCCGGCGCGGCGCCGAACTTGCTCGACAGTTCCACCATCGACCCGGTGTTGGGCACCTTGATCCGCAGCGCCAGGCCCGCGTGCGGGGCGTACTTGCGGATCTTGCGGATCTCCTCCGCGTTGTCGTAGGTGACCAGCGGCTTGTACGGGTCCAACTGCTCGAGGGTCTCGGTGGCCTTGATGGGGTTGGCGTAGATGATCTTGTCCCAGATGTAGTCCTGCCGCTGCTTCGCGGGGAGGCCCCGAATGTTCTCGTGGACGATCAGGAACTCGGGCATGCTGGCCACGTCGAAACTCGCCCCCAGGTCGTAGAACGTCTTGACGATGGCGGGGTCGGGGTTGGCCTTGACGGCATAGTAGGCCTGGACGCGCGGCAGGTGCTTCTTGAACTGGCGGTAGTTGGCCCGCAGGACGTTGTGGTCCACCACGAACAGGGGGGTGCCGTGCCGCCTGGCCAGGCGCTTGAGGAGTTTCAGGTTCGCCATGGGACCTTTCCGAGCAGGAGATGTCCCCCGCTGCGCCGGCGCGTCAGTCGCCGTCGGTGATGAGGAAGTTCTTGAACTGCCAGGGGTCGCTGGTGTCCAGGGCCGGCTTGTTATACCCCGGGAACGAGTTGGAGTAGTGCTTCAGGGGCGTCCAGTCCGACGGCATCGAGATGAACTTCCCCAGGTACGGCTTGGCGATGCCGAGGACGTAGTCGTGCGGCAGGTCGTCGGGGACGCAGACGCCCCGGCGCGGGTTCTCGATCATCCACATGGCGGCGGCCACCACGCCGATGGCCACCTGCATGGTGGTCGCGTTCTGATGCGGCACGAGGCGGCGCGATTCCTCGATCGCCAGGTCGCTTCCCGTCCACCAGGCGTTGTAGGCGTGGCCCATGATCAGGGCCCCCAGGACGTCCGAGCCGCTCGTGATCTCGTCGGTCATGATCCGCTGGCGTTCCACGAGCCTGTAGTCGTAGCCGCGCAACTCGTTGAGGCTGGCGACGGCGCAGTCGCAGGGGCAGTAGGCGTAGTGCACGGTGGGGCGATAAAGGGGCTTGCCGTCCTCCCACACCGTCAGATGGTCGGAGAGGGTGAAGGCCTCGCCATGGCGGACCACCATGCCGACGAGGGTGTAGTGGGGGACCCACGAGTTCACCCACGTGTT
>CAYGZE010000019.1:12191-26848 GCA_964354185.1 uncultured Anaerolineales bacterium | reverse complement strand
ACCTCTCCCTTCACCGAACGCTCACCCTTGTGCCAAAGTCGCTGACGTTGAACACGTAGATCACTCCGGAAACTCAGGCGGCTCCTTGCAGAGAACCAGCCTGCTTGGTCTCGTCAGAGCAGAAGGCTGAGGGAGTTACTGGCACAGTGACGAGACCCACCCTGAGGGAAGCACCATGAAGGTAGACAGCATACCCCATGCTAGTGCACTTCACATTGTGCCAGCGGACGGCGCGTCCGCAATGTGACGGTGCAGATGACCTGCCCCCCGAGAAGTAGTCCAGGGAATGAGTCAAGCTTGGGGACCGCTTTCGGGAAGAAAGGAGCCGTGGCTCATGGGCAGGAGAGTGTTCAAGCCGGAGCAGATCATCGGGAAGCTGCGTGAGGCGTCGGACAACGGGTCGGAGTTCAGGGCGCGGGGCGTGCGGGAATGGCTGACGCATGTGGGTGTTCGGACGCTGTACATCGAGCCGGGGAGGCCGTGGGAGAACGGGTACATCGAGTCGTTCAACGGGAAGTTGCAGGACGAATTGCTGAGGCGTGAGATCTTCGATACGCTCTGGGAGGCCAAGGTGCTGGTGGAACGGTGGCGTCGGGAGTACAATCAGGTGCGTCCGCACAGCGCCTTGGGCTACCGGCCGCCGGCGCCGGAGATGCGGGAGCCATTGCCTCCAGGCTCCGCTGCGCTCCGCCTTCCGGCAATGGCTCCGCAGCATTGAACTCTAACTTTACAGGTGGCACAATGGTTGCGGGCAGGTCAAGAGCTGGCCAACGTTCGAAAGCAGCGACAGTTGGACCCACTTCCGCGCGTTGGCTGACACACTTGAGCGGAACCGCACCTTGTGCAATGCGTTCGTGCATTGGTATCCACCGGGGTTCAGTGCCAGAAAAGGTATCCGGGATACGCGGTATGTGAAGAATGCGTCCGGGACGAGACCCGGATCGACGTCGTACCACGGATTCCCGGCGGCGGCGCGGCGTCTGCAGTGTGTGAGCTCATCTATTCCTCGTGCGGCGCCCCATTCCACCCACGCCTTCCTCTTCGCGGTCAACCGTCGGTGCCTTCCACGATCGGTTGGACCTCCAGGGCCGTCAGCGCGCCGCCGGGCGGGCCGATGGCGGCGACCGCAAAGCCCACGTGGTCCGGGTCGAAGGCTGCCATGCGATCCAGGCCGTGCCGCTCCCGGCCCAGGATACGCCGGGGCCCCTCGCCGCGAAGCACGCCCGGGGTTCCGCGGTCGCCGATCTCCCACGGCACAGCAGAAAACAACTTGGACAGTTCCTCCTGAACCTTAGCGTTGATGCGGCCAGTGGCCAGGGCGGCCCAATCCACGCCCGCCAGCGCCCAAGCCTGTTGGGCCGGCTCATGACGGATCAGGGGCGCGGCCTCCGGAAACCGCCCCAGATCAACCAGGACCTGGACCTGCTTGGCCCGAAACCAGTCGCCCGCTTCCAGGATCCCGTTGGTTCCCCACTCGCGGCCCTCCCAGACGTGCGCGCCGGCGTACCGGACGCCGAGGTCCCGGTACATCGCCAGCAGCGCCTCCGGGGCCCCGCCGGGTTCTTCATAGGTGTGACAATACTCGACGAGGGCGTCGCCCAGGCGCGGGTGAACGGCGTCCAGGTACACGAACCGCTCCAGGGCGCGACGGGCGTGCTCGTAGCGGTTCATGAAGTAGTACATCTTGCCCACCCAGTACACCGCCTCCACGTACGCCGGGTCCTCGCGCGACGCCTGGCGGAACCGCAGCCACGCCTCGCCGTAGCGGCCCTGGTCGTACAGGTCCATCCCGTCGTACAGCACCTTCATCGCCGGAACACTCTTCGTCCACACCGGCAGTTCCTTCAGAATCTGCGCCGGCGGCTGCTTCGTGAACCATCCCATCAGTTCCGACGAAAGGCCCCGCTGCAACTCGATCACGTCCTCCCGTTTTCCCCCCACCTCTTTCCGGGCCACCTCCTGACGATCGCTCACCCGCACGATCTGCCCGGTGATCCGGATCTCCCCGTCCGTCACCGTGTACGCGCCCGTGACCAGGTACTCCACCCGCAGGTGCTGCTCGATCTCCTGCACGCGGACCGGGTCCGACGTCGCCATCTCCGGAACCCACTGCATCTTCTGGGCAAGCATCTGCATCTCGTCCCGCGCCACGACCGCGAGGTCGCGGCTCCGCACGAGGTCCGTCGTGATCCGGTCCGACAAGCCCTTCTCCAGCCACCGCCACTCGGGCGTCTCGCTGGTCATCTGGAAGTTGAACACGGCCACGGCCGACGCCGCGCGGGCCGGTGCTGCGGGCCCCGCCGCACCAATGAGGAGCGCTCCCGCGACGAGCCACACGCCCGGCCGTGGTGATAGGCACGCCACCCGTTCTCCTCCTCCCGAGAGGCCCGTCTATGGGATGGTGACGGTGGCCGGCTCGACCTCGATGGGAAACGTGTCCGAGAACTGGGCCGTGACCGTCCACGAACCGGCGCACCCGGCCGGGATGGTCCAACCGCGGTCGGCGGCCTCGTGGCGCGCGGCCTCGTAGACAACCTTGCGGCCGTCGGAGGTGCGAGTCAGCGTGAACTGGATTCGGCACATGTGACCCAGTTCTCCGGGATGGAAGCGTTCGACGTCCATCGGGCGGCCCGCCACGTCCCGCAACGCGATCACGAACTTGAGGGCCTTTTCCCCGCGCGTGACCTGGACCGTGCTGCGCAGCGGCGAGCCCAACGGCACGTCGGCGGTCGTCCCCGCCTTGAGGTCAAGCGTCATTGAGGGCGCCGCCGGGTCGCTCACCTCGGAGAGTGCCAGTCTCGCAGCGGCAAAGTCCGGGGCGGGGCTCAGGTATTCCTCGTACCGGTGGATGCGGTACCGTCCGGCCGGCACCGGCACGGCCCCCGCGCCGCCGCGCAGAGACAGCAGGGATCCCTCGCGGACGAGGATCATGTGCCAAGACGGGTGGCCGAGCCGAACGTGGGCCATCGGCACTTCGAGCGGCTCGGCCGTCACCTGGCGGCCGTCGTCGGAGACCCGGACGTTCCACCATCGCCCGGCCACCAGGATCGGCTGCCCGTAGCGGCCCGAAGGCATGCGCTCGTCGTTGATCCGCCACAGCCGGTCCCCGTACCGGATGGGCGATCCGGTGGTACTGCTGTTCCAGGCAACCTTGTCGCCGTCGTCGTACTCGTCGACACAGAACCAGTCGCTCCCGGCCTCCGCAGTCGGCGCGTCGGCCCCCGTCCGGGGCGAGGCGACGTCGCGAACGTCGAAATCCGACGTGCGGTCGTAGAAGCGGACGTTGTACGTCTTGTCGCCGAAGCGGCATGCGCCCACCCCGCACATCGAGATGAGGTACGCCAGCTGCGTGCCTGAGCCCAAGGCGGCCCTCTCCTCGTACTTCACCTCGATGCCGGCCGCGAGAAGATCCGGGCCGAAGCGGACCTCCGGCAGGTCGCCGGCAAACTCATAGGAGAACGTGGCCTCCTGCTCGGCCGTGGGCGGGTCGCCCACCAGAAACGTGCGGGGAACGACGTAGGCGCTGCGGAAGTCGCCCCGCCCGGTCGGGTCGACGCGGAGGACGTCGTAGTGCATGGCGCCGGCCTTCCCCGCGTCGAGGGCCAAGGCGACCTTGCGGGTCCCCAAGTCGAGCGTGACCACCCGGGCCTGCGGATGGACCGTGCCGCACCCCGCCGGGGCCGGCCGGAAATGCTGGCCTCCCTTCAGGGAGGCCGAGCGTCCTTCGTGCGCAGGAACGTAGGTGAGCGTTCCCGTAGGACCCGCGGGGCCGGCGGTCGGCGGCGGGGCCATGTGGGCGTAGAAGGGGGTGCCGATCCGGACACCGGTCAGGCGGCCATCCGGCCCGAGCCAGGCCGTTCGGCTCGGGCCTTCCTTCGCCCCCGGCGTCCGCAGGGCCAGCGGCGGGAGAGGGCTGCGGTACTCCCTCAGCGGCTTGAGGTCCGGCCCGCGCAGGACGTACGGCCCCGACGGGTTTTGGGGCCACCACTCGTGGCTCTCGGCACTGAGTGCCGCCAGCACGTATCCCCACCGCGGATGGTAGGCCGGCCGCGCGTCTCCCGGCAGGAGGCCCCACAGCCGCCCTGCCACGCACCAGGCGCCGTCCGGCCCCGGTTCACACAGGCCGAGGTCCCACTTCTTCTCCCAAGAGGCGCCGAAGCCGAGGATCGCAGGCCCGCTTTCCCCCTCGAGGGCATAGAGCCGTTCCGTGGGGAAGTTGCCCTCCAACTTGAACGTCCCCACCGTCTCCTCCGAGGACCACATGGCCAGGTCGTGGCTCGTCCAGCGGCGGAGGCGGTACACCGTGGCGGCGCCCGCGCCGTCGGCGCCGGGGGGCTTGTCAGGCTCCAGGTCGTAGCAGACGTAGAGCGCCGTCCGGTCCTGCATCAAGACGCCGGCGGGCACCTGCGCCGCCGTCCACCGGCAGGCGTCGGCACTGACCCGTACGCCGTTCCCCTTGGAGGTCCTGTAAGCGAACACGACGCGCCCGCGGTCGTCGGCCAGAAGCGTGTAGCGCTCGGAAGTAGCGTCTTCACAGATCAGGGCCGGGGCGCTCCAGTGGACGAAGTCCCGCGACCAGGCCGCGTACGGCAGGGAGCGGTGGCGCGCATCGCGGCAGGAGAGAAACACCAGCACCAGGCGGCCGGTCTCGTCGCGCACCAAGGCGGGCGACGTCTCGTCCCAGCCGCTGGAGACGGGCAGGTCGAGTTTCCGAGGCGGCGAGAACACTTCGCCGTCCGTGCTGACCGAGGACCAGAGATCGCCCCGGCAGGACCAGACGAGCCGGATTGCCTCCTCGTCGGCCTGGATGGCGGGGGGCCCCCTCGACCACAGCCACAGGCTGGGGTCCGGCGAGGCAGACGCCGCGGGCACGGGCATCGGCCGCCACCCGCGCCAGGGGCTCCCTTCGGCCCACGGCAGCGCCGCCGCCAGGCGCGCCTCGCCGCCGGGCCGGACCTCCACCTTCGTAGCCCACTCGCCGAACGGCGTCCCTTCCGCCACCGGCGCGAAGCGCACCGCATGCTTGCCCGGTGCGAGGGGCCCCACCAGCCCAGGGTTCCACCGGCCCAGCGCGCCGTCCACGTATACGCGGAAATCCGAGGTGTTGTGGCAGAAGACGCGCAACGCCCCGGGCGTCCGGATGCGGGCAAGTCGCGGTGTGACCGTGATGCCCTTGACGACAATCGGGCCGCTCTGGGCGTCCGCGACGCTGAACCGGCATTCGGCCACGACAATGGGCCCCAGCGGCGGGGCCTTGACCTCGATGCCTTGTCGGCATGCCTGTTTCAGGTCGGCCCGCGTCGGCGCGGTGTATCCGAGCCACTGTTCAAAGGTATCGGCGCGGCGAAGCCGCACCTCCAGGTAGCCTTGGTCGCCCTCCGCGGCCGCCTGGAAGCGCACGGACTCGAAGACGGCGCCGCTCGGCGCGCGGAGCCCGACCTGAAGCGTCGCCCAGGGCTCCTCGAGCACCGCCCCGCGATCCAGACCGGCTCGCTCCTCGCCGATGAGTCGCCGTGGGACGGTCTGCACGGTCAGGGGGCTCCCCGCGTCGTCGAACCGCAACCAGGTGCCGCCTTCCTCCTGGGGCGCCAGGACCCGGGTGACGGCCCCAAGCACGGTGTCCTGGATCCCGATCGTGAAAGCCGGCAGTTGGCCCGTCCGGGCGTGATGTTCCAGGAGACTCACCAGACCGTAGGGGTACGCGCAGCCTCTCTCGGTCGTGGGATACCACATGGGGCTGTCGAGGATCGGCCCGCTCATCGTGAGCACTTCCGCGGCACGACCGAGTTGGGTAATCACGTTCATGCACCTGTAGCGGAACCAGTCCTCGCTACGCAGATCGCCGAAGAATCCCCACCGGGGGCCCTGCCAGACCTTGGCATTGGGGAACCGCCGCGCCAGGTCGCCGTACAAGCGGAGCAGCGCCTCGGCCGGAGCGCCGGCCGATTCGTACGTGTGCACGTACTCCACCATCGCGTCCCCCACCCGCGGATGGTAGTTATCGAGGTACACGAACCGCTCCAGCATCCGCCGCGCGTGCTCGTAGCGGTCCATGAAGTAGTACATCTTCCCCACCCAGTACACCGCCTCCACGTAGGCCGGGTCCTCACGCGACGCCTGGCGGAACCGAAGCCACGCCTCGCCGTAGCGGCCCTGGTCATAGAGGTCCATCCCCTCGTAGAGCGCCCGCGCGGCCGGCAGGCTCCGCGTCCAGACGGGCAGCGTCTCGAGGATCTGGGCCGCCGGCTTCTTCGAGAACCACGCGAGCAACTCCGCCGACAGCCGCCGCTGAAGGTCCAGCACCTCGGCCGCCGGGCCGGCGAGTTCCTTGCGGGCCACCTCGCGGCGGCCTTCCACCTCGACCACCTGGCCGATGAGGCGAATCCGGTCGCCCGCCACCTCGTAGACGCCGGTCACCAGGTACGCGATCTTGAGTTGCTTCCGGATTTCGCCCATGCGCCCCGCGTCGGTGGTGGCCATTTCGGGCACCCAGCCCATCTTCTGGGCCACCAGTTGCATCTCGTCCCGCGCGATGATCGTCTGGCTGCGGTCCTGGGCGAAGTCCGTGGCAACGCGGTCCGCCAGGCCCTTCTCCAGCCACCGCCACTCGGGCGTCTCGCTGGTCATCTGGAAGTTGAACACGGCCACGGCCTCGCCGCGGGCAGGGACGCCGGCGAGAAGCAGAACCAAGGCGGCCAGGAATGCGGCCACGACGCAGGCTCGGTTCATGGCCTTCCTTTTCCGAACGGCGGGGGGCGGCTGCGCGCCTGGGGCAGCCCCGATGGCTCAGTCGCGCGGAGGCTTTGCAGCGGCGCCGAGCGCCTCGAGCCGCCGGCGGGCCTCCTTCGCCTCCTCGGTGTCGGGATACTCCTTGACCACGCGCTCATACTCCCGCCGCGCGGCCTCCGGCTTGCCGGCCTTCTCGAGCGCCTTGCCGAGTTGCAGGGCGCTGTGGGCGCGGATGCGGGCGGCCTCGGCGGGGTCCTTGGCAGGCTGCGGCGGCTGGGGCTTTTCGGCGGGCGCGGCGGGGCCGACGCCCTTGGGGCCGTCCGGGGCGGGCGGCCCGGCCGGGGTCTTGGGGCCGAGCCGCTCGGGCGAACCCGCGGCATCCTGCCGCTTCGCCTCGTCCAGCAGTTTGCGCACCGCGTCGGACCGGTCGGAGTCCGGGTGCCGCGCCAGGTACTTCTCCCATTCGATGACCGCGTGGGCGTGCTCGCCCAGGCGCTGGTGACACATGCCTTGCCAGAAGTGGGCCTCGGTGTAGTCCGGGTCAAGGTCCGCGGTCCGCATGAACTGCATGATGGCCTCGTCGAGGTTGCCGGCGTAGTAGCAGCCGAGGGCCTTGGCGAAGTGCAGACTCGCGATGGGCGAGGCGTCGACGGCCTTCAGGTCGATCTCCGGCAGCGGCAGGGCCATCTGCTCGCCGAGCCGTCGGGCCAGTTGCAGCGCCGTCTCCGCCAAGTCCGAAGGGCGGAACGAGGCTTGGTCGGCCGCCAGCACCCGCTCGCTCGCGATGTCGACGGCCTTGAGACTCACAGTGAGTTTGCCCTCCACGAGGTACAGCCGCCCGGTGAGCACCGTGTCGGCCTTGAGGAGTTTGCCTGCGGCCAGGGCGTGCTTCTCGCCCGTCAGGCCCTTGAGGGACCGGGCCTGTTCCTCCGCGAGGGCCAGGAGCCGCTGCCGCTCGACCACCGTGATATGCTCCTGCTCCGCGAGGAGGACGGCCGCGAGGTCGCCCAGGCCGGCGGCCACCGGGTCATACTGCTCCTGGCCCGTCTCGTTCTCGAACAGGGCGGCAAAGAGGGTCCGGTGCTTCGCGGCGTCCTTCTTGGCTTCGGCGGGCGGCTGGGCCGCGCCGGGCGCCTCTGCCGCCAACAACAACACGCGCGTCGTCGAGGCCGTCGACGCGATGGCGTTCCGTACGGCCAGGGAAGGCGCGGCCCGGGCCTGAGGGCCGGTTCCTGCCGGTCGTTTGGCCGGGGCGCCGGCCGGCTTGGTCGTGGGCGCGGCAACGGGCTTCTTGATGGGCCCCTTGTAGGTGACGAGACGGCGGCAGATCGCCAGCCCGAGTTGGCGGCCGGCCTTCTGGAGGGCCGTCTTGCCGGCGGTGGTCTCCGCCAGATCGACGGCCCGGTCGGTCTGGCGGTCGGCCAGCAGGATCTCGCCCGAGTGGCGGCTGATGAGGTTGACCTCCGCCCGCCCCGTGCACGTGAGCAGGTCGCCCGTGCGCAGGGCGAACTCGCTGAACGCCTCCCCGACGACGACGAGGTCCGCGTCCGCCAGGGCCCCCGGCCACGCCGGCTTCTCACCCTTGACCATCTGCTTGGCCCAGTCCGCCAGGTCGTTGTTCCCCGTGTCCACGAGGCGGAACCCGCACGCCAGCAGCGTCCGCTTGATCTCCGTCTCCACCGCGGGATCGACCACGACGCGGGTACGATGCACCTCGGGGATGACCACCGCCAGGGCAGGTCGCGGCCGGTTGCCCAGCGCCTTCAGGATCGGGGCAATCGGGTCATACAGCCGGACGTCGGGCGGCAAGAGCGCCGCCGCATTCTTCTGGATGACGGCCGCCACGTCCTCCGCCACGAGCATTACCGCCTCGGAGAGGGGCTTACTGGGCTCGACGGCCCGGAGGGTTCCTTTGACGCGCCCCGTCTCCACCCCCACGACCCGCGTGACGACCATCAGTTGGCGGTCCATCATGAACATCTTGCCCAGGACCATGAGTCGGGCGCCGAGGAGTTTGCCGACCTCCACGGCCTGGTCCTGGCTCGTCAGGCCCTGGAGTTTGAGTTTCTGCTCGGCCAACACCTTGCCGAGCTGGGCGCGCTCGACCAGGTGGATCGAGTCGTCGAGGCTCAGGCGGACCGTGAGCAGGTCCGCCACCTGCGAGCCCATCTCGGTGGTCTGCGGCGCGGTGACCTCGTAATCGAGCACCGCCACGGTGGGCGGCTCCGACGCCTCCTCGGCCGCGGGGGCCGCAGGGGCTGCCGGCGCGGGCGGGGCCGTCGTATCCGGCGCCTTCCCCGCAACGGCGTAGGACCGCGCGGCCAAGAGCAGCAACCCCAGCGACAGCAGCGTCTTCCAGGACACGGTCGTTCTCCTTATTCCCGTGAGGGGTTCTCGTCCGGCTCCACAGACCAAAGGACCAGGCCGTCGAGCAGCGCCCGGCCGACCGCATCGGTGTCGGGCCTGTCCAGCCCCGGGGCCAGGGCGACCACCACCCACCCCCGGCCCACCGCACGCGCCGCGACAAGCAGGGAACCCGGGGTCGCGGCCGTCCCGGTCTCCCCCAGGTTCTCCGGCAAGGGCTCCAGCCACGCCAGCGGATGGGCGTCGGCCGCGGCCTCCAGGGCCGTCGGCCAGGGCCCAACACCCAGGTCCGCCGGATCGAGCGGCGCGGCAAGCCGCGGCGCCAGCCGCATCCACCCTTGGGCCGGCGGCACCAGAGGGACCCGTCTCAGGCCCCATCCTCCCCAGCCGACGGGAGGATTCAGGAGGACGAGGCACGCGCCCGCGCGGATCCGCGGCTCCAGCCCTGCCCAGGAGCGCGCGGCCGTCTCGTCGGCCAGGGCGCCGGCCACAAGGATCGTGTCTGCCTCGAAGAACGTTCTCTCGACGTCCGACCGCACCGCCGCGAAGGCGACGCCCTCGGCCCCAAGCGCTCGGCCGACGCCGCCCTCATCATCGAGGACCGCCAGCCGGCGCCCCCCGAGCCGCGCGGCGGCCTCGGCCAGCATCCGCGGCGGGAACACGACGGCCGTGCGGCTCGCCTCGGCCCCAGACGACCAGACGTAGAGCACGCAGTGCGTCCGCGCCCGGACCGTCGGCATGGCAAGGCGCAGTCGCGCGGCCCCGTCCTCTCCGGAGAGCATCGCCCCGTGGGCCAGCACCGTATCCGAGGCCCCGAACTGCCACAGGACGGGTCGGCGGGGCGCTGCGGCAACCTGCACGATGACTTCTTGCCCCCCCAGGAGCCGCAGCGCTCGGGCCCCCGCCGCCCCTACGGCAAGATCGATCTTCACGGCCGCCGGCGGCGGCACGGGCAAGGGTTGGACCAGCGGCTCTGCGACCGACACGGCGGCCGTCACCCCGCCCAGCCACCACCACAGCCGCAGACTCGCCCGCGCCAGGACCACGGCCTTCTCCCCCCGTCATCCTACCGTCTGGCCGATGAGCACCGCCTGGAGGAAGACGCGCACCGGCCGACTTCGCAGCCGAAACTGGCCCACTTCGGAGGGCGGCTCGCCCACCCCGACGCGACCCCGCACGCCGGACGCCCCCGCGGCGTGTTCGCCCACCGTGAGGCCGACGTCGGCCCAGCGGCCCTGGGCCGCGACGTCGAGGTCGATGGGCATATCGTCCCACCGAGCGGCCTCCGGCAGCGTCAACGGGGCCTGCCGCCCGCTTGGCACCACGAGCGTGAGCATCTGCCGGCGGCTCCCGTCGTCGGCCACCAGCAGGCACCGCACAAGAATGGGGCCGCTGGAAGATGCGTCGCTCGACACCGCGGGGAGGTAGCCGAACTCCCCTTCACCGTCAGCGAACAGGAGCCACGGCCGCGACTGCCCCGCCGGGTCCGCCACCTGCCGGAGCATCTCTCGGTACATGGCCAGTTCGGCGGCCGAGACCTGCGGCGCGGTCACCGTCCTGCAGATTTCTTCGAGCCGCTCGCCCATCCGGGTAACCGTCCAGTGGGCTGAGACGGCCACGTACACGCTGCCGCCTACCACCAGCAGAGCCGCCGCCCGGACCATCCAGCGCAAGGCCCCCCGCCACCGGCGAACCCTCCGGAACCGCTCCGAAGCCCTGCCGCGCTCCCGCCTCGCCAACAGCGGCGCCAGAGATCCGACTCCCTGGCGAACCGCCTCCTCGCCCACCTCGCAGCCCAAGGCCGCGCGGCAGGCCTGCTGGACCTCGATCATCTCGGCCAGCACCGCGCGGGCCTGCTCGTCGCGACAGAGGCGGGCCAGCTCGTCACGCGCCTCGGCCGGGGCCAGGTCGCCGCACCACAGCGCGTGCAGCCGCCGTTCAAGGTCCGGGGACGCCTCGCCGCTCATCGTCACACCTCCGGGTAAACGCGCCGCATCGCCTCGCAGATTCGCTTGCGGGCCTCGTGCACTCGCGTGGCCACGGTGCCCACAGGCAGCGAGAAGACATCGGCTACCTCCTCGTATGTGTAGCCATCGACCACCGTCATCAGGAACGCCCCCCGCAGCGTGTCGGGCAGGTTCCCGATGGCGCGGCGAAGGTGCCCGTGCTGTTCCTCGCGATCCAAACGTTCGGACGGGGCGTCACCGTCCGCCTTCCAGACGAAACCCTCATCCAACGGATCGGTGGCCCGCACTTCGCGCCGGCGGGCCCAGTCCCGCACGCAGTTGACCAGGATCTGGTGCAGCCAGGTGGTCGGCAAACAGCGGCCATCGAAGCGGTCCCAATGGCGCATGGCGTTGCAGAACACCTGCTGCGTCACATCGGCGGCGTCCTCGGGGTTCCGGGTCAGGCGCAGCGCCGTCCGAAAAAGGCGTGGATACCATGCGGCGATCTGGTTGAGAGCCATCCGGTCCAAGGCCGTCTTGCAGCGCTAACCTTTTTGAACGTCCGCATTATATCAGACGCATCGGTCGGCGGACATTTTTGTGTTTCCCGCGGTGCGACGAAGCCGGTCCGCTATCTCCCTCTCTGTCTTGGAAATGGGTTAAGCGCTTGTGATGTTCGGAGTTGCGGGGTTCGAGACTCGCGCGGTGGGGGCCGAAACCAGATGTCGCCAAAGCGAAACTGACGCCGCTGGTCAACGCAGACTTGAGGGAGTGTTCGAAACTGCGCCCTTCCGGCTAACAGCCGCGCGAGCGCCGACCACGACAGCCTCATCACGTCTTTCGCATTCCGCGCCACCTCCTGCCCTAACACGGGGCGAACTCAACTCCCCCGGACCACTTTAGTGGCAGTCATCAGACGCCCAGAGGCATCTCGAGACTCGCCAACTCCAGGACATCCAGAAGGTCGGCCGCCGGGTCCTGCGCGAGCAGGGGGGCGTCGTCAAGGCCTGGTTCTTCCCCCGCTCCCGGCAGATCGGCGGCGGAGCGCGCCAGCGCGCCGGCCGTCAGCTCGATGCAGTCGACCGTCGCGCCGACGGCAACTGGAATCGCCCTTGCTATCGGGAGCGCCAGGAGGAAGGGTGGCGCCGCGTCGTCCCAAGGCCGTTCCGCTTTCGGCGCATCGGCGGGCAACCGGCCCTGGGCCGCCAGGATGGCGGTCTCGAGCGACTCAACCGGTGCCGCAGAGGGCTGAGCCGGGACGGCCGCCGGCGATGCGTCGGGCTGGGGCGCGGGCGCCGCCGTGGCGGACACCGGGGAAGCGTCGCTCGTCCCAGCGGGCGACGGGTTCGAGCCGAACAGGCTGCCGAAACTGAGCCCGTCCAGGACGAGCACCCCGCCGCCCAGCTTCACCGTCCCGCCGTTGATGGCTAACGTGAGGCCGGTCGAAGGGTTCTGGCCGCCGTTGATGACCAGGGTGCCGCCGCCCGTTTTCGTCAGGGTCTTGTCGGTGCCGCTGAGGGTTCCGTTCAGGACGAGCGTGCTGCCCGCGTCGACGTTCCAGGTCGAATCGGCGCCCAGGATCACCCCCGCGTCGACGGTGCTCGTCCCGCCGGCGCTCTGGACGCCGCCCGAGCCCACCGTGAG
Source organism: uncultured Anaerolineales bacterium (assembly GCA_964354185.1). GTDB lineage: Bacteria > Planctomycetota > Phycisphaerae > FEN-1346 > FEN-1346 > CAYGZE01. The sequence continues at coordinate 14,165 of CAYGZE010000019.1, read as the reverse complement.
TGTTTGGCGGGCCGCGCCGGCGACGTCGATGGTGAGTTCGGGCTGGCCGGCGTCGTCGGCCGCGTCCGCCCCGGCGCCGGGGACCGATGCAACCTCACCGTCGACCCGGACCTGGAAGTCGAGCCTCACCAGGTCCGGGTTGTACAGCGACAGGCTTGCGGCGACGCAGTCGCCGGGGCAGAAGCGCCCGTCCAGCAGGCGATCAGAGAGATCGAGGTACGGACATCCGTCGGCCGTCGTGCCGGCCGCGTCCCGCAGGATGACGGAGGCCGGCAGGCCGACCAGGACCAAGCGGACGTTCGCGAACGCGGCGTCACCAGCATGGCGGATCGTGACCGGCGAGGAGAACTCGTAGGTGCGGCGGTCGAAGGAGAGGCGGCCGACCTCGGCCGTCATGCCGCGGTTGACGTCCACGGCGCCGAAGTCGCAGGGGCCAGCCGTCCGGCCCTCGTCCACGTGAACCGTGTAGAGGCTGCCGCTCGGCATCGTCGAGGCCCAACCGGGCAGAAGCGCCTCGCGGACCTGGTAGTCGCCGCTCTCCTGGGCACGGAGCACGTAGCCGCCGCCGTCGCCGCTCTTGGCGAGCGGTTCGCCGACGGTGATCGTGAGGGCCCAGCCCTCCAGGTAGCCCACGTCGCCGGCGAGGCGGTCGCGGACCTCGAGGGTCCAGACGCCGTTCATCTCCTCGGCCGCGAGCGGCGCCAGCGTCTCCAGGGGCCGGAAGCGGCCGGTGTGGGGCGCCGCGGCCGCGTTGAGGTCGGCGGTGGCCTGGTCGTCGAACGTCGTCCCGAGGAGGTCGGGACCGGCGTGCCCGGCCGCGCCCGACAGCAGCCCCACGCGCCTGCCGGACGGGCTGATCAGGGTGATCCCCAGGTCGGCCGGGAGCGGATGGTGGATGGAGACCGTCACGTCGAGGTCCGTGACGACGCCGGTCACCCCCTGCACGGTGATCGCGTTGAGGGCGGTGCCGCGGTCGGGCACGGGCTGGCCGGCGGCGCTGGCGAACGTGACGATCGTCTGGTCGAGGGCGCCGTCGCCGTCGAGGTCGAGGTAGAAGGTCCGCCCGCCTGTCAGGGGCTCGCCGGTCTCGCAGAGGGCGTCGCCGTCGAGGTCGTGCCACGCCGTGCCGCGCACCTCGGCCGGCGCCACCGCGACCCACCACTCGCTGCCGTGGACCTTGTCGTCGGCCTGGAAGAGAACCCGGTCGGCCAGGCCCGCCATGAGGGTGGGATACAGGCTGGAGACCAGGACGGTTCCGCCGGCGGTGCCGTCGGTCACCCAGAGGCTGTAGCTGCCGCCCGGCTGGCGGCCGGCGAAGAAGAGGCGGTCGCCGGCCACCGCCCGGTACTGGTTGCTGCTGCTGAGGACGGCCGGGCTGAGGAGGGCCGTTCCGGCGGTCGTGCCGTCGCTCCGCCACAGGCCGGCGGAGGTCCCGAAGTAGAGGGTGCCGGCGACGTCGGTGAGGCCGTACGGGCTGGAACTCCCCGAGCCGGCGATCATGTCCTTGACGCACCACGTGCCCTCGCATGTCCCGTCGGAGCGGTAGAGTTCGGTCCCGAGGGAGGTGTTGGACGCCGTGTAGTAGAGGACGCCGCCGATGACGGCGAAATCCCTCAAGGACGTCTCCGGTGCGCCGTCGGGGTCGTCGCCGGCGAGGCAGAAGGTGCCGGCCGTCGTGCCGTCCGACCGCCAGAGCGGGCCGCTGCTCCCGGGTGTGAAGAAGGCGATGGGGCCCGCCGTGACGAAGTGCTGGCAGTCGGCGTCGTCGCTGAGGTTGTAGATGTCCCGCAGGAGCACCGTGCCGGCCTCGGTGCCGTCGCTTGTCCATGGCTCGTAGCCGTGGACCCCGTCGTCGGCGACGAAGAAGAGGCGGTTGCCGAAGGCCTGGAACGCCGACGGAGCGGAACCGCTCATGCCGGGATCGATGTCCCTCACACGGTAAGTGCCGGGGACCGTCCCGTCGGTGGTCCAGAG